>JAGQPR010000008.1 GCA_020426625.1 Planctomycetales bacterium
GTCGATTCCTCAAGCAAAGTCGAAATGCAGAGGACATCATCCAGCTCTTAGAAGAGGCTGACGACAATCATTTTGAGAACTGCGCTCGGTAATCGCACCCGACTACTCTGCCATCCATCCTTGAGCACGTGAATTGAACAATCTTTGGCGTCCCATCAGGGCCACCGCTCGGTAGCCCGCTGGCACGGCGACTTGATAGGTTATTGAACTCGCAATGGCATCCGCAACCGAGAAAGTTGTGACAGTAGTGAACCCCATGGGGATTCACATGCGCCCCGCCGACCAAATATCGCGGGCTGCCAAGCGATTTCAATCCAAGATTGAAATAGAGAAAGACGGTCAATCGATTGACTGCAAAAGCATTATCAACATATTGACCCTCGGTGCCCGTCAAGGTACCCAACTCAATTTGCGCGCCAGTGGAGTCGATGCAGACGAGGCGGTGGCGGTTTTAGCAGGCCTGTTTGCACGCGGATTCGACGATTGCGAATCCGATTCGGAGGTAGTCATTCCAGAACCGAGTTAGCATCATCAGACGCGTTGCAATAACTGGTAATTTAACCAGCGGTTGTATTCGCTTTGTTGCCCTCTCGCTTTATACCTCGCCAATCTAATCCACTTTATGAATACACATCCACAAAACCTATTCCGCAATCGGTCTTGTCTTGCGCGCCTGCGTCGGGCACTGCCCTTTTCTTCAGGTCGAATTGTGGGTCTGTACTGTAACGATACTCATGCTCGAACTGCAAGGCATTGCGGTCTCGCCGGGAGTTGCCATCGGAAAGGTTTTGATCCTAGACCGTGAAGGTTATCGGATTACTCGCTCTCAGATCGATTCCACTGACCGCCAGATCGAATTAGAACGCTTGAAGACGGCAATCGCCGAGGCATCCTCGCGTCTGGACCAGCATCGACAACGCTCAACCGATGCGATTGGCGAACATGTGGGTGCGATCTTTTCCGCCCACCAGGGACTTCTCCAAGATCCATCGCTGCAGAGCGAGTGGTTTCGCTATATCGACGAGCATTGCTACAGCGCCGAGTTCGCTGTTTCGGCGGTCTTGAACCGATATGCCCGGGCCTTTCGCAGTATGGGGTCGGACGCGATGAGCGAGCGGGCCACGGACATTCGCGATGTCGAGCGCACGCTGTTGGAAGCTCTCGGTGGACATCCGATGGAACAAACCGGAGGTGACGGACAATCCGTCTTGGTCAGCCACGACCTCACTCCAAGTGAGACCGCCAACCTGGACACAGCGAAGATACTCGGCTTCTGTACCGAAGTCGGAGGGCCAGGAGGGCATACCGCCATCGTCGCCCGCGGGATGGAAATCCCAGCTGTGGTTGGCTTAGGCCGTTTCATGCACCGCATCGAAACGAATGCCGAAATTATCGTCGATGGATTTCGCGGCACGGTAATTTTGCAACCAGATGAATCGACACTACAGCGATATCGTGAGCGGAAGAAAGATCGTTTTATTCGCGCAGAAAAACTGACGCAAATACGCGATCTGCCAGCAGTCACCAAGGACGGAACGAAGATTTCATTGCTGGCCAACATCGAGTTTGCCCATGAGGTTGCGCCCTGCTTGGAGCGCGGAGCTGAAGGTGTCGGACTATACCGCACGGAATTCATGTTCCTTGCGGCCGACGGAGAACCGACCGAGCAGCAGCAATTCGAAAACTACTTGGAAGTAATCCAGGCCCTGCCCGATCTGCCCGTCATCATGCGCACGTTGGACTTGGGAGCGGACAAAATCGGTTCTTTGGCGAGCGCGGAACCCGAGAGCAATCCATTTCTTGGACTGCGAAGTATACGTTTGTCACTCCGACAACCAAGAATGTTTCGCAATCAATTGCGCGCCATGCTGCGTGCTTCCGCTTTCGGCAAGCTGAAGATCATGTTTCCGTTGGTGTCCACTTTAAACGAACTGCGCATGGCCCGCATGCTGTTGAGGCAGGTCCGCGAAGACTTGGAGGAAGAGGGCGTCCCGCTGGCGGAAAGGACTGAAGTGGGGATGATGGTCGAAGTGCCCGCAGCCGTATTGATGCTGGATCACTTTATCAAGGAGGTCGACTTTATTAGCCTCGGTACCAACGATTTGATTCAATACACAATGGCTGTCGACCGGGGAAATGAATTCGTTGCCGATTTGTACGCTGGACACGACCCTGCAGTAATACGCTTGATCCGATCCTCTGTAGAAGTTGCCAATCGCAATAACGTGGATGTCAGTGTATGCGGTGAAATGAGCGCTAATCCCAAGACTGCGCTCATGCTGGTCGGCATGGGGGTACGCACTTTGTCGGCTCCGCCCGCCGCTCTGCCGCTCGTCAAACAGGCGGTGCGCAATGTTGACCTTACCGATTGCCAGCAAATCGCAACTCGCGTATTCGACTTTGGTACCGCCCGTGAAGTGGACGCTTTCCTCCAGCAGAGGTTTGCGGAGCTGCTCCCAGAAATGGCAATTGGAGTCTAACGCGTGAACAAAACGAGATTGCGAATTCGGTTTTCGAAGACAGGTGACCTTCGTTGGATCGGCCATCTTGATTTGGCCAGACTATGGGAACGGATGCTGCGCCGTGCCGGACTGAAGCTGGCTTTTAGTGAAGGATTTCATCCCAAGCCGAAAATCAATTTTCCCTCTGCGCTCGCTTTGGGGATCGAAGGACTGAACGAAGTTGTTGAACTTGAGATTATTGGGCATGTCGATTTGCCGCAGACGCAGACTGACATTGCCAGCCAAATGCCAGCGGGCATGCAATTGTTGAGCATCTCGTGTCCAGACTTTGCTACGGGCAAGGTGCGCGTGCGGTCCAGCACTTACCGCATCCGCATTCCAAGCGAGCACGTTGCCCTTGTCGAAAGCAGCATTGGCGAACTCCTGAGCTCAACAGGCGTGACCATCGATAGGGAGGGCAAACTGATCGAGTGCGACCCACGTGATGGAATCTTCCAAGTTTGGCTGGAAGATGATTTGCTCCATTTCACCTTGCCCACCCTCGCCAGAGCGTCGATACGCCCGTCCGAGCTGCTCAACCTACTGGGTTTGCCTTCGCTCTTGGAGAGCGGCGAAATCCTGCAGCGAGTTTCAATTGACGTCAACGATACAACTCAACCTGATGCACAACGCGACAAACAAGTTATAGAACAATAGGCAGCGACTGAGCTGTCATACATCAATTTCAATTGGCCACATGAAGGCCCAGACCAAACCAGAGAAGAGGAATGGAATATGCGAAAGGAAATGTTGATCAACGTTTCGCAACCGGAAGAATGCCGGATCGCGATAATGGAAGACAATGTATTAGAAGAACTGTACACGGAGAGGGCGAGCCAGAATAACTACGCCGGCAATATCTACAAGGGTAAGATTGTCAATCTGGAGCCCAGCATCCAAGCGGCCTTTGTCGACTTTGGCGTTGGACGCAATGGCTTTCTGCACATTAGCGACGTGGAACCGCAATACTTCCGGCAAGCTGGCTATGACCCGGAAGAGATTATGGACGGTAACATCCCAGGAGCTGATATCGATGACAGTGACGGCGAAGGCGCTCCACCGGCCCGGCGTAGACGGCAGGGCATGCGCAGCACACGCCCTCGTTTTAAACCGCCCATTCAAGAGATTTTTCGCCGCGGGGACGAAGTTCTCGTGCAAGTCATCAAAGAGGGAATTGGCTCCAAGGGACCAACTCTTTCAACCTATATCAGCATCCCAGGTCGATACCTGGTACTTATGCCTGCTCTTGGGCGAGTGGGAGTCAGCCGCAAGATCGAAGACGAAAAGCAAAGACGTGAATTGAGGCAGATCCTACTGGATTTGAACCCTCCCAAAGGACTTGGCTTCATTGTCCGCACCGCTGGCCAAGAGCGCACTCGCCGCGAACTCTCACGCGATATGGCCTACTTGCTGCGACTATGGAAGGTTCTTGTAAAGCGAGTCAAGAACACGCCTTCGCCAGCGGACATCTACGAAGAAAGCGACATGATCATTCGTACGATCCGCGATATTTTTACCGAGGATATCGATACGATCCTAGTTGACGAGAAAGCCGCTTATGAGCGCGCCAAGGAGTTTCTGCAGCTGGTAATGCCACGCTACGTAGGACGACTGAAGTACTACGATGGCCGCGAACCGTTGTTCCACAAATACGACCTGGAAAAGGAAATCGCCAAGATCCAATGTCGGACCGTCCCGCTGAAGGGCGGCGGATCCATTGTGATTGACCCGACCGAAGCCCTCGTGGCCATAGATGTGAATAGCGGTTCTTTCCGCACCGACGACTCTGCTGAAGACTCCGCCTTCCAGCTGAACATGTCCGCCGCCAAGGAAATCGCGCGACAACTGCGTCTGCGTGATCTGGGCGGTGTGATCGTCAACGACTTTATCGATATGAGGCGCGAATCTCACCGTCGCAAAGTTGAACGATCCCTACGAGATGCCATGCGCCGCGATCGGGCCAGGACAAAGATCTTGCGAACCAGCCCGTTCGGACTGATCGAAATGACTCGCCAGCGAATTCGACCAAGCTTGAAGCGTAGCGTGTACGAAGATTGCCCTTGTTGCCAAGGCCGCGCAGTTGTTAAGACTGGCGAAAGTATGGCTATTGAAGTGGTGCGAATTTTGATGATGGCCTGCCAGCAACCTAAAGCTAGTCGAGTGACCATTCGCGTGAATGATAAAGTCGCTGCCTACTTGAACAATAAGAAACGCCGCGACGTGATTCATATTGAGGAAGCAACGGGAACTTCAGTTCAGATCCTTGGCAGCGAGGGCCTATTTCCTGAGCATCTAGAGTGTGATTGCCGCGATGCCGATGGCAACGCTATTACACTGTCCTTCCTCCAAGAGGTTTAGGTAAGGGTCTCATGCAAACCATTTTGGTTACCGGGACCGCCGGGTTTATCGGATTCCATCTTGCTGGCGCCTTGCTCAAGCAGGGTTTCCGGGTTATCGGACTGGATAACATAAACGACTACTACAGCGTTCAACTCAAACGAGACCGTTGCAAGCAATTGGACGGCCAGCCCGGTTTCCACTTTTACCATGCCGACTTGGCGGACAAAGCTCGTTTGAATGAAATCTTTGCCGAACATCAGTTCGAGCGAGTTGTCCATCTGGCGGCACAGGCTGGCGTGCGATACTCGCTCGAGCACCCAGAAGTCTACATCGATAGTAACTTAGTGGGATTTGCCAACATCCTGGAAGCCTGTCGTCATCATCACGTGGGACACTTGATGTATGCCAGTAGCAGCAGCGTCTATGGAGCCAATAAAAAGCAGCCTTTTTCAGTTCACGACAACGTCGATCATCCGGTCAGTCTGTACGCAGCCACCAAGAAAGCCAACGAGCTGATGGCTCATACGTACAGCCATCTGTACGGCATACCAACCACTGGCCTCCGGTTTTTTACCGTGTACGGTCCGTGGGGGCGCCCGGATATGGCACTCTATCTGTTCACGCAGGCCATATTCGCTGACCGACCCATCGACGTATTTAACGGTGGTCAAATGCGTCGGGACTTTACGTACATCGACGACATCGTTGAGGCGCTGGTGCGACTGGTCAACACGATTCCAGCCCCCGACAACCTATTTGACGCTATGCAACCCGACCCAGGTTCGAGCCAAGCTCCCTATCGCGTCTACAACATCGGCAACAATCAGCCCGAAGAACTCGAAAGGTTTATCGAAGTGCTGGAAAATTGCATCGGCAAGAAGGCCACTAAACGCATGCAAGAAATGCAGCCTGGCGACGTTCCCGAAACATTTGCTGACGTGAGCGACCTTGAGCGAGTCATCAACTTTCGGCCATGCACGCCAATCGAAGACGGAATTGCCAATTTCGTAGACTGGTACAAGAAATATCACGGCGTCTCGTGATGGGCGCGTCTTTTCGCAGAACGACTCAACTATCTAAGTAAAAGCTGCCCACAGGTCGCTTAAAAGACAGAGATATTGGCGAGGAAAGCTAGGAGCAGGCGAAGCGACCGAATGGCCTCGACTATCCGGCCGCGGCCTTGCACTCAAACAGTCAAGGCTGCAAACACAACCTAAGCTCGCTTGCGGTCCAGGACCCGTTGCAGGATCGACATCCAAGTTTGATTCAGTTTGAGCGTGACCTCGCTGACATTTTTTCCATCTTCTGGTTCAAACTCGATCTCGAATCCAGCGGTTGCCAGTGTGTCATTGGGACTCTTGCCAGCCTGGCAAGCTTTCCAAAATCGAACGCTTCGCAAGGTGCTCTCTGCCTTCGTCGTAGCAGTTTCACTGGTAATGGTAGCAACCGTCTTGGTGACCTCGGGTGTCAAGCTAGTCATCATCTCCTGACGCAAGCCATCCGCCCAATTCTTCCAACGCGTTTTTTCTTGTACCGACATTTCTCACCTTCCGAATTACCTAACTGACTCTCTAAGGGAATTGCCTTAAGCCCAGGAAATCTAGACCCGAACGTAAATCGCTACGCACGGCAACCGCTGTGCTCCATCAAGGTCAGCAAACTTTTTCACCGAATCTTTACACGCCAGCAATCCGCATTTGCGTCTCAAGCCGTCCAACTAACTAAATTGTCCTAAGACAACCCGTACAACCATTCTAAGCGTTGGACTTTGCCTGCTCAAACAAATCTCAATTCAAGGGCTCGACCGCGCGAATCGAGATATAGTTTGGTTGCGCTGACCGGGCTTTTCGCTGAATTAGCCTTTTAAACACCCGATCGATTGCGCATTTCCGCGTGAAACACCTATGATACCCCAAATAGTCTGGTCTGTCTTGATGGTCGATTTCGCTTCTTAGGCTATAAATCTGACGTTGTTTGGAAGGCGTTCGCGTAAGCGTACACCGACTAGATTCCGTTCCGCTAGATATTGACCGATGATTCTCCCTCCCTCATTAAGCTAACCACCTCTCGCTTGAAGCGGTATTTTTGGTTAAATTGTCTCCACCTCCCCTTCGGTTTGCCGCAATTTTTGCACAGTAGCAGCTTGAAGAAGGAGTGTTTTTGGTGGGCCGAGCCTTAGTCGTGGAAACATCCAGGCGCGTGATGCAATCGACAAATTCCTCCGACAATTTGACGCCAGCCGGTCCGGATTCGCAGTTCTTGGGCCGTCTGGTGCACGAATTGCGTTCGCCAGCTCACGCCATCTCCTGCTTCCTTGATATATATGAGAAATCGACGCGAGATCTCAAACTCCCTGAAGATGCTAGCGAGGCCATTGGGATAATTGAACGGTCGTCGGGCGATTTACGCCTGCTATTGCGGTCTTTGTCTCGCTACGCCCACTCGTTTGATGCCAAGCAGATACAAAGTCTTTCGCTTGCCAATCTGGTCAACTCGGCATGGCTCGAAGTCCAACGCAAACATGCAGACGTTGAAGGCGCCCGCCTTGTGACAGATGGAATCGACATAGAAATCATGGCGGACGAGTTGGCATTCGCCAACGCACTCCATTGCATCTTTGATAACACGCTTCGGTATCGTAGCCAGGACCGGCAATTGCAAGTGGACGTGCGAGCAGATCGTTCAGGTCAGCTCATCCGTCTATCGATCGAGGATAATGGCATAGGGATTCAGTCAGAATTCTTGCACAAATGCTACCAGCCTTTTGGCAGATTGCACGCCCGTCATCTCTATCCAGGAGCTGGATTAGGAATTCCTACAGCGACCAACTGTTTGCAACATGTCCACGGTCAGCTAAGGATTGAAAGCACATTCGGCTCTGGCACGATGGTGCACATGGAGTTTAATCCGGCGGTGGCAGTGCCTAACGAGCATTGCGCCTCGCTTCCAAGCGATTCAAGTCACGACGAATCTTAGCCAGTATTTCTTGGTTACCACCTAGTTTCGTGGCGGCTTCTTCTGCCAAATTGAGTTGTTGTTGGGCTGACTCAAAATTATCCATATCACGGTAGATTCGCGACAACAAACGCCGATTGGTCAGTGTGCTCGGGTGCGATTCTCCATGGACCAGCACGAGGCCTGACAGGACAGGTGTAAGTGTCTGTTCCGCCTGTTGCAGCTGGCCGGTTTCATACAGAGTTTGCGCGTAGCGTGATCCAGCAGTTAAGCTCGTCACGTGGTTTTTTCCCAAGAGGTCGGTCATATTCACGTAGACCTCTTGATGAAGTGTCAAAGCCTCATCTGATCGACCTTGAGAGATCAATAGCGTTCCCAAACCTGCCAGATAAGTTAGGCGATCTCGATCCACCTTTCCTGACGTCTGTTCACGGCATTCAATCGCTCGACGAAGCAATGATTCCGCCTCGCTCAGCATCGAATCGCTATCGCCTGCACAAGCTCGCAGGGCTGATGCCAGGTTGTTCATGGTGTGCAGCGTCCGTCGTTCGAGTTCACCGAGCAGGCGAATTTGGCCAGCAAGCGAGGTTCGAAACAATGGGACGGCTTCCTCGGCTTGGCCTAATCTCAAGTGACACAGGCCGATATTGTTCAGTGTTTCAAAGGTATCGTAGTGCTCGCTCCCAACACTTGACTCAAATAACTCGTGCGCAAGTTCGTATTGCGACTTGGCCTTGAGGACTGCGCCGACATTGTAATAGATTGTCCCGGCTTCGTTTCTGATAGCTGCCTCCACTGCCGGTCGGTCTGCATACAGTGTAGATAAGTCGCCTAGCGATTCGTCAATCAATTGCTCTACCGGCAGGCGTTCGCCACCATGCGAATTCGCCGCTCCGATCAAGTTCATCATGAAGTCATTCGTCAAGAACTCATTGACCGTTTCAACTTTAGTCTTCTCGTAACTCGCTAGGCGAGATTCTCGACGCGCGTGTTGTGCCTCAACTGCAAATAGAATGATGCCGATCAATGAAGCAGCCACGGTGGCAGCTGCCCCACCAACTAGAGTTGCATTTCGTTTTGCATACTTGACCGATCGAGAATACAAAGATGGCCTGCGCGCGGAGATGGGGCGATGGCTCAGGAAACAGCGAATGTCCTCAGCAAGGGCAGCTGCCGAGCTGTAGCGATGCATCGGATTGTGCGCTATCGCCTGTCCGAAAATGGCATCCAGATCACCAGCGAATTCCGCTCGCACTTTACTCAGTGGGATGGGGTCGCTGGATTCGCGACAGCGCATATATTCCGCGAATGTATGGTTTGTCGGTTGGAAGGGGCGGACTCCAGCCAATAGTTCGTATCCAATGATTCCCAATGAAAAGATGTCTGAGCGTTCATCAACCGAATCCGTCTGACCACTCAGTTGCTCTGGACTCATGTATGCCAACGTTCCCAAAACGTCTCCCTGCGCAGTCATCAGCGAATTGCCCAGCTCACCGTCCAAGACCCGCGCGATTCCAAAATCAACCAGTTTCGGCACCAGAGACGGCTGGCTATTACTGGAAATCGTCCTTTCGACAAGTATGTTGCCAGGCTTGAGATCGCGGTGAATGACGCCTTGTTGGTGCGCATACTGCACCGCGTCGCAGACCTTGGTCAATAGCTCGAGTTTCTGCTCTAGACCCAATTCGTCTGCGGGTAAGTCATGCAACGGAACGCCGCTGAGCAACTCCATCGCAAACCAAGGCGTTTGTCCAAATCCAATGTCCGAGTTTCCTGCGGAAAAGATTCGGACGATTCCTGGATGCACCAGATTGCCCAATATTTCAGCTTCGAACAGAAAGCGATTGCTTTGCTCAGGTACCAAACTATTCGACGGTAACAGAATTTTGACCGCAGCCCGCCGAGATGGATGCAGCTGTTCCGCTTCGTAGACAAGTCCCATTCCGCCAGCGCCGATGCGTCGGATCAAGCGAAATTCCCCCAGTTGCTTGCCCTCCATGGCGTTTGCGGCCGGATATTCATCGACGGAAGCTATGGGGCTATTCAAATAGCCCGACTCGCAAAGGGAATTCAAAAGCTGTTCAACGTCGGCGCGTAGATCCTCATCCCGAATTTCGTCCTGTATGAAACGCTTGCGTTCGGCTGGCGAAAGCTTGACAGCCGCTTGAAAAAGCTGCTTCGCGGTTTGCCAACGGGTTTTGTCCACAACTCTGATACTCGCTTCTAGCGGCGATGTCTCACGCGCCCCATTTTGCCTCCTAACTAACTAGCACCCAATTGCGTCTTGAGCCATGCCTTGGCGTGCAGCCATTCATAATAGGCCGAACGAGTTGAGATGCCAAGCAAAACGGCGCATTGCTCCATGGTCATGCCACCAAAGAAACGCATTTCGACCAGGCGAAACTGAGTCTGGTCCAGGCTCTCCAGCTTCTTCAGCGCATCATCCAAGGCGACTAAATCCACAGCTCGCTCATCGAAGCTCGCAACCAATTCGTCTAGCTGAAGTGCGACTTGCTGGCCCTTCCGCTTGGCAGCTTTCTTAGCTCGAGCATGGTTGACCAAGATTCGCCGCATCACGATAGACGCAGTGGCCATGAAGTGTTCAATATTCTGGTATTCCCCGCCGGCTCCATCTGGTCCTACAAGCCGTAGATAGGCTTCATGAATCAAGGCCGTTGGGCCAAGGGTATGTCCGACCCGCTCGCTGCGCATCTGCCTCTCTGCTAGGCGACGCAATTCTCCATAGACGATCGGAAAGAGTGCTTCGGCGGCGGATTGTTCGCCCCGCGCCAGCGTTGCTAATATTGCACTCACACTCTCCGACGGTGCGTTCAAGACTTTGCCTCAAGCTAGTGCTCGGTCAACAGGTCTGCCGTCAATGTTAACAGAGCTTGAACCGTAGTTGCGTTGCCGTAGGTGCATTGTAGGGCATCTAATGGCAAATTGCATCTAATGCAACGCTCATTGACCCGCGCGACTGAGTTGCAGCGGGACGCCCCGCGTGCTGATCAATCGCGTTTCGGCAACGCTCCTGTTCGCTCCGTGTAATCGCTGGGAAGCAGGCGACGGTCAGATGCTGCCAACAGATCTCGCATGGCTTCGGTCAGCACTCCTTCGATTCTGGGGGAAACATTCGTTGCGCGATCGCTTGTTTCATATCCTCCTTGATCGTAAGCAACTCGGGTACCAATGTATTGTGTGCCATACTCGCCATAAGCAGCAAGCATGACGTTGGAATCGGGAGCCATGTGTTGTGCAGCCAACTGGTACTCGACAAACAATTCGCCAGGCATGAACAGGATTTGGTTCGCGCCGATTCGCAAACGAGAGACCTGTAGCTGAATTCCTGCGTTGGTGCGTTGAAGGAAGGCGAGCTTTTCCGCGGCATGCCCTCGTAATGCGTAAGGCGTCGAATCGTCAGCCACTGCAGCGGTCAATTCAGCTTCATTCAAGTGCTCGGCCAGCGGTGCGACCAATTCTCGGAACGACCAGTCGACTGACTCCAGCTGGCTAGTCTGTCGATTGTCAAACGCCAGCTTCATGGCCGCTGCAACACGCTCAGCCAAGACTTGTCTGTTTTCGTGCGATCCATCGTTGTACTTGCCAGCGCCGATATTGCCGCCCGCACCATTCAAGTGCAAGTGGAACACGCCGCTGGACGACTGTCGCGAGTTGCGGGCCATGCCTGGAAAATCAGGGTTCGCTCCGCCGGTTCGATAATAGCTCTGCGGATGTGTCGCATAAAAGGTAATTGCGGCAATCGGCCCCCGTGTCCCTTCAAAAGCCAGCAACTTGAGTTGTGGGTCGATAACACCGACTGGCAGATCACGAATCGCCGGATCCTTGCAGGCAGTGTAACGCGTCGTATGCACCTTGCCATCTGGACCAAGCAGCCGCCGATTGGATGCAACATTTTCTACTGTCGCCACGCCAGTACTAATACTGGTTACTGTCTGAGCTTCCTTTGCAGCCTGTGCCGCAGCCAATCCCGCGCGGGAGACCACGTCTTTAATAAAGGGAACGTCGTAATGCGCGGCGGCTTGGCCGTATTCGCCCAGAATCTTCGCTGCCGTCAAATCACACCTCGGAGCATCGTGCTGATGGAGTGTGTGAACCACAACTCGGTTGACGGACGTGTTGACCGCCTGAGCAAGTGTGTTACGAAATAGATCAGCAGAATCGTTGGCGATTCCTAACCAGTCAACACAACATATAACAATGGGTTGCTGTTCCCCCGTCAGGACGACTCCACGGCAACTGAGCGGCAGCGTCGCTTCTCTCATCGGGTCGTAGGCCAGTGGGCTGCCGATGGCCGGAGTCGCGTCTACCTCGAATACACCCAATCGCAAGTCGGCGTAAAGCCAGTTGGGAAGGATCGACGACATGGCGACAAAGAGGAACAGACGATACATTGCGAGACCTCCGCGTGTGTAGGATGGAGAAATTAGCTTACGTGGGAATCCCATTCTACCGCTTTTCAGACACTTCTCGCTGATCGCAATACAGCTATTAATATCCAAGTTGTTTTTCCCCAGGTCCTAAGTTTACCCAGCGTTGGCGTTCGCCGAGAATTGTCGCTTTTCAAGCGTTTCTGGTGATCGATGAACAAGTTGCCCTCTGGACTTGACGGCAACTCGTTAACGTTTCTATCAGCCACGCGAACGATGGAGGCGGTGGCGAAATGCTTTGATCAACCGGCTTTGAAACCGATACGGGTTCCAAGCGGCAACTACTGTACGAGTCGGCTTGCGACCAGCGAGCGAGCGATAAACTCTACGGTCACTCTGATCGATCCGGCGGGCCATTTCCGGGATCATCGAAATGCCATGAGACAAGGAGACCAACTCCTGCACCATCGCCAACTGACTGGTTCGCTCTACGGTCACGGGCTGTATCGAACGTTGGCGGCAGAACGCATCGATATTGCCCGAAAGGCAATGCGCTTCATTGAGCAGCACAAAGGGATAACGCTCGATGTCCGCCAAACTAATTCTCTTTTTCTGAGCCAATGGGTGCATTTGCGGCAAGACAAGGAAGAGCTCTTCTTCAAATAGCTCTTCAACCTCCAAATACTTGGCTGGTATTGGCAACGCGAGGATTGCCAAGTCAATTTCACCTTGAGCGCAGGCCTGCAACAGATTGTCGGTGGTGTTCTCTTGAACGACGATCGTGGCCTTGGGGAACTCTGCGGAGAAGTGACGCAAGACCTCCGGTAGAAAGTATGGCGCGATCGTGGGTATTGCTCCGATGCGAATGCGACCGCTACGACCGTCATCGGTAATCTCAGCTTTCGCGTCTTCCAGAATGGAAAGTACCTGTTGCGCACGAGCTTGCAACAAGATTCCTGCATCGGTCAACGACACCGATCGTGTCCTGCGTTCAAACACAGGCTGACCAAGCTCTTCCTCCAATTTGAGAATGGAGCGACTGAGCGCTGACTGAGATACCAACAAATCTTCGGCTGCCCTGGTGAAATTCCCTCGTTCAGCCACCTGGAGAAAGTAACGCAATTGATCAAATTCCATGCAAGCGTCCTTCGAAATGGCGATGCACAAGATGCATAGCAAAGAGAATTATAATGCATTGGATTTATTGAGGTTATTCGGCAATATTGTAACCATCGGCGACGGCCTCCCCATTTCAGCGAATGAAGGTGCACGGAAATTGCCCGCGGCACAACCCTAAAGTTTACCCTTGCCAGGCTGTCGCTACATTGACTCCCCAACCTGTCGACTTGAAGATTCCCCGTGTTCACTCACCCTGTTCCCACTTGTCCAGAGTTTCGTCCGGCAAGCAATTGCCAGTTTCGATCCTGCTAGTTTTCAAGGAGAAATCATGAAGATCAGAAATCTATTTGTCGGCGGCTCGGTCGCTACAGCCATGTTGCATCTGGCTGTGTTCGCGGGCGCGCAAGACAAAACCGCAGTCGCGCAGAGCGACAGCCCAACTGCAGCTGGCCAGTGCCCCGTGATTGGAGTGTACGCCGACGCCTCGGCCCGGACTACGGCCGCTGGCGCATTGTCCAATAGCGATTGGTGGCCCAATCAACTGAACTTGAAGATGCTTCATCAGAATTCGCTCAAGGGAAATCCGCTGGGCGCAGACTTCAACTACGCGGATGAATTCAAAAAACTCGACCTGGATGCAATCAAAGCGGACCTACGAAAGCTGATGACTACCTCGCAAGAATGGTGGCCTGCCGACTACGGACATTATGGCCCTTTGTTCATCCGCATGGCTTGGCACAGCGCGGGGACTTATCGCATGAGTGATGGGCGAGGAGGCGCGGGATACGGTACACAACGATTCGCGCCGTTGAATAGCTGGCCGGACAACGCGAATCTCGACAAGGCGCGTAGGTTGTTATGGCCAATCAAACAAAAATATGGCAACAAGATCTCCTGGGCGGATCTGATGGTGCTCACTGGCAATGTCGCCTTGGAATCTATGGGATTTAAAACGCTTGGATTCGCCGGGGGGCGAGCAGATGTTTGGGAGCCTCAGGAGGACATCTACTGGGGACCGGAGAGTGAATGGTTGGGCGACATGCGGTACAGTGGCGAACGCCAGTTAGAGAATCCGCTCGCAGCAGTGCAGATGGGACTGATTTACGTTAACCCCGAGGGTCCCAACGGTAAGCCAGATCCGCTGGCAGCCGCAAAGGATATTCGAGAAACTTTTGCTCGCATGGCCATGAATGATGAAGAAACGGTAGCTCTGATTGCTGGCGGCCACACGTTTGGCAAAGCTCATGGAGCTGCTAGCGCGGACCATGTCGGTCCAGCACCAGAAGCAGCTGACATCGTAGAACAGGGCCTCGGCTGGAAAAACAGTTACGGTAAGGGCAACGCGGGTGACACCATTACCAGTGGCTTAGAGGGAGCTTGGTCGACGACACCAACGCAGTGGTCCAATGGCTATTTTGACAACTTATTCGGCTACGAGTGGGAGCTGGTAAAGAGTCCTGCCGGAGCATGGCAGTGGCAGCCGTCGGAGAAAGCAGCTGACGGGACTGTCCCTGATGCCCACGACTCAAGTAAATCACATGCCCCGATGATGTTCACCACCGACATGTCATTAAAGGTTGACCCTGACTACGAAAAAATCTCCCGGCGTTTCCATGAGCATCCCGATGAGTTTCAATTGGCTTTTGCCAAGGCTTGGTACAAACTGACGCATCGGGACATGGGCCCCGTTTCGCGACTGTTGGGACCTGATGTAGCGGAAGCTCAGTTGTGGCAAGATCCGGTTCCCGCTGTCGACCATGCACTGATTGATGCAGCCGACATCGCCTCTCTCAAGTCCAAGGTGCTAGGTTCAGGACTCTCAACTGCGGAACTCGTTCGTACTGCATGGGCGTCCGCTGCTACGTTTCGTGGCAGTGACAAGCGAGGCGGAGCGAACGGCGCTCGGATTCGACTTGCACCACAAAAGGACTGGGCGGTGAACAGGCCTACAGAATTGGCCAGGGTTATCAAGACGCTGGAAGCGATCCAGTTGGGATTCAATGGCACGCAAAGAAGCGGCAAGAAAGTGTCATTAGCTGATTTGATCGTGTTGGGCGGTTGCGCAGCCATCGAACAAGCCGCACGTCAAGCTGGTCATTCGGTCGTGGTACCGTTTTCACCTGGAAGAACGGACGCTAACCAGGAAATGACAGATGCGAACTCGTTCGCAGTCCTTGAACCCAAGTCAGATGGATTTCGCAATTATCATGCTCCCGAGATTGATCGGCCAGCAGAAGAATTGCTGGTTGATCGCGCTCAGCTACTTACGCTGACAGCTCCTGAAATGACGGTCCTCGTGGGTGGCCTGCGTGTTCTTGGAGCCAATGCGGGCGCGGGACCAATCGCTGATCTAGGTGTGTTTACCAAGCGACCTGGAACTTTGTCCAATGACTTTTTCGTCAACCTGTTGGACATGGACACCCAGTGGGATAAGTCGCAAATCTGCGAGTTCTTTTACGAGGGCAGGGACCGAGAGAGTAACCAGCTTAAGTGGACCGCAAGCTCCGTAGATCTGGTCTTTGGGTCGAATTCGCAACTGCGGGCGATTTCGGAGGTCTACGCGGCTGACGGTGCCGAGGAAAAATTCGTCCATGACTTTGTTGCTGCGTGGACAAAAGTAATGAAGCTAGATCGCTTCGATCTGCACCCTTAAAAAAAGCGGGACCGGAACACCTTTGACTATAGGAATGAGTTACTCAACCGCCAGCTGCAGCGTCAGGCTAGTCGGGAGCAACACAATGGCTACGCTCAGATGACTTGTCGATTTGAGTCTTCGGTCGATATGATCGAGTCAAGTTGCTACAGCGGCGCCTTCAGCCCTCACCAACGCCTCTTCCGTTTTGCAGCTTGCGAGGGATAGGTGGGATAGACGAAGAACAGCTCTTCGTAAGCCGGAAGGCGCTCAATCGGGGTGTGGTTGGGCGTCCTTCTCAATCCGATCATTGTCTGCTCATGCCTTCAAAGACCTTCTTTTTGGCCGCCCCTATGATTATCCTTTGAGGCGGAAACTACGGGCGGTAATCTGGTTCACTTGTGCTTGCTGCAGGAAGCGTTCGAGGACCGCCTAGTGCAAAGATCACGCTGGAAGCACAAGTGGCGGATGGAGCCATCTGGAATTCAACTACTAATACTATGACCCAATGAAGCCAGCCTCCAACGAAGTTTATCAACAACGAATAAACGCGGTTATTGACCACATCAATAAGCACCTGGATCAACCTCATTCGCTCGAAGATTTGGCGACAATCAGCCAATTCTCAAAGTTTCACTTTCATCGCGTATTCAAGAACTTCGTTGGCGAGACGGTTCTCACTTTTGTGAAGCGACTCCGACTTGAACGCGCTATCAGTCTGATGCGACGCGGCGATGGACGGACCCTGACACATATTGGGTTAGATTGCGGGTTCGATTCGTCTTCGGACTTTAGTCGTTCATTCCGACAGTGGTTCGGGTTCAGCCCTCGCGAGTTTTCGGAAGAACGATTGCGTGAAAATAGCAAGATCTGTCAAGAACTCGCCGCGAATATTTACTATCCTCTTCGAAATCAGGACACGAGTAGCAACCCAGACGAATTCGACGTTCAACTGGACCAACACTCGGCTAGCAATCTGGCGTACGTAAGGGTATTCGGCGCGTTCAGCCCGGAACGAGTGCTGAATGGACTGAATCAACTACTTGATTGGGGAAGGAGCAAGGGCGTTTATTCGAGCTCGCGTTTACTTAGCATGTCATACGACGATATGGACACGACTCCCGTCGACAAGTACCGACTCGATTGGTGCCTCAGAATTGCCGATGATGTCGCTGGAGAAGGCGCAGTCGCAACTCGTCGTTTCGACGGTGGATTGTATGCTTCAGTCCTGTGCGAAGGTGACATCAAGCTGCTCGACCGGGCGTGGCAGTGGCTATATCGTAACTGGCTTCCAGACAGCGGCTACGAACCCGATGATCGACCTGCAATGGAATGGTATATCACAGATCCAACAGAAAGTGGCTGGGAGAATTTCAGTATGCGTTGCTGCATTCCGATCCGGTCGCTTCAATTAGTGAGACAACGAATATGAGAGTAACCTCTTGTGTCATTTTGGGCATTTTGTTGGCCGGATGTTCAGAGGACAAAACAATGAGTCCGTCGAAATTTGGTTCCACTACGACTCGAGCGAATTCCACTGAGGAATCGAACCTCGCGTTGAACGTCCAGGAAACGCCGCCGATTTCCACTAGTAACACAGAAGGGAAAGGTAGTATTGTGAGACAAGTTCAGGGCCGTTGGGTCATCATTGAAGCTAGTATTTCCGGCCAACCCATGGACGCTATGAAAGGCAGCGTGGCTGAAATCACAGGCAACGAGATTGTCCTTGAAGTCGGTGGACAGCACACTATTTCGACATTGGAATTCCGCGAGGGAACTACACCACTTCGATTTGATGCAGTGAGCGCGGGCGGGCAAGTAGCAAAAGCAATCCTTGCCCTGAAAGGCAATGAACTCACGGTGAATACGTCGCTCACTGGCGATTCTTACCCAGCGTCATTTGAATCCGGAGCGGGACTCATGCTCGTGAAGTACCGACGCGAATAAGTCGCGTTCTGATTGGCATTGATAGCTCAACAACCAAGGTGGTCTGGCGACAATTCCATGGGGTGGTGCCTGAAACGACTAGGACGTCGACAATTCTGCGCTTTGGCGAGTTGATTGCCGTGCATGCGATACCAGCCAGAGTAGCCCGCGTTAGCTGCTGATGTGAATCAGACCAACGCAGTTTCTGCTGCGAGCGGAAAGTAAGCGGGGCCATCGGTCTCGGAAGTTAGCCCAGGCATTGAATTGCGCTCTCAGGATTTTTTTCGGACACGATTGGGAGACTCGTGCAGTCAAGGCTGCGAATATTCCCATTTCATTGACATGAGTGCCTGCAAGGAAGCAGTCCTGACACCTTTGCCTCGCGCATAGGCTGAGTTCAAGTCGCCCCCGTCAGCTGGATCGGACGCCCTGATGTAGAGAATTGTCCAGCTGTTTCCAGTCCGAGTTTTGAGTTATTTTGCAGCTTGTCGATGCAACCCCTGTTCGATGCAACCCGAGGTTCGGTGGAACCAGGTCGAGTCGATGAAGACTTTCACGAATCTCGCTTTGGGATGCGTTTCATAAAAACCGTTCGCTACCACAGTATCCCAAATATTGTGTCAGCGAAGTTGAACAACCGCTTCAATGATTTTTGTATCTTTTGTGTCAACGCGCGCCTGCAACCATTCCTTGGCACTAACGTCCACTTCGCCTTTGAAGTGCTTGATTCGATATTGAGCGAGTTCACCCAGTTCCGGATATTTCAACAGGATCTTGCCTTCCTGATTGGACGGCTCAACTCGCATCACCGAGCCACGGACATCGGGTCCAATGTAATGCAACTCAGCTCCAACAATTGGGGCGTCAGATTCATCAACGATGGTTAGTTCGATAGGTGGTGCAGGAACAAGCTCGACCCGATGACGTACGGTTCGTGAAGGATCCGGCTTCTCTGGCAATCGGAATTCAACTGGAAAGTAGCCTTCGCGAGTTGCCATGAAGCGAGATTCATTCATCTCCGGAACGATCGTAGTGAAGAAGTCCAAGCCAATGCGTCCCGGATCCTCTCCACCCGGGTCAGCGACGTAATCCTGCAGCGCCGCCAATGTCCAATCTCTCACGCGATTATCTTTGAATAGCAACTGGGCAAAGTGCTTCCGATCTCCGGTTTCGGCATCAACGATTTCAACGTCGATTGGACACTCCTGCCGAAGTGTGATCGTGATTTCGACACTCTCCGTCCCAGCGTTCAATTCAATGAGGGGATTTTGCAAGTTCGATTTGGCAAGGCTGGCACCGCGCCCAATCAGTCGATTCGGAGCCCGCCACTTCGCGTCGTTCTGTTGAAAGACTTCGATCCAGTAGCTCGACTCTTCCGGTAACCGATCGAAGAAACCTTTCAGTTGAGCGACCCCGTTCTCATCAGCAATCGCAGTTTCCATTCTGAACGTCGCGGCCTTTCCTCGCAAAACATTTGGCCCGTCGTAAACTCGTAGCTTGACGCCAGGCACGGGTTTTTCTTCCTGATCCAGGAACCTGACGACCAACGATTTCTGAACTTGCGTCGACATCACGGACGTTGCATACAGAGCGACCAACATGAGCGCAAATACTGCCATACGATTCATCTCGACGCCTCGCTGAATTGTGGATCATCGGCTGCTGGAACGAACGGGGAAATGAAGAATCCGACCATTGGCGCTCAGCACTCCTGGGCCAGACTTTAACTATAAACACGATTCTCGTGTTTTGCTTCGAGTATTCTACTGACCAGCGAGAGACCGATGCAAATTAACCTGACGCATCATGCGGTCGGTTGCAGATGATGACAGCTTCCGTTGCTTGGCGAAGGGAAAGCACGGTTGAAGACCATCGCATTGCTTGGTATTCGCGCAAACCTGCCGTTTGAACTTTGCAGCCTCACTGAATCATTGCGAGAGCACGCGCAGTCGGAAAGTCCACTGGGATGTGGATACGTTGGCATCGATCCGCGTTGGACGAATGGCTATTCGGTCGTCATGCATTTCCGCAATGGCACTGGGCTGAATTGCTTCCAAGCTCAATTGAGTGCCGCCGTCTAGCAAACAGGTGAGCAGCCCAGACGATTCTCGCTGCCACAGACTGTTCGTTCGATAGCAACTGGAAAGACTTTCTGGAGCAGCGGGACTGCGGCAAGCTAGTTCGACAATCCAGCATCGCAAGTCCTCAATCAGCGTGAAACTTGCAGACCAATGACCACGACCGGCCATTCCCAGGCCGAACAGGACTTCACGACCGTCGCCAAAGGACTGCTGATGAATTTGTTGCAGCGGTGGGCTGGCTGGCCACAATTCCGCACTGTCGGACTCGCAAGATTCAAGGACAACTTGAGAGCCAAAGCACCAAGAGTGTGAGTATCGATCGGTGGACCACTGAAACCGCAGCTCACCCAAGTCTCCTCCGTGCAGGCTGACGGGGTCGCCGCCACGGTTGGTTGGATTCGTCATCAGTAGTCATCCTTAGAGCTGGTTAGTCGTCCGAGTTTTGTGCCATTCTCCAGACAAGATATGCGTCCAAAAAGCCTTGAATATCTCCATCCATGACGCCTTGAAAGCTGCCTTGGTAGTGTTCGGTTCTGGCATCTTTGACTCGTTGATCGGGGTGCAGGAAATAGTTTCGAATCTGCGATCCGAATCCTTTCTGCCGAACTTTGTTTTGGTATTTGGCGTTTTGCTCCTCCTCGCGGCGTTCTTCCTCGATTCTAGCCATTCGCGCTCGCAGCATTTTCCAAGCATTGGCCCGATTCTTGTGCTGGCTGCGTTCACTCTGGCACTGGGCGACGATGCCGGTTGGCAAGTGAGTTAGCCGGACCGCGCTGTCGGTTTTGTTGACGTGCTGGCCGCCAGCGCCACTGGCCCGATAGGTATCCTCGCGAACGTCTTTCTCGTCAATTTCGACTTCAACCGTGTCACTAATTTCAGGAGAAACGTCCACGGCGGCAAAACTGGTTTGGCGTTTGCCTTCGGCGTTGAAGGGACTGATTCGCACCAAGCGATGAATGCCTTCCTCGCCTTTGAGATAGCCGTACGCCATCGGTCCGCGGATGGCGACGGTCGCTTGAGTGATGCCTGCCTCTTCGTTGTCCAGCCGCTCGATCAACTCCGCCGAATAGTCGTTGCGTTCTGCCCAGGCAATATACATCGCAAGCAACATGGCGGCCCAATCGTTGGCATCCACTCCGCCATCTCGGGCATGAACGCTCAGAAGCGCTCCTGACGCATCGTGGGTGCCATTCAGCAGCGCCTTAAGCTCCAGCTCGTCAACTTGCTTCTCCAAGCGGGAGATTTCTTGCTCGATTTCTTCACGGGCAGAGGGATCTTCATCCAACAACTCGATCAGCCCCTGAAGATCGGCCGCTGCGTCGATGGATTCCTTCAGGGGAAGAGCAACCAGGCGGAGGGATTTGAGTTCCGCGACTGTAGTTTGCGCTTTTTCCTGATTGTTCCAAAACCCCTCGGCAGCCATTTGTTCTTCGATAGCTGCTATATCGGCCAGCTTCTTTTCGAAGTCAAAGACTGTCCCGGAGTTGGGTCAGTCGTTGACGAATCGCGTTTGCACGATCCGTCAATTCTCCGTCACTCATCCTAGGACACCTCGTGTGCATTAAAAGATAATCTGAGGAGCACTGGTGCTCCACGTCCGCCTAACCCCGCAGAAATTTACGCGGTTCGGACTGGGATTGTAACCGTCAACGGAGAATGTTTGGAGGCCACCGCCGACAGGTTATCGTTGAACGCGAAAGAATTTCACTTTAGCCGCTTGATAATGTGCCAGCCAAAGCCACTTTTTTCGGGATGGAAGGGTGCTAGGCCGTACTCACCAACAGCGAGTTTAAAACCCACGTCGCCAAATGCTCCGACCATGCCATCACGAGGGAAGACACGATTTGTGGGAATGCGGCTAGACATGTCGGACTCAAATCCGAAATTTGCCATTTTGTAGATTCCCGGAGGCGAATCGTCAGTATGATCCCGCACGATTTGGTCAAAGTCTTCACCTGCCTTTGCTCGCTCAAACAGCTCGGTAGCCAGCTTCTCAGCTTCCTCCTGCGTGCGAGTCGCAGTATTCACATCGCTTCCGGCAAAGGCAATCAAGCAATGCTGGACTGTGATATAGCCAGGTTCACCGGAATCTGACACCAGCCCCTCTCGGTAAACGCCATTCTGAAGGCCCGAACAACCTGCCGCAAGAATGCAACAGGATGCCGCAATAAACCGCCAAGGCCTGGATTTCGTTGTCATGCGGGAACTCTAAAAAAGGACAAATGAAAATTGCGATCGAAAATCGGGCAAGGCGCCTTTAGTCCAATTGTAACGAAGCTACTTGCAATTCCCTAGTGTCACAAATCGTAATTCCGATGCCACATCAGCCGCAACGCGCTAGCTAGCGTGCGGTTCCTCAAAAACCGCGTGCTAGGGTAGCAGTCCCCCTGGCCAGCTTCCTTCCCAAATTGTGAAGGTTCGCTAATTCAGCTGAAGTTCGCAAATTCGGCTGAAGTTTGATGAATTCACCCCACTTTTTCAGGAAAGTTCCCCTAACCGTCAAAGTCAGCTCAATCGTAACTCCTCAGTAGGACGATGCCAGAACAATATGTATCCCGTTGTCTACCGGAAGCAACGGCGCATGTCGACCCTCGGCAACCAAAGGCTGAATTCTGAGTGGGATCGTTCAGCAATTTCCTGATATCTATCGTGGCTTGGTCACGACGACTACCCTTGGCGTTCGCGCTTGGAGGCGCTCTTACGTATTGCTTTCTCAGTTACGCAAGAAGCGGTCGTTCCACCAGCTCCCACAGGCGTTCTCAGAACACTCAACAAGCGACCAAGTCGCTGTTGGATGCTTCGCTTGGAAATTCACCGCAGCAGCACGAGTTCATGCATCCGCCAGCAGCTGGGACTGATGAAATCCCTGCAGCTGCCGCTCTGACTGCAGAGCGACAGCAGTTTCTAGTGAAACTGGCAACCGAGGCTGCCTCAGTCAAGGACCTTACGGAACCGACGAGCGCGAGTCTCCTCTCGATCGAAGCGTTACCGACAGTTCCCGCAGTTCAATTCGTGGCAGCTGGCAACCAAGTTGGTGTCGCGGTGCATTCAAACTCAACTCATGCCAATCCGGTTGTCATGGCTGCCGGGCAGCGCGAGGGTATTGAAAAACCGGTGAGCCGACTCTACCCAGCTGGTCCTGAGCCGGTCGAGGCAATACCGGCCAACGACCGATCAACCATTGGACCTGCAGACGAATTGATGTTGCCGGTCCCGCAGGCTGAGCTGCAAGATGAATCGGTTGCTGGAGACGTTAGGCAAGGTATTTTGCTGCGTGCGGCTCGAAATGCGGTTGGACTGAATGATATCCCATTAGCGATCACGCGATTTCAAGCCTTGCTTTCTGAGTATCCGGGGCTGATCACTGCCAGGAGTGAATTGGCGGGTTTGTTAGTCTCGGTTGGAAAGCTGAGTGAAGCGGAGGAGCAACTCAAGATTCTCTTGACTTCAATGCCAGACGACGTCGATTTGAACGCCCGTTATGCAGACATACTGATTCAGCAAGGAAAACATCTTTCAGCGGAATCCTCGCTGCGAAGGATTATCGAAAGCGGGGATGCTAGTTTCCATGCAATTGTCACTTTCGCGCGTGTGCTGGCATGGCAAAACAAGAAACGTGAAGCTGCTGCTTTTTACGAAGAAAAATTGAGTGACGTGGGGATGCTGCCACCGGAAGATGAGGCGTTGCTGGCTCGTCTGTTGCTCGAGATTGACCGGCCAGCCGACGCGCTGCAAGTCTTAATGCGGCTGCGAGAGCAACAGCCCGGCGATCCTCAAATTACTGCCGATTTGGTACTGGCGTATGCGAGGATTGGCGACGAGGGATTGGCGACAGAAAACGTGAGCCAACTTGAGCGGTTGGGTGGCCTGAAGCAGACTGAGCGGAAGACGCTGGCAGACACACTGTTCCGCGAGGGACATCAACGGTTGGCCATGAACGTCTACCAGCAGATGGTGTCTATTGACCCCAACGACTTACAAGCTTGGGCACATTTGGTGCGGTCACAAGTAGCGTTATTGGATTTCCCCGCTGCGAAAGCAACACTGGATGCACTGGGGACTAACGCTACCAACCGATTGATCCGGTTGGAGGCAGCGAGCTACAAAACAGCAGTTGGCGAGCACTCGGGCGCGTACGCCATCTACCAAGCGCTGCTGGCCGAAGAAGACGCGAATGACCACACGCGAGATGTCGATGCGATCAAAGGCTTGGGAACACTCTACTACGCCATGTCCGATTTTCATGGCGCTGAGGCGTACTTTCGTCAGGGCGTGACGCTAGCGCCGAAAGACAGCCAACTCAAACAGCTACTAGCCGAAGCACTGCTTAAACAGCACAAGGTGGAAGAAGCGGTTGCCGTAGTCGAATCTGTAGTGTCCGCCGAGGTGCAGGACTCGCGCCGCCAATCTTCCACAAACGCCGTGGCGGTAGCTGACATCCTGTTGCGTGGCCATGAGTATCAGGCGGTGGAGTTGATTTGTCGCAATGGTCTTGCGGAAGCTACCAATGCGCGGACCGTTGCCGATCTACGTACTATGCTCGGTCTGGCGCAGCTGAAAATGGGGCGAGTTGGAGAAGCCTTCGACACGCTTAGCATCACCATGGGGCAACCGGGCGGAGATAGTGCTAAATTGCGTTATGGTCTATACCGTTGCTACCAGCGACTAGGACAGAACGCCAATGCCGAACGGATCCTGGCAAACGAGCTACGAATGTTCGGTCCCGCAACGCGTGAAAGGATCGAAGTTGCTCAACTGGCGATGGAAGATTGCGACGGGGTATTGGCAGAACGCGTGCTAACGCAAGCACAGATGTTTGATTCCGCCAATCCCTTGGTAGGCGTCTTGTTGGCTGAAGCGCGGGCCATGGTTTGCCGTCGCAGTGGGGGCTGTACCGATCGCGCTACCTACCTGCAAACACTACAGCGATTCCCAGAGAACACTCGAGCGCAGCTGGGACTTGCGCGATCGTGGGCCCGTACGAGCCACAGTGCAGAGAGCTCGCAGCAGTATCAGCAGATTTTGGCTGTCCTACCCAATTATGCATTGGTGCGGTTGGAACACGCCAGATTGCAGTATGCTTGGAAGGGTGTCGATGCTGCCAACCATGCCTATGAAGAAGCCGCCGGTTTGCATCACCCCGAGGACTTTTTGCCTTCCAATCAATTCGCCTTCTCCGACCTGTCGAGTTTGCAAGCCGAATACGATCAGGCCTCGCAGCAATTGCAGATCATTGAAGCCGAGAGGTCCGGAAAGTATTGGAAGGACTGGAAGCCAACCAAGGCATTTCGCCAGTTTGAGCTATTGTCGAATTTGGATCCGCTCAATCAAGAATCCGTTTTCGATCTAGCACAGGTGGCCACTGCGCTCCGTCAAACACAGTCTGCAATTGCCTTCTACAAACAATTGCTGCAAATGGATCCTTGCCACGCGGAAGCGCTCATCGCCTTGCGACGATCACAGTTGGAGTTGCGACCTCAACTGCAAAGTCTGTTTAACTTCGAGCACCGCACGGGCCGTGAGGGCCTGACCAATATAACCACGGCCAGGCTAGAATCATTGGCTGTCATGCCTCGCGGAAACATCGACGACTATTTGGCAGCCGGATATGCCCATCGGTTTCTGAGGCCACATCGAGGTGCGGATGCCGACGGCAATGTGGCTATTCTGGCAGGCAGCTACCGGCCCATCGACAGTTTCAAGCTCTTCGGCAGGTTGGAGCTGGAATCGTACGACGCTGGATTTGACACGCGACCGACCTTTAGAACCGGTATGCAATGGCGGTCACCGTCAGACACACTGTTTGGCTTCAGCGGTTTCCTGGACAATGTCGCCGAGAATGGTGAATCCATCCGTCGTGATATCTATCGCGGTGGGTTTGATTTCGACATGTCAACTTATCTTACCTGGCGTTGGCAGGTCGGCAGCCGCTACCGTTATGCAAGTTACTCAGACCGCAACTCGCTGCACGAAGCGGTTTTTACCAGCGACTATATCATTCGCCCAGGGCGCCATCAGCTGAGGGCCAAGGTGGATGCGAACGTCATTTCCTATGACAATCAGACACGTTTCTCAGGTGCATCCGACTTATTCGGAACGACGCACCCCTATTTTAGCCCCAGTGGATTTGTCTTTGTCACTGCAGGCATGGAAGCTCGCACGTGGCGCAGCCGCCACAATTTCCGCGGTTCGGACGAACATTGGTACTCGGCATACGCGGGTGCGCGGGTCGACTCAGATAGCATTGGCTATGCCCTGTTGCAGCTGCGCGGACACAAGGACTACTGTGGTTGGTTGAGTGCTCAAGCCGAAACGACAGCGGTATTCTCAGCTGTTTACGAATCGGTGGGTGTTTCTGCATTCTTGACGATGCGCTTGCCTTAGATTCCGGCAAGTACGGGGATACCGCTACGGCCTGCCAATCTCGGGCTGACCGCTACCAAGTCGGTTCGCTGACAGGTGGAGTTGAGACAAGCCGTCCGGATGGCAAATTTTCATTGCCTGAAGTCAATGCCAACAAAGTTTGCAAATGCGCTTCCGCTTCGACGTGTTTTCCGCGCGAGTTTAGGACGTCCACCAACTGCAAACGCACATCGACTCGAGTCGGCTCAAGCTCTAGGATTTGCTCCAGCAACGGCCGCAGTTGATCGAACAATTGGTGCTTACTGAGGGCTGATGCAAACAAATCGATATTGGCTTGAACCTCATCGGGAAAAGCGGCTACTCGCGAACGCAAAAGGCCTTTTTGTTTTTCCGTGATAGAGTCGGCAATCAGGCATGCTTCGACGAAAGCTTGGGCATAGTCTTTTCGGGCGGGCTGCTCTAGCGTCAGTTTCTCGAACATGACTAGAGCCTCTAACGAATCTTTATTCCACAGGCTAGCAAACGCAAGTTTCTCGCGTGCTTCATGCGAATCAGCTTTTTGGAGAATGGATTTCAAGACCATGACTGCCATCGAAAAATCGCCGTTCCATATTGCATTGTCTGCCAATAATAATTGGGCCTGTCGATTGTCGGGCTGCCGAGCCAAGATATGGTTGTATTGCTCGATGGCTTGTGAGAACTGTTTCTTACTCGAGTAGATAGCACCCATCAGAAAGAAGTCGGCATCCACAATCGTGGCTTGACCGAGGATCAAAGTGATAGCTTCGGACGGTTTGCCGGTTGACGCCAGCAGTCCGGCGTACTCTCGTAGGAGATCAGGAGTGGACGATAAGAATTGCTCGTCGATTTCTGCAAACAGTTGGACCGCTTTCGCGGTGTTTCCGCGATTCACCGCGTTTCGGGCAGCAGACATCAGCAACTCTTGTTGGCTTTCCTTGTCTTCTGGCAAGCGTTCCCGTTCGAGCAATAGGTTGTATATGCGGCCTGCCTCGTCGAAACGATTGACGCTGTCCAATGACTGTGCCCGACAGAGACTGGCTGAGAACGATTCGACGTCTCGCTCTAATAGCACCTCGTTCAGCTTGCGGGCGCGTTCGGTATCGCCCAGCTTCTGGAAAACCTCGCGCAGTTTGACAATTCGGTTCTCATCCGCGTTGGGATCGCTGATTACGTTTTCCAATAGACCATCCAAACGCTTGGAGACATCGGATGAGACTTCGGTACGCCCTGATACTTGTGCCAACAACCACTCGTCCTTGTAGAATCCGAGAACGGTGCAAACGGCGACAACTGCGGCTGCTGCAGACGTCGTACCTGCAAGCATGGCTGGACGAAATTTCGGTAGAGATTTTTCACGCGGACGAAGTGTTACAACATTGGTCAAGAGCTCGTCGTCGGCACCGCCGCACAAGGAGAGTAGTAGGCTGCGAGATTCGCCGTGAAAGCGGTCAAATTTCAATTGTACATATTCGAGCGCGGTAGCTCCCAAAATAACTTGTTTGGACGACAGCACTCGGGCTTCACCGACGATTTCGCCCAGCGGGGTGGCGATGGAGATATCGACATTGGAATCGTTTTCTATTCGCGATTCCAGCAGTATCACGCATCCACTTTGAGACAACCCCTCAGTGACCGTGAAGAATGGCGCTACTTGATATCCAGGAAGCGAAACGTTGATTGGCAAGCAAATCTTGTGTTCAGCCAAACGACTAGAATTCAGCAAGGTCGCGATCGAGTCATCTTTGCCCTTGCGCTTGTTTGCTTCGAACTTGTCGTACATGCGAGCCGTGGCGTAATCCGAGCAAATCCGCCAGATCGTGCCTAAAGATTCTTCGGATGGATCAATGAACTGCGCGCCGATGCGCCAGCTGTTGGCGTTGCCATCCCGCCTGGACTTTGAATTCAACGTCATCTTCTTGTGTCGCACGAAAGCGCGACAGGTAGCCGTCAATCCAATCGTTGATAGCGTGATCTCGATTTCATCGGTGGAGCCAATATCGTCGAAGCTGTGGAACCCCATACCGATCTCGTTCAAATCGCAACTGACGCCTCGGCCCGTTTGTAAAACGCCTTTTTCATCAACAAACGAAAAGTGAACGTTAATTGCCACTGGGTGGCGCCAAGCATGAATGACGTCTTCCTTGTTGCGGAGAGCCCGTCGAATGACTTCCCAAGCAAACCAACACTGAGTCAACAGTAGACCAGAGCCCACCAACAGACCATTTAGATCCGAGCTCAATCCAATAGCA
Organism: Planctomycetales bacterium; assembly: GCA_020426625.1. GTDB lineage: Bacteria > Planctomycetota > Planctomycetia > Pirellulales > Pirellulaceae > Aureliella. Next base: position 28,576 of record JAGQPR010000008.1, read on the forward strand.
TAGCGGGTACCCGCCCAGGCAATCGCCAAAGCGCTGCCCCCGATGTACAAACATTGAGGCATGATGTACTGACGAATACTGTCCGATTGTCGACCTCGCTTGCTGGTGACAACAAACGTCGATTTCTTGCGTTTGAACAGTGCGCGGTAGGTACTCTTGATTTGGGTCCAGAAACCCGCCATGTGCGTGATTTCCGTGCCGATCAAGTGCCCATGCCCATTGGAGGTAACGGTAACCGCCGTCCAAATCGTCAGCATGTAAAGTATGGTGATTGTGGTCAGCGTAATGCTAAACTCGGCGACCGGAGCGACCCCGGTGAACAACATCAGCATTGGAGCAATGTAAAGTTGCAGTTTCTGTACGCCGGTCGTCCAGCTGAGCATCGAGCCCAAATAGCCAATCCGCTGCCCAAAAGTTAGACCTTTCATTGTCAGCGGATTGTCAAAAGCAAATACGCCTAAATTGCCTTCGCCCCAACGTAGTCGTTGGGTGTTGAAAGTGGTAACGTCTGTGGCAGCCTGCCCACTGACCAGGCGTTCGTTGACAAACAGTGAATTCCAACCTCTGGCATGCATCCGCAATCCGGTGTGCATGTCTTCGGTAATGGTTTCTGTGGCGACCAGACCGACATCTTCCAGCGCCTGGCGTCGGAACATCGCCGCGCTACCACAGAACGACACTGCATTCCAATAGTTTTTTCCCGGTTGAATGACGTTGTAAAACAGTTCGCCCTCTTCCCAATAGCAACCGCGTTTGTAGTCGAGCATGCCATGGAAGTTGTCGAAATTATAGAACGAATGCGGGGTTTGGACGAAACCCATACGCTCGTCTTCAAAGTAACCTAGTAGCCGAGTGATAAAGTCGCGCCGAGAAACGTGGTCCGCGTCGAAGATCACCACGAATTCGCCATTGGTGATCTCCATAGCATGGTTCAGGTTTCCAGCTTTGGCATGCAAATTGGTGGGGCGGTTGATGTATTCCGCTCCCAACTCCTTTGCCAATGCGGCAACCGCTGGACGGTCGCCATCGTCCAATACATAAGTCCGATGGGGGTAATCAAGATTAACCGCAGCGGAAATGGTACCTCGTAACAATTCGGGATCTTCGTTGTATGTTGGAATGAACACATCGACGGTCCGATCCTTGAGTGGCGGCACCGGCGCAGGCTCAACCAGTTCCCAAATCTGGAAAAAGTAGAGGAACATAAGAAAGCAGCCATACATTTCCGCTACGTAGAGCGAAATTGAAACGGTGCAGGCATAGGGGCCGGACAGATTCAACGTATAGACACCCCGGTAAGTCATATAGACGATCGTGGCCAATGCGGCGACCACGATCGATGACTTGCGGATCAACTGGTTTTCTTGTGAGAACATGGTGAAGTCACTTGTGGGGGGGGACTGCCAGGTTAACGGCTCGGGACTTGCGTCAACATTTTACAGTTCGTAGCTTGAGCAATTCAAATATCAATGGTGTATTGGATTGTTCTAGAGCGCATCGTTCGGCAAATGGCCACTAGGAAAAGCGTTTTATCAGGTTCAGCGATAGAGAATCCTGGCTGGCGTTCCTTCTTGGCTGTACTGATAACGGGTATTCACCCCACCAATCGCCTGCTGCCCATACGAACCCCTGGATTTGACGTTGGTGAATTTCGGCAAAGAAGCTCTGCAACAGTTGGTTCCAGTTGGGATCGTTGGCGGGAACACCGACTTCGCCGATAATTCCCTTCACGCCATTGCGTTCGCACCAGTTTGCAAAGCTGGCCAATCGCTCGATTGGACGAAGCTCTATGTTCGGGTCCAGGCGAGCTTCCGCCGCGTACGAGCTGGTATACTTTCCGCTGCCATCTCGATCGAAATAGCAATGGGCTTCGTAGGCGGTTCTCTGTTGCGGATCATCGATCCACGCTCTATCTCCGTTGGCCATCAAGAATCGTTCCGAGCTGGACCAGTCGTTGCCAGCGACGTAAAGCCATTTTTGCCGATCCACGCGGCGGATATGAGAAACGACCTCCTGCGAGACTTGTTGCCAATTCGTTTGACCTAGGTCATGGGGTTCGTTCATGATGCCATACCCCAGGACCGCTGGGTGGGAGGAATAGCGCTGCGCCAGTTGCATCCAGAACTCGGCCAGAGCGCGACGTGATACTTGCTGGCCATCGGTCGCCGATTGATCGACGATGACGGTTTGCGGACCCTTTCTGGTCTCTAGCCGGTATCGCCCATAGTTGTGCAAATCAATGATCGCCCGCGCTTGCTCACTGGCAACCATTTGAAGCACTTCATCCAAATTCTGCAGTTCGTGTTCCGCAGGTGGATTTTGCAAGTTCGGCTGCAAACGCTCCCAGCTGATGGGAATTCGAAAGTTTGTCACTCCGCGATCTACCAGCGACCGAATGGTGACACGGTCGGGATAGACATAGTCTTGATTGATGCGGCCAGGATTGCTGTTGGAAAACGAGGGTTTCTCCATGCCAAATTCGGCACCTGCAATGGAAACCCCTACTCCGCTGGACGCAAGAATCGATGACGGCGATTGTGCTACGCAAGAGACGGAACTGACCGTCATGGTCGACAATGCAGCCATGCGCGCAATCGCGGTGCGTCGAGGGATCGGCGCAGCGGGCGCCGACAGATTGTGTTGTATGGTCATGTGGGGGGGGCCATATTTTTAAGAACTGTCTGATACTGAGAATCCTAGGTCGACACCAAAGGAAACCCTCGTACCAAGTTCAAAATGATCAAGCGCCCCCAGTTACTGGGCCCCCAACAAACCGATTGTGCACAATTTAACGTTCGTGCGCTACGCAGCATCAATCTGGAAACGCCTTAATCTTGGCTGACCAGTCGCAGGCCGCGAATTTCCAACAACCGCGCGAACCGAGAATCGAACAAGCCATTGCTGCCAGGCATAGAAATCTTCGTGTTATGCAAAACAGCGACTAATCCAGGTAGATCCCAAAAGCGAGCAGAACCGGGAAGAAAGTACGGAGCACGAATGGACGATACCTGCGAGAAACGGAAATCGCCAGGATCGATCGCCAATTCAACGTTTCCCAGTTTTGGATTCAACTGCTGCGCGCAGAACAAGCCAGCGGCGGCGAGAGCTGACGAAGGACCGTTGGCGCGCACCATCGGTGCCTTGCCAGGAAACCGCCGTGCCAAAGCATCCAAAGTTAGCCCCAACTTGCGCGCTTGAATCGCAAACTCTGGCAAGTTGTAGCCGAAGGTATATGCAGCTGCCAATCTCGGATTGGCTACCAAAGATTGTTCACCCATTCCAAGTTCGTCGAAATAGTAGGTCTGCCGGGATCCTTCGCCTTCGATTTCAATGACGATCGGCGATTGCTGACTGACCAATGCTTGTGTCAGCTTCCAGCGACCATCGGAGGGACTGTCCAGTTGCGTAATCTGCCCGTCCACCAAAGTGCAGTCCGCTGAGACAAGTTGCTTGGCCGTCAGTCCAAGGCAAACTTGCCAGCCCTTTTCCAGTGTGGAGATCAGCTCAGCAATTTGTTCTTGATCGCCTTGTAGCAGACTCGTCAAGCGGCTGTCTGCTAGGTCCGCCCACAGTTTCATCAGCTGACGCTCGAACTCCAGCCCCGCTTCGGGAGCAGGATGCTGCGCATCCCACACGGACAATTCATCTCGGCGAGCAATGTCAAAGTCGCGTTCCAGGATCGGTTCACAATAGCCCAGGTGAAAGAATTTGTTTATCCAGCCATAAAGGCTGACACGACTGACATGATTGAAATTGTGCTCAAAATGCAAAGCGGGGAATAATCCGACATGATCGCTGGCATTCCACAGACGATAAAGCGACTGTAGTTCGGGATATCCATCGTTGGGCATGGTTCTCGTCCAATCGTCCGCCGCAGTCATTCCCAGCGGGCGTGGTGCAATCAATCCGGCGATTTCAACATTGCCGGTTCCTGTGCGCAGCCAGCAGGCATTTTCACACGTGCATCCGCCTTGCATTCCCGTGCTGACCATGACCGCTGGAAACGCCACTTGAATGCGATCGTCCAAAGCAGCGCCCAAGAATGTTTGCGTTCCGCCGCCGCTTGCGCCCGTGATGGCGATGCGACCTGGATCTACGTCCGGCAAAGAGAGTAAGAAGTCGACTGCTCGCTGCGTGGCCAGAGCTTGCAGCCCGGGTACGGACTGGCAATGCGACTCGGCCAAGGGACTATACATCAACCAGCCTTCGCTCGTAACTTCAGTCTCTGCTGCTTGTCTGGCAAAGCGATGAGCGCGATCGAAACTGATCTGAGTGCTATCGCAGTAGCCTAACATGTCCCAGTGAAAAACGACGCAGCCCATCCTGGCCAACTGCACGCAGCGAGCTTGAATATGGTTCTCGGCAGCAGCCTCGAAACGCTCTGCTCCAGTAGCAAGCAATTGTTTTATCTGCCTCGGGCTAGCTGCGTAAAAACGTGCTTCTTCCCAGTGACCGTGCGGGCACAACACACCTGGCGCTTTCTGTCCCGGCTTGAGTTGCTTCGGGCGGTAGAGATTTCCCGTGACCTTGAGACCAGGCAAACTGTCAAAGGTGACTCTCTCGATGGTGTAGTCTTCGCGATCAATTTGGCCATAGATTTCAGGTACTACTGGATCCAGTTCCAATGCCGGAAACAAGCCCAAGCTGACCTTCAATTGGGTACTCAGTTGTTTCGCTCGTTCCTGCCAGGCCTCCAATGACTGTGGGGGATGAAAGGGGCTATGGGATTCGAGATCCCGCAGCGGTTCAGCGCTCACCGCTCGCTGGTGGCACACGATCGAAACAAGCGACAAGTACAGAAAGAATTCGATCGTCAGGCTGCCAAACCCGGCCAACAAGCTACCCAAGTAACGATTTCGCATCGTATGGACTCCGCAGACGTCTTCGATCCCAGAAAATATTTATAGCCACCGCTCGTGAGGGCCGCAGGGTGGTCGCAGAGCGAGCTCAGAGATCACCCGGTCGCTAGTTCAAAAGTAATTATGAGGATCCGCGCCCCTTCGCGCTATCACCACCCAGCATCCGTTGCAGATTGGGCTCCCAGCGAAAGTCGCGTATTGGAAACAACTTTCGACCGGAAAGATTAAGCATCAATGACGGGGAGGGGCAATCCCCTCTGCCCGTCGACCGGCGATTCGATTTTGGCCATCGCGCACTCCCGAGACTCCCCGGTGAACCTGAGTTGGAATACAAGAGGTCACAAGGTAGTGTCGGATTCGCAGGTCCTACTGGTACAACGCGTGTCCGGGATCACCGCCACTCTTCAAATAACTCAATATTTGAGCGATTTCTTCCGCCGAGAATGTGTTGAGCAGTCCAGCTGGCATCATGGAAAGCGGCGACGGTCGACGCTCGACAATGCTATCGACGTTGATGCCAGTGAAATCTCCTGGTGCTAACATGTTGGTCACGACCTGAATATTCTTGCCACTCAAGTTCGCGACCCTTCCCGTAATAACATCTCCATCCTCAGTTAGAAATGACGTTGCCTGGTATTGGTCGCTGATCTCTTTATTTGGATCGACAATGGCGGTGATCATATCCGTCTGATTGAAACGACCGCTCGTCGCTGTCAGGTCGGGAGCCTGGATCCCGCCCTTACCTGCAAAGCGATGGCATTTGAAGCATTGTGCGGTAGCTGTCAATCGCTGCCCTTTGTCAAAATCAGGTTCAACTTGTAGCTTGGCCAATTCTGCCTGCAAATCCTCTAGGGTCCAGTTCTTGACAAACTGACGGGGAGTCAGATCTTCAAGTGGATCTCGTGGTTCGGGCATTGGGCCTGCGAGATCACCCAATGCTTGCCGCTCTGCTGAGCTCAAGCTGTCGAGGGCCACCTGGCGAATGTTCTTTAAGAACCCGACAAACGATCTACCTCCGCGGGCGCTGGCCACATCGTGGAACCACTGAAAATAGTCATGGCGCGATTTGGCATCCCAGCCTTCATTCAGTTCACGGAGGCAAAATGCGTAGTGGATTTGCTCGTCTTGTGCCCCAGCCACGTGCATTTGATGTACAACCCGAGCAGCAATGTTGGGAGCTCGCAAATAGATTAGCGTTGCCGCCAATTCGCGATTCACGTAGGTAGAGCTCGCCGGAAACTTTGCGTCCAGCTGCGAGAGGACCTGAGCCCTCTGCTCGGCGGTAGGAGGAGCCAATCGCATCCACAATAAATTGTGGGCCCTCAACAGATTCAGCTGCTCCAGTTCAGATAACGACGAGAAATCGATGCCAACGAGCTTACTATGAATTTCGGCTTGCGCGTCCTTGGCTCCGCATCGGGCCAGAGCCATCGCTGCGTTGAACATTGCCAAAGGTTTCGTCTGTGCCAAAGCTGACTCGCGCCATTCTGCTACAGGCTGATGTTCCAACGCAATACGAGCTGTGAAACGAATAGCGCGATCGGGGTGTCCCAAGTCCGCGACCGCCTGCTTGATCGCTTGATCAGTGGGATGCAGATACGCAGATTCCAACTCACGACGATGCAGCCGGGCCGTTTGCGCTTCGGCGGGATCAGTGTACTCGGCGGTAGCCGTCGAATCGCTACCCGTGTAACGTACGCGGTACAAGGCGGATGCCGTGCGACGTCCTCCCACGGCGAAGTACATTGTTCCTTCCTCGGGATGAATTACCAAGTCGGTAACGGCCATGGGAGCTGCTGTCACAAAGGGCTCGAATTCACCCGTATAGGAAGCACCCGCAGGAGTCATGTGCACGGCGTAGATCACTCCGTAGCTCCAATCGCTGATGTACAGCGCGTTTTGGTACTTTGCCGGAAACTTGGCACCAGTTCCAAAGGCCACACCGGTCGGCGAACCAGGTCCGATATCCACGACCGAACCAAAACTGTCGCCATAGTAGGCTGGCCACTTCCCTGTACCATTGCGCCAACCGAATTCAGCACCGCCGATCACATGATTGACTCGGGTGGGACGGTACCAGGGTGAGCCAATATCCCATTCCATATCTGCGTCGTAGGCAAACAGATCTCCCACTGCATTGAATGCCATGTCGTATTCATTGCGGAAACCCGTGGCGATCAGCTGAACGTTAGAGCCATCAGGGTCCATGCGGCAGATCCAGCCACCAGGTGCCAGCCGTCCAGCCATGTGTCCCCCCGCATCTGCCAGCCGACCTAACAAATGGTCTTCGTCCCAGTGACGAGGCACCAAACTGCTACCTACCGACTCAGGTACATCGACTTGATTTCCACTGCAGAAATAGATCTGTTTGCCGTCTGGACTTAGCACCAGTGCATGCGGACCATGTTCGCCTGCTTTGTCAGTCATCGGAACGATGTATTCGATCCGGTCGTATTGATCGTCACCCGTAGTGTCCGTCAAGCGGTAGACACCGGGGCCTTGGGCGTCAGTGCCAGCGCGCTCGCGGCTATTGGCGTTGATGTTGATATACAGCGAATCGAAGGCGCACAACATTCCCTGAGCCAAGCCGATATTCACCTGCAATTGCTCGACACTGGCCTTGCCAGCTGAGTCTACTGTGACACGGTACAGCTTGCCATATTGATCCGATGCAATAATTCGTCCTTTGGGATCAATGCACAGCGACACCCAAGAACCCTGGTCTGCTGCAGAGACATCATGCACCAGTTCGACTTCGAAACCGGGTACGGTGCGAAAAGCTAGATTTGCATCCGCGGCCTCCAACCGTTGCTGATTCCAGCCGACGTTCAGCTGGCACAGACACAAAAAAATGACAAAAAAGGTGCGCATTGCGTGCGGCAAGAATCGCTTCGACATCGAGCTTCGTTCCGAGTAATTGGGTGGGAGGGGGAAGATATGAGTATTATCACTATGCAGGATCGTTGGCTGTAATGCAAGCTGACGGGCGGTTCAATCACCCTAGTCAGCAAAACACGCTTCTGAAGCCCGCCCCAAGCTAGTTGAGCTCAGCGCGATGATCCAGGTTACTCATTATACGTGCCCATGGTCTTCCTATCATCAACCCTAGGGACAAGCGAATTGGTATAGCTATAATCGCCTACAACAGTGGTTTTCCCATTCTCGTTTTGCAGATCCTGGACAGACATATGGCTATTACCTGGAAAGATCTTCCTGCGGACTGGTTGGTTGATGAACCCAATGTCGCACTCGGCTGGCGCGAATCGGGCGCAGAAAAGGCTGCCACCGTTTCTCGCGAGGAGCAGCTCCGCGACTATGTGCATATGCAGCTGGCGGTTTCTGGATTGGTCGTGCCCCAACTAGAAAATACCCCTTCGATCTGGAGCAGCGGAGTCCTTTCCAACCTGCGAGAAAAGAACCGCTTACTGTCCGAGCACAAGGCACCTGTGTCTTGCCGGATTGCAGAATTCCTTCGCAAACACTTCCAGGATACTCCTGAGCTCACGCCCTTTGAAATGCCGTCAGCGTTGTGCTTGGACCACCACGGCATGGCTCGGCTGTTGAGTTTGCCCGTTAACCGAGATGAATTCCACAATGAGTTGATTTCCAGCTATCGTGCTTTCAATGGTATCGTCCATAACCCGCGCGCGGATCGGCGAACAACTAAGGGCACATTTCATGTTTGTGAAGGCGGCTTACCCGTTCCGGACGACAAACGAGCTGTGCCAAAGGCGGTCTTTGCCAAGCTATTTCAAGCAGCGCTCAAGCCGCCCAAGAATCTGATGCGGTTGCCGTATTGTTCAGAGGTAGAAGGCAATGCAGAGACCTTTGTTTCGTTGTTGGTTCGTCCTCTCGTGTGCCCCACCGTTCCAGGCTTCTGTCGCTACAAACAGATGGAGGTTGCCTTTTTTGCACCCGGCGGGCTTATTGGCAATTTGGATTTCGTCGAGTCCATTTTTGGCAACGGCGGTGATCCATTGCTACCAGAAAACGACGCCGGATTAGATGTACTGCATTGGTCCGGACATACTGGATGCGTGATTCTCGCCCCGCAGCTGTGCAACTTGACCAAAGCGGAATTGGGATTGCCCAAGTGGGAAGACGCAACGGAACGGCAGCGTCGCGACCAAATGTGCTACGAACAGGAAGATGAAAAGTACAACGATGGCGTAGCTTTCAAGGTGACTTGTCGCACCAACGAAGGCGTCATCGTCACGTTGATCGCGGACAACTATTTCGGTTACTGCAAGAAGGAAGTAAAGACTCAGATCAGCTATGCAGCCAACTTGATGGGTAATGTCGAGGAAGAGCACGCTGGCGGGGCCTTGGCTTTCCCGAGTTGGGCACTGGGGGATGAATTTCAACTGAATAGTCAAAAATATAACGGGCGAACGTTTGATGACGTTCGCCGTGACTATGCCGATTTCATGCACATCATGCCTGAAGGGTACGGACAGGACCGTCGCTGTGAAAACTTGTACTACATTCCCGAGAATGCCAAGGCCAGTTTGTATGACCAACAAATTCGCTGGACGCGAGATGGTCATGAATACGGCATTCCTCTCCGGCCAGGCAAAGTGTATATGGCCCCAAGTGGCTACCGTATCAAAATGGAAAAGCACCCCAAGGCACCTTCCTGGCGGTTGATTGGTACCAGTGCCGAAGGCATCACTTGCCACAAGCCATGCACGGTTAGCGGTGGTGGAAAAAGCGAGATCAGCAAATCCCTTAGAGACTACATGCTGAGCGGTCCGCTGTACGTCAACGATTTAGAACGCGATTTCGAACAACTAGAAGAGCTGTTCACCAAGGATTACTCTACGCGTTGGCGCCCCGACTCCAAAGAAAAGCCGGATTACGAGCAGGCCAAGAGTCGTCCGATTCTGGATCCGCGGCGTAGCCTGGGTAGCGTGATCAAACTGCTTACTCCCTCACGAGACTATACGGACCGCTACAATTCATGGCTCAAACGCATCCCAGGTTATATCTATGCCATGGCTTTCATCATCAAGCGATTTTCCAAGCCTGAGTGGGAAGGCGATTGGCGACAAAACTTCACTGTTGACATGGTCAATGGCGAGCCAGGGCACGAGCTGAAGTATCGCAATCGCACGCTGGTGGGCATGTACCTGCGAGTTGGCCTGGACAGCGAAAAGAGGTGGCAAACGTATAAGCTGCGTCAGGATTTCGCCGCTGCTGCCAAAATTCAGCTCGAGGACGATATCAGTGCTTCTGTGGTCGTACCCGGGCGTGCGCTCGACCCGGATTTTGACGAATCGCTCAGTTACAAGTTTGTTGCCAACTGCGAATACCGTTTATTCCAACGCCCAGACGACGCGATCCACCGCGGACTCGACAAGCAGACGGAGCAGGATATGGCTCAGTTGGGAAATTTTTTCTGCAACTTCGAACCCTTGGATCGGGCGGCAGCGGAAGCCATCCTGGCAGATGTCCTCAATTTCGACAATTACACTTCCCCCATGCAGAATGCGATTACCGAATCACTTGACAAGCACTCGAGTTTCGTCGTCAGCTCGGCTCACCCGCGTTTGGTTGACGGACAGCCCACTAAGAATCCTCGCTATCTGCAAGATCGCCCTGATCTGTCCGATCCACAAGAGACTTATATTGCCACGCAAAGCGTCCGCCTTTACCGCAAGCTGAAGGCTGATGCTCCGGTGCATCAGCCTGTAACCGCGGTGCTGTCTGGGCGTCGCAATAACGCACCAGACAAGGCCGCTGGCATTCGATCTCTAGCAGTCTACAACCCGATCCATTACCAAGAGCTGCCCGAGTTGTTCATGGACTATACCTGCTCCTTGACTGGCAAGAGTCCTTCCACGACCGGGGCGGGAAGTGAGGGAGCACTGACCAAAGGGCCTTTTAATGCGCTGCTGCCAATCCACGATTTGAACGCGGCGTTTGTCAGCATGGTACTGACCAACATCGGCGGTTTTTCGACAGCCGCTGGCTCCATCGGTTCTTTCATCGAAGTCGGACACGATGTCAGCTTTCTAGTGCCCGAACTGTGGTGCCGGCTAACCGCTGCGGAAAAAGAACCGAAATTCTTGATTGAGGAAGGCATGCTGGAGCCCGTTGAGGACTTTGAATTTGCTGGCCGTACCGTACTGGCCAGCCGCTTGGGCTATCGCATAACATCGCGATTTGTGCGGCGATTTTTCGGCAGAATGTTCGACAACCCAGACAAGGTATTCGACGAACGCATCCTCCGCCCCGAAACGCAAGATATGGAGGGGTTTGCCGACGGCGTGGACCACATCGTTGAAGCCCAGCGGCGGGTCGCACAGCATTATTTTGAAGACGGTAGCTATGAAGCCGCTGTGCCGCCGCTGCAAGTGGTCTTGTCTGTAATGCTCGACGGGCATTGGCAAGGAAAGCAGATTTCCGACCCTGAAGTTCGCAAGATGTTTGAGCGAGATGCGCTACTGAACAGCCAGTGGTATCGCGATCGCCTTTGCGCTAAACAGACTGCAGATGTCGAGCTCTGGAAGCGACACCGCGCTTATTTGACTGAGTATTGCAAGAAGGTTACGCACGCGGAAGTTGTAGAGCGGATGGACTTGCACGCTCGGATTCAACAGGCCAACGAGCGCCTTGAGTTTTTTGAAAGCGATAAATACTTGGAACAACTGCAAGGCACCTTGGGCGCCGATCCAACTCTGGTATTTAGCAAAGTTGCTATGAATCTCGTCGAATCAGTGTAGTTTACTTCTCCACAGACGATGTTTCTTATTAAGCATCCAGGAGTTGCTCCGCCACTTCTCGGCCAACGCTACCGCTGGGTAAACGCAACTAACACCCCCTTCCGAAAGGTGCGTCGAGAACGACGTAACTTTCGGAAGGAGGGTGACTCGTGCTTGGCACTAACGTCGTTTAGCGTGCCTCGGCTTCATGCAACTCGCGGTCTGGAGCGTTAGTGGCTAAGTGCGCGTGGAGCAATTACCCCTCCCCTCGCGCACCGCTTCGCCTGGCCCACTGGCGATTCTCCCGAGAAGACGTGAGTAAGACTGGGTGGCGTTCGCCAAGAAATACCGCCATCTTCCAAAAAAATTCTCGACTGGCGGTGTAAGTGGGCCGCTGGCTGGCAGTACTGGTAGAAGAAGCGAGTCTCAGTGGCGTTGAAACTCTGAGGAACTAGCGCTCTGTCAACATTGGGAAGTGCGTAAGCATCTTGCTTGCCATGCGCATCATCACGTGGAATCGACAAGCTGGAAGCTTATCCCACGTAATCACTGCTCCCTAAATCTTGATGTTGGCAGAGCAAAAGCCCTTAACAACTAGTGCCGCCAGCAATGGCGAACTCAAGCCAAAATACTCAAGGGTTTGAACGTCCCCATCATCTCAGTCACTTTTCGGAGAGTACGATGAACGAACAGAATCTACACGCATTGGTTGGTAATGTATTGCAAGACTTGGGCGGCGCATTCTCGGTCCCGTTGGTTCAAATTGGAGAGCAACTTGGTATCTACGAATCACTGAGCGCGCACGGTCCGTGTACAGCCGGAGAATTGGCCAAACAGACGGGGCTGGCAGAACGTTACTTGAAAGAGTGGCTTTGCGCCCAAGCCGCATCCAACTACGTAACCTTCGAGCAGGAAAGCGGTTGCTTTTCCATGACTGCCGAGCAAGCGTTTGTATTCGCTACGCCCGAAAGTCCCTTTTACTTGGCACCTGCTTTCGGGGCGGCCGCCGCATTTCAGAATAATGAACCGCAAGTCCGCGAAGCATTTACAACAGGCAACGGGGTGTCGTGGGGCGATCAGACCAAGTGCTTGTCGTGCGCCGTAGCCAGGTTCTTCCGGCCCGGCTACCAAAACCATTTGGTACAAGCTTGGCTGCCTGCGATCGAAGGAATGGTTGAAAAATTGGAGCGAGGTACCCGCGTCGCTGATGTCGGCTGTGGACACGGCATTACTTCAGTCATCATGGCTCAGGCATTTCCGAATTCGGAGTTTGTCGGCTTGGATTTTCACGAGGAGTCGATTTTGGCGGCCCGAGCTCACGCAACAGCACATGGCTTGAACAACATTTCTTTCGAAGTCAGTCGAGCTAAAGAAATGCCCGGAAAATACGATCTGATCACTCTGTTTGATTGCTTGCACGACATGGGTGATCCGGTCGGAGGCATGCAGCACATCCGAGCTTCATTGAATGAAGGCGGCGCCTGCATGATTGTGGAGCCTATGGCCAGCGATCGAATCGCTGACAATTTGAATCCTGTCGGGCGCATGTACTATTGTGCTTCAACGATGGTCTGTGTACCCACGTCATTGGCTCAGGAAAATGGAGCTGCCCTGGGAGCACAAGCAGGGGAACAACGTTTGAAAGACATAATCGTCAGGCAGGCAGGTTTCCAATCGTGCGAACGCATCGCTGAAACGCCATTCAATCTCGTATTGAAAGCCGTATAGTGCGGGCCTGAGTACCGAACCGCAGACGCGAGTCAGAGTGCGTGGCAAGACCGAAATGGTTTTGCCAGCGTTCGGTGGAAAGGCTCAATGGGCTGCGGAAAAACTGCTGTCTGTTCATTCTATTATCAGCACTTCAGAATGTGATGGATACAATGGAAAGCGCTGAGTTGATAACATTATGTGCCAAGGCAATCGGATCCAAATCTCAATGTGCCATCGCTCTCAGACGCAGATGCTCAGAAAAGAACGCCGAAGAGGTTTCTAATTCTCTGCAGCGATTGCGTCACCCTTGCTGAGGATCTCGCATGGATAACGAACAACTGGAGAGGCAATTGATCGAAGGCAATGCCCCGCAAGTTCTCGGTCAATTATTCCTCAACTATCAAGAGCGATTGAGTAAGATTGTTCATTTCCGAATGGACGGTCGGCTTAGGTCTCGAATTGACGTTGCTGATGTCCTGCAGGAGGCTTTCCTAGAAGCAACTCAACGGGTGCAGGATTACCGCGATTGCTCGAACGAGATTTCATTCTTCCTGTGGTTGCGGTTCATCGTGCTACAAAAGCTGACGCAATTGCACCGCCACCATTTGGGCGTCCAAGCTCGCGACGCTAATCGGGATGTGCCGATTTTTGCCCGCGCGACCACACAAGCCACTTCGGTCGTATTGGCGGCGCAATTGCTCGGAAAAATCACCAGTCCTAGCGGTGCCGCGATTCGCGAAGAGAACAAACGCAATTTGGAAGCGGCGTTGGGACAGATGGAGAGTATTGATCGAGAAGTCTTGGCGCTGCGGCACTTTGAACACTTGAGTAATAGCGAGACCGCGAGGCTACTCGAGCTCAGTGAGTCGGCCGCATGCAATCGCTATTTTCGCGCAGTGCGACGACTGAAAACCATCATGGAACAAATCCATGGTCCTTCGGGTATCTTCTCACGAACCAACGATTGATTTCCTGGCGATTTGCAATGAGTAGTAGTGCGCGTACAAATCAGGACGAGTTGACTTTAGATCAGATTGCTGAGCATTTCTTGGCACGAATCCGCGCCGGTGAACGCCCCTCTGTGCGAGAGTACGTGGTCAATCATCCCGATCTAGCGGCAGAAATCGAGGAACTTTTTCCAACGCTTGCCTCCCTAGAGCAATATGACGCCGCAGACCAGGACTTGCCTGCCACCAGCTTCGATGCGCCACAGCAACTAGGCGAATACAGTATCGTTCGTGAAATTGGTCGTGGTGGCATGGGCGTTGTGTATGAAGCGCTGCACACGAAGCTACAGCGGCGGGTCGCGCTCAAGGTCTTGCCCTCCGTGGCTTCTACAAATCAGGCCAAGCGATTCTTGCGCGAGGCGCGAGCGGCAGGCCAATTGCATCACACGAATATCGTTCCCATTTTCGACGTAGGAGAAGCAAATGGGATTCACTATTATGCCATGCAGTTCATCCATGGCCAGAATCTGGACGTCGTGCTCGATGAATTACGGCGGTTGGATAGGCAAACATCGAAAACGGATGACTGGAACCCTAAGCTGAATTCTCAAATCCAATTCAGTCAACGAGTTTCTGAGTCGACCGTCGCACTGTGGACCGGTGGAACGCCGATTGTCGCTAACTTACAATCGGCGACACCTGAGGTTATAGATGAATCCTCCGGTACTGGCACGCGAGAAAATCCACTGGGGTCCGGTACCGCAAGTGGCGCATCATCGCAGTGGTCGCTACAGAGCAACGCTTCGCTCGACTATTACAAGCGAGTTGCTGCTGGAGCGAGACAAGTAGCCGAAGCGCTTGCGCATGCCCACAGCCACGGAGTACTTCATCGCGACATTAAGCCGTCAAATCTGCTGCTGGATACTGAGGGAGTTATTTGGGTATCCGACTTTGGCTTGGCCAAAGACGACAGTGAGAATCTAACACACACTGGCGATATCATTGGCACTTTGCGGTACATGTCACCCGAACGATTCTCCGGAACTGCCGACGCTCGCAGCGATGTCTACAGTCTCGGTTTGACTCTGTATGAAATGTGTACGTTACGCTATGCCTTTCAGGAGACGGATCGGGCGCAGTTGATGCAACAGATTACAAATCGCGATCCGGTTGCACCCAGACGCATCCGTCCAGAGATACCACTGGACTTGGAAACAGTAATTCTAAAAGCAATCGCGCGAGAGCCGATCGCCCGATACCAATCCGCCCGACAGTTGGCCGCAGATTTGGAGAGATTCGTCGCTGATTTGCCTGTGTTGGCGCGTCGTGTTTCGTTTGGCGAGAAAGCGTGGCGTTGGTGCCGTCGTAACCCAAGCTATGCGTTGCTTTTTGGCTGCCTGGCGATGATGCTGGCCTTCGTCGTGCTCGGGGCACTTGGTTTCGCGATTCAAGCTCTACAACATGCTCGAGAGCTGCGGCAGGAGACGCTTCGAGCTGTCGAAGCAGAGCAAGAAGCTCGCAAGGCGAATCTTAGATCGAACCGATCATTGTATAAGTCGTATGTTGGCTATGCGAATGCCAGTCGATGGAGCCAGCGTCGCGGCCAGCGGTACGAAACGATAGATCAACTCAGAAATGCCGCCTCACTTCTACCGATGCTCGAATGGAGCAATGATGAGGTGGCAGCGGAAACCCTCAAGCTCAGAAATGCTGCTATCGCAGCGATGCCGTTGGTTGACGTGCAGGAGATCGCTAGTTGGCCAACTCATTCATTTGCACGTGGCGCTATTAGCGCAGATGGAAGACTTGCCGCGTGGTCCGAAGATGACGGATTGCTTATGGTCCGCGACGTGGATCGCGACCAAATAATAGCCAGCTTGCAAGGGCCAGCCGAACAAGCATGGGTTGTGCGTTTCGATCCTAGCGGCCAGTTTATTTCCGCCAAATTTCATGACGATGTTCCCCTGACGCCCGCCAAGCTGCTGGTGTGGGAAATTCCCTCTAAGCGGAAAGTATTGGACATCCGCCACGGGTTGGGCACCGGCGCTATTGCCTTTGATCCCGCAAAGGCGGAAATGGTACTTTGCCGGAATTCGGGAAGCTTAGAATTCTACTCGCTCCCAGCAGGAGAACTGCAGCGGACATTGGATTTGGGCAGCGACGTCAAGATTCTAGCCTACAACCCAAGTGGTCAGCTTAGTTATACAACGGGCGATGGCGTTGTACGTATCGTCCAGCCTGATGGTGAGGGAAGCACCTACACGTTTCCCGCAGCGGTCCACTCTTATGAATGGTTGGCCAATGGCGACTTGGTTGTCGGAGGTCGAGATGGATCAATCCACCACCGAAGCGCAGCCAGCGGCGAGATTCGCAGCTTCGGCAAGCATTCCGACAGCGTCGCTCAGATTCTGTCATCCCCAGATGACGGCCTCTTGGTTTCCGAGGCGTGGGGTGGGACACGCCGCATCTATGATCTGCGCAGCGAGGAGTCTTTGCTTAGCCTTGAATCATTCAACATAGATGGAATAGCCCGTGTGGAAAATCGGATTTGTCTTTCCGTACCCTATGCGTCGCGCGGTGTATGGCGTTTGGCAACAGGTGCTCCACTGCATGAAATCCATACCAACGCAGGGCGTCACTGGGATGTAGTCGCTCACCCAATCCACGAATCCATAGTGGCCGTCACTTGCGAACACGGTGTGGATCTTTGGGATATCGATCGGGACCAACGCATCTTGGTCATTCCTGGCGTGGATGTAAGCCAACTTGCTTTCTCCCCCGATGGCTCGCGGCTCTACGTAGCTTCTACTGGCAAAGAGGCTCCGGTGGTTCACTCACTAACCTTCAACGTCGACAGTCGCGGTGAGATCGATGTTGTTCTCGATTGGTCTAGCCCCATTCCCAACTTGAATGTGGAACGCCCGCCAGGCAGAACCAACCACCTAGCGCTCGATAGTCAGGGCAAAAGACTGGTCATTCTGAACGGCCTGGATCAAGCCCATGTAGTCGACACATCTCAAAGTACCCAGCCGGTAGTATTGGGCAAACATCATATGGTTAGCCGTGTCGACATTAGTCCCGATGGAAGTCAGGTCGTGACGTCAACTTGGAATGGTGAAGGCATCCGCATTTGGAGCGCCCTTACCGGGGATATGCTGAAGGATTTGGCGCCGCGTGTTGGCAATTCCTGGCCCGCTTACAGCCCGGACGGACGTTGGCTCGTGGCAACCAGCAAAGAAAATGACTACGTATGGGATACAGAGAGTTGGCAGCGTCGGGTTATTGAACGAGGCGATCATGCGGGGTTCGAAGGCAGAATTGCTTTCAGCCCTAATAGTAATCTGGCCGTAATCTGGAAAACCCAATTTATACCGAGGCTAATTGACTTGGTAACCGGCCGGGAAATTGCTGCCCTTGAGTCGCCAAACCGCCGTGGCGGTGTGCCAGTGTTCACGCGCTCAGGTCGAAGATTAGTGATTGCCAGTTCAGGATGCTTGCAGATTTGGGATATGGAGAAAATGCAAGCGGAATTGGCAGAGCTTGGACTCGATTGGTAGTCCTGCAGGAAGCTCCGATCAAACGCAACGGAATCTCCATAGAGTCCCCTGGCTAGCTCGGCAAGGGAAGGCGACTATGGCACGGGCTCTGCAAGTATCGTCGTTCGTTCATAGAACTGAACGGTTTTCTCCAACAGCTCTCGATCATCCGCACTCAGCACGCGCGCCAACTCTGCTGAGGGAATGGAACGAAGAACCTGCAGACAGTAGGTGGTCCGTCCCTGCGATACGGCAGCGC
>JAGQPR010000900.1 GCA_020426625.1 Planctomycetales bacterium
CCTTCAGTCCCTTCATCCCGGCATTGTAGGGGAGCAGCGGTTTCCCCTCCGGCGAGCGTCCCAGCGGTTGCCCGCGACGTCCGGAACCACCTCCCGTCATGCCGTTGTCCGACATGAAGATAATGACCGTCTTGCGATTGAGATCCCACTCCGCCAGTTTTGCCAGAAAGCGGCCGACGTTTTCGTCGATATTTTCGATCATGCCATAAAAACCGGCCGGCCCACTAGCGAACCCCAAGTCGGTGAAGCGTTGCGTATTCTTCGGCGGGGCCAGGAAGGGGCCATGCGGAGCGTTGGTTGGTATATACGCGAAGAACGGCGCGTCGCCGTCCTTGACTTGTTGGATCCAGCCGAGGGCCGCGGAAAAAAATACATCGGTACAAAAACCTGCCGTCTTCACGAAACGCCCGTTGTGCCGAATCGCGGGATCGAAATACTTGTTGCCCGGCGCGTCGGCACAACTGCAATCGTAGGCTTGGCCGATCCCACCCGCGCCGTGGATAAACGTCTCGGTGAAGCCGCGCTGCGGTGGTTGATA
>JAGQPR010000901.1 GCA_020426625.1 Planctomycetales bacterium
GTATTGTCATTAATTACTGCTGCTGGGGCACTTTCCGGTCAGTTGCTGGGGCGCGATTGGCTGGCACCGATCAGCGTCGCGGTCGTGTTCGGTATGTTGGTCGTGACCAAAGCTTTTGGTTATGCCGAGGTCGTTTTGATGGCGCGCAAGGGAAGCAGCTTTGCCGCTAGTCTGTTTGAGCCCGCCGACTTGGGGCGCACACTGGTACGCGAACGATCGGTTCGTCTACAGGGAACTCGGCAGTGGGAAACCGTTTGGCAAACACTGACCGAGTTTGCAGAGGCCGAAGGGCTGTGTAAAGTTCACATGGATCTGAACGTGCCCTGGCTTGAAGAAGGTTTTCACGGCACTTGGCAACGTAGTAAGATGCCCGATCGACATGACTGCTGGAATACCGGAATGCCAATTCACGTATCGCAACGCATGGCGGGACGGATTGACATTGTCGGCCCAGCCGGCGTGGGACAAGCGTTGCCAACGCTCGCAAAATTTCTCGAATTGGTCGAGGATTTGATTCCACAGATCGAGTTGCTGGTG
>JAGQPR010000902.1 GCA_020426625.1 Planctomycetales bacterium
ACCTACAAGTTGCATCACGTCCCCAGCGGCATCCTCAATCCGGGCGTCGTCAATATCATCGCTCCGGGCGTCGTGCTGAATCCGCCGACGATTCTGCAGGAGATCGACTCGCTCACCGCCCGCGGCGTGCATGTCGGCGGCGACAACCTGATGTTGAGCGAGCGGATGCATGTGGTGTTCCCTTGGCATCTGGCGGAAGACCGCGCCATGAATGACCGCCCGGTCGACGGCGAGTCCATCGGAACCACGCTCCGCGGCATCGGCCCTTGCTATCGAGACAAGGTTGGCCGTAGCCACGGCATTCGGCTCGGCGACCTCTATCGCGCGGACTTCCCGGACAAGGTCCGGCAGGTCGTGGAGTTCAAACAGCGGCTGCTCACGGGACTCGGCGACCAAGAGACGCTCGACGCCGAGGCGATCATTGCGGATTACCTGTGGTTCGCAGAGCGACTGAAGCCTCACGTGGCCGACACGACCAGCTACTTGCTGGACGCGGTCGAGCAGGATCGCAAGGTGCTCTACGAGGGCGCCCAAGG
>JAGQPR010000903.1 GCA_020426625.1 Planctomycetales bacterium
TCCGGCGCCGGCAGCGAGTCTGCGATTGAGGCGATTCAATTGGGGGCGTACGACTACGTCGCCAAGCCGCTCGATGTCGAGGAACTCAGGCGCCTCGTCGCGCAGGCACTCGAAACACGCAGGATGATGCGCGTTCCCGTCGCCCTGGCGGTGCAGGAAGAGGCTGCGGAGAACGGTGAACTTATCGTGGGTCGCAGCCCGCGCATGCTCGATGTGTTCAAGGCCATCGGCCGGGCCGCCAGCCAGGATGTGACGGTATTGATCCGTGGTGAAAGCGGCACCGGCAAGGAATTGGTCGCCCGCGCGCTCTACCACTTCAGCCACCGCCGTGACAAACCCTTTATGGCGGTCAATTGCGCCGCGCTCCCGGACACGCTTTTGGAATCGGAGTTGTTCGGACACGAAAAAGGGTCCTTCACTGGTGCGGACCGGCGCCGAATCGGCAAGTTCGAGCAATGCAACGGGGGAACGCTGTTTCTCGACGAAGTCGGCGACATGGCGCCGCTGGTGCAAGGAAAGGTGCTGCGGCTGTTGCA
>JAGQPR010000904.1 GCA_020426625.1 Planctomycetales bacterium
TGTGTTGACCCCAAGTTAATCCAGCACCGTAGAAAAGCGCGATCGCTCCTGTTGCAACGGCCAATAGAGTCACCAAGTGACGTTGCGAGTTGGCTTGGGAAGCACTTGAATCAGGCATTTGACGCAGTGCTGGCCAGAGCACTCGTAGCATTAACACTAGCCACAGCAATAGGCCTGCCATTAAGGCCAGTTGCCAAATTCGCCCCAATTCGACGTACTCGTAACCTTGATGCCCCAAGTAGAACGAGACCGTGTCCGACATGAAATTCTTAACGCTTAACCACTCGCCACTTAGCGAGCCGACGACGACTAACAACAACGCTCCAAACAGCACGTTGACTCCGAGTCGCTGGTATTTTGGTTCGTGATTGCTAACCAATGGGCCAATGAACAATCCAGCGGCGAGCCAAGCCGTCGCGATCCAGATCAAGCCAACATGCATATGCCAAGTCCGAGTGACACTATACGGTAGGTACTCGCCTATCGGTATGCCGTAGAAGCCCTCGTCTTCAACTCCGTTATGAGCGGTTACGACG
>JAGQPR010000905.1 GCA_020426625.1 Planctomycetales bacterium
GCTTACGCCGACAGGCTCACGGAAGGCATCCAGCTAACCGGACTGCCCCGCCCGGTGGACAGGGAGGAGCTCTTTACAGCAGAGCAACTGGCACAGGTAATGGAAAACTACCTGTCCACCATCGACTTTCAAAAGGGCGGCAGGATGGGCGCCCCTAAGTTCCCCACTCCCAACAATTACGAATTCCTGCTGCAGTACTTCCACCTCACCGGTAATGAAAAAGCGCTGCAAGCGGTAACTGTTACCCTGGATAATATGGCCAATGGCGGCATCTACGATCACCTGGGCGGCGGCTTCGCCCGTTACTCCACCGACGCCGAATGGAAAGTGCCCCACTTCGAAAAAATGCTGTACGACAACGCCCAACTGGTGAGCCTCTACAGTGAGGCCTGGCAGGTTACGAAAAAGGAACGTTACCAGGAGGTGGTGTTCCAAACCCTGGAATTCATAGAACGGGAGATGACGTCCCCCGAGGGCGGCTTCTACTCCTCCCTCGACGCCGATAGCGAAGGAGAGGAGGGAAAATTTTATAC
>JAGQPR010000906.1 GCA_020426625.1 Planctomycetales bacterium
GAGTTTCAAAAAAATTCTGCCGTGTCAATAGAACCGGTGCGCTCCCACAACGAAAAATTGCCCGGCAGTGCCATTCGGGGCAGGTCTCTTTAAATCATGCCAGAATTTGGTATTTCGATGTCATGCCACGTCCACCTAGAGCAGATGAAGCAAATGGGCTGTATCACGCCCTGAACCGAGGAAACCTGCGGTCGACAATCTTCCATAATGAAGGCGACTACGCTGCGTTCGAGCAGATTCTCTCAGAAGGTCTTAGACGCTACAGTATCAAGCTTTTCGCCTATCAGCTGATGCCCAATCACTATCATCTTGTGCTGCGACCAGAAATGGATGGCGAGATGAGTCGCTTCATGAAGTGGGTTGGTGGAACACATACGATGCGGTATCACGCTCACTATCACACTGCCGGACAGGGGCATGTCTATCAGCAGCGTTATAAGAGCTTCCCTATTCAAGCTGCACTTTAGGCGAAGAATTTTACAACTCTTAAGAATTGATATTTGAAGAAACCGTGGCTCTCGACCATGATTTGG
>JAGQPR010000907.1 GCA_020426625.1 Planctomycetales bacterium
TTGCTGCTGTCAGGGCTGTGTCTATTTCTCTGGCTGAGCCTTGCGAGTTATGACCCCGCCGACGCCGTGGCGCAGCTCCCCGGTCCACTAAGCCGACTGGTCACGATCGACCCACAAGTCTACCCAGTCAACGTACAGCCTACCAATTATTGTGGCTGGATCGGGGCTACCTGTGCGCAGTTGATGATTCAGAGCCTTGGAGTCGGTTCCATCCTGGTGGCTATTGGAATGACCGCATTGGCGATTTGGATGTTCCGAGTGCAAAGCAATTACGTGCGTGCTTCGCGACAAGTCGGATGGGTGCTGGTGATTCTGTCGGTGACTACTTGGGTATCGCTGCTCGATTGGCACACTCCACTGGCCCCCGTCATTGGAGCTGGAGGCTATCTAGGCGCGACTACGTCGACGTGGCTCAATGCGCATTTTGCATTGGTCGGTAGTTTGATACTAACCTTCACGATATTCGTGGCAGGTTTGCTGCTGAGCACCGACTATATCGTTGTGCGGGCACTGGCCATGATGTTGGCGGGAGG
>JAGQPR010000908.1 GCA_020426625.1 Planctomycetales bacterium
CATCGCGCTCTAACGCGGCGGCAGATGCGAAAGAGCTCTGCCGATACGTACGGGACGTGACCATCAGCCGGTGCATCGATTTCATGCTCCAGCCGGTCTCGACAAACTCTCTGGCCAGCCAGTCCAGCAGTTCGGGGTGCGTGGGTGGCTGGCCGGCTTTACCAAAGTTGGCAGGTGTCGTGACGAGGCCCCGCCCGAAGTGGTGCATCCAGATACGGTTGACCATGACGCGAGCGGTCAGCGGGTGATCGGGCTGTGTCAGCCACTGAGCAAAGGCGAGTCGACGGTATGTGGGCGAGACAGACGGTTGACCAGTCTGCCTCGCCCGGTCTGCCGCTGCCTGCGAAATCAGCCGGGACAGTGGGTCGGGATCATTACCGGAGGTCAGCACGACCGGCACCCCCGGTCCCACGGCGCGGCCGGGAGCCTGGTAGTCACCCCGTTTCAGAATCCAGGTGGGCGACGGCGTTCCCCGCGACCACAACGCCCTGATGCGGGGCTCCCGCGGTCGCTCGGCTTCGACCTG
>JAGQPR010000909.1 GCA_020426625.1 Planctomycetales bacterium
TTCGCGGATTGAATTCGATTTCCTTCGTTGATTTCTGCATCCGGGTGACGTCTGGTCGTCGCCCGGTTGAACTCCTCAACACGAAAACAAAGGCAGGTTCTCACCGGTGGATGAATACTCGGCGGTACAGGGACTCACCGAGCGGATCGTCCAGAATGTCGAACGCGTCGTAGTCGGCAAGCGACGCGAAGTCGAACTGATCGTTCTGGCGCTCCTTTGCCGCGGTCACGTGCTGATCGAGGACGTCCCGGGCGTCGGCAAGACCGTGATCGCCAAAGCCATCGCGAAGTCCATCGGCACGAGTTTCAAACGCATCCAGTTTACGCCCGACCTGCTGCCGAGTGATGTCACTGGAGTCAGTGTTTTCAATCAGCAAACTCGCGAGTTCGAATTTCGCGCCGGTCCCATTATCGCCCAGTTGGTGCTGGCAGACGAAATCAACCGCGCGACGCCCAAAACCCAGTCAGCACTGCTGGAAGCGATGGAAGAAGCGCAGGTGACGGTCGACGGGGTGACGCACCCGTTG
>JAGQPR010000090.1 GCA_020426625.1 Planctomycetales bacterium
CGTGAGATTAAAGCAACCATCAGCTTGTTACCGATCTCAACGGCTTCCTCCGCTGTTGGGTTTTGCGGCAAGGGCCATGGAATGTCATTGGCCTCAGCCAACTTGCGTTGATCTTCCATGAACGCCTTCATGTCGGCAGGTTGTAGATCGCTTCGATACCGGATCACGCCTTGTCCGTCGATCAACACAATGGCCGGATAACCGCGAACTCCATAAGCATTTGCGGTTCGACCGTCCGTGATCGATGTTCCTTCGTCAAGACCAGTTGGCGCGGCCCACTTTTTGAACTGTTTCAGCTTATTGATCTGCTCGATCGTTCCGTCCGCTGTATGCACACCCAGGAATACTACGCCGCGAGGACCGTAATCGTCAGCTAGCTTCTGCATCGCTGGAATTGCGGACACACAAGGACCGCACCAAGTTCCCCAGAAATCGAGGACCACAATCTTTCCTCGTAAGTCTTCAAGTTTGCGTGGTTTACCGTCGGACCAAGCTTGGACGCTTAACGGAGGAGCCAACGTGCCAATCGGAACAGGAGTTGGTTTAGCGGCTGAGTTCGGTTCTGCAGGGGCAGGTGCGGGAGCAAGTTTGATCTCGGCCCGCGGATTGGTTGCTGTCGCCTCAACCAGCAGCTTGGTTGAAGCGAACTGCTGACCATGATTCGCTTGAACGCGCACCAAGTCGGCAGGCATACCTTTCAGAATGGCCTCGCCTTCGGAGTCCGTGCGTATTGAATGAATGTATTGGCTGAGGCTGGAGGTCGCCGTGATCGAAGCGCCAGGCAGTGGTTTGCCCTGAGCATCCACCGTTCTTATCGGCAAGTCGAAGCCTGCACGTAGAGACGTTCGACCAACGTCGATAGTGGTATCAAGATCCTCAAGCTTCACTGGTTTAGAATCAGTAACTGCAAAGCCAGCTTTTCGCAAGTTGGCAGCAACGGTAACACCCGCTTTAAGCGCGGCCTCGTACACCTTTGGAAATTCCACCCGCAATTCAAATGCCCCGTCCGCCTGTGACTTGGCGAACACCTCTTCCCACACTCCACCACCGCTTCCGGTTTGATGTATTGCCGCACGCACCTCTGCATCCGCTACCGGCTTACCGTCTGGATCAAGCACGGTACCGACAATCCTTATTTTCGAGTGCTGCTCTCCTGTCGCCGTGAAGACAATGGTGGGAACGCTGGAGTTTAGTTCAATGGTGGCTCCGATGATCTTCGCTGTGCGACCCTTAGCGTCTTTTAACAAAGTTGAGTTCGTGGCGCCTTCGAAGTCTGCTGAGGTAACGTGAGTGTTATCGAAGCCTGAATCGACAATCAACTCAGCCTGAGAGCTAACCGCCCCGACAATAAACTTGCCGGAATCTCCAATCTGCGTGAATGCGCCCGTACCATCATCTTCGATCTGCGAGTTCCATTGGTTCAAATCTTTCTGCGATGACCAAGGCTCTCCAGCCAACGCCTTGCGACGTAGTTCATCGTCAGGAATCTCCAACACCGCAATATAGCGACGTTGAGGCTGAATCTCGCCCACATACTTAACCTTCCACAATGGAGCCTTTTTCGCGCGTAAGTTATATTCGGCAAGCGGCATTTCCTTCGAGGTCGTCAATGCAACCATGTTTTGACTTGGTTGAGTAACCCAATAGCCGGGTTTTATGGGCGGAAACCAAATCTTGATTTCTCCGATGGGAACAGCCAGGCGATAACGTCCCGCAGCATCAGTCTTACACCAGAGCACGCGTTTGCTGATGTCAGATTCCGATGGCACCAGGACTTGAATCGCTGCGTCAGAGATCGGTTCGTTGGTATCCTCATCGAATACGACACCAGTGACGAAGTGCTCCGATTTCTCCTGAGATGTAGTTGGCGAAGTGCTTGTCACTGCAGCGGGTGATGTCTGAGGTGATGCCTGCGAAGGGGCGGAATCGCTCAATAGCCCCACTGCCAGCCCAAGCATCAAGCCAAGCGCCAAGACGCTGCGCCATGGTGTCGATGCAGAAGGCATCGCTATCTCAAAGATACGGCGTTTGAGACTTTGGTGGCGTCCTGCCATTTGCGTCAGACCATAGCGATGGGAGGTTTGCTGCGCCACCTGGATGAGCAATTTTCCGTATGATTGCACATTGGCAGTACCTAGGGTTTGAAGCGTGGAGCGATCGACGGCTTGCTCAACTGCCAATCGCAGTTGTCGCTCGCACCAATAGAAAACAGGATTGAACCAGTGCAGGCACTTGAGCAATTGCAGGAGTCCCACGATCAATCCATCCCAGCGCTGAATGTGTCGTAGTTCGTGCTCAATCACTGCAACCAAATCCTTGTGCGAGAGTTCTCTCGATAATTGTTCAGGCAAGAGAATCTTGGGCCGCAACAGTCCCACGCTGGCTGGTCCCACCCCATCGCATGTCATCAAGCATTCAACACGTCTGCGAAGCCCCAGTTTCTCTGATCGAATATCGACAATTCGGGACACGCGACTGTCAGCTACATGGCTGCGTGCCACGACTTGTGCAATTTGACGACGCGCAAGCGTGAATCGCACGCCTGATAAAACCGCTCCTGCGATCCAAACCGCAGCGAACCAAGCTGGCCAGTATGGAAGTAACCCTTGCCATGGACCAATCACGATAGGGGACGCTGCGTTTACCGTGCCCTGATCTGTTGACCGATTCGATTGCAAATCGACAGGGCCCCTGATCGGCTCTTCATTGATAGTGGCCATGTCGAGGTTGGTTGCCATTTCAAGTGAATGTCCCAAAGTCTGCTGAGCGATGGGCTCAAGAGTCCTTGCTGGCGCGAATAGTTCAACGAGGCCGAACAGACTAAACGAGCTGACCGGAACCACTAGAGCCACCAGCCGAATCAATGGCAGGCACCAAAGTGCCGCTCGCCAATTGGGTGTTAAGTGACGCCGAAAAACTGTGACGATTGCCCACACGGCAGTTGCCAAAACAGCAGCTTGCCAAGAAGCACGCCACAGTATTTGCAGCCAACCTTCGACGAATTCAGTTCCGCTCATGAAGTCACCTTACTTTAACTTTGTTGAATCTATTGCTCTCATGGATAAGGAACTATTTGCGATTTGATTTCTTGGGGCGCTTCGACTTGGCAGCGGCCAGTTGTTGCTGCAATTCATCTATCTCTGCCGTCGTCAGCGACTCACGTTCAACTAAGTGCAACAGCAAGTTCTTCAGATCGCCGGCAAAGAAGCGTTGCGTAAAGGACTCGGCTGCTGTCTGTACACACTCTTCGCGTGACACGGCAGCAGAGTAATAATGCCTTGATCCATCGATGGTGACAGTGACAGCTCCCTTGTCCACTAGCCGTGCCAGCAAGGCGCGGAAGGTTCGATGGCTCCTCCCTTCCGCATCGATCCTAGACAAGATCTCACTGGGCAGTTGTCCGTCGGCCTGCCAGACGCTTTCCATCACTTCCCATTCGGCATCGGTAATCTGCATCACTCCCTCCGTTGCTACACATGTAGTAAAGAGGCCATGTTACTACGCAACTAGTAACGCCGCGACAGGCATTTCTAAATATTGGGAAAAAACTTATCACGAAACCATGAAGTCTTGCGACGAATCGGCTTTCACGAGGAAGGAGACGGCGTTGAGCAGTGCTTGCGGCGTCTTCATTGTTGGGCTATTCAAGATATCGACAAGCTTCTCGATGGCGGCATTGTCGATACGGCTTGGTTCCTTAACTTCGAGTCCACGCGTTCGAAGGTAACCTTCGTACGGCAACAGGAAAGCACAAGGAACAGTCGGATTGATTTCTCGGATGACTTCTGGTTCATCGAGTTGTTTGGGGGTTGTAAGAGGCATAGGCGATCACTCTTCTGCCTCCACATCCTCAAGCTGAATGTCGTCACAAATCCGCTTCCACGCAGCTCGCTGGTTATCCCAAGTCAGCATCGCTGAAATGGGGCGCAACCGCTTCTCGTGGATCTCGGGGTTGCCCTTCGTGGCCGGCAGGTTGAGTAGGGCTTCCTGGATGTCGGGGGCGAGTTGGTTGAGGGCCAAGATCTGGCTCATACGTGGCTGGGTCACGTGCCCCAGGCGCGCCAGTTCGATCGTATCTGACGCTTCGCCGGTGCGGAGCATTTCGTCGAAGCGGATAGCGAGGGCCATCAACTTGGAGATACGAGGTAACTTGCTCGATGGTCTCGGTCGCGGTGGTTCCACGTTGGGATCATGAGGACGAATCGCAATGCGGCCTCGTGAGGCGATGCTGACATTTAGTTTGCGTTTGACAGTGACCATTAGACCTCCTGTGATTGTTGTTCCAGCGTCTCGATGCCGCTGGCGTGGAATGTAATCGCGATCGTGCAATCGCTCTGGTCGAACTCGACCTTAGAGACCAGTAACGCCAGCAGTTGGGATTGCTCGCGAGTAGTCAGTGCATCCCAAATGCGATCAAAGTCAATGAATGCCTCTTGGATCTCTTCAGTAGTCATTTGTTGCTTATCGAGATCATGAAGTTGACGATTTACCTTGGCCAGCTCGAACTCGGCTTTTGCGATTCGATCTTGTATGTCGGCGATGCGGTGAGCAATCGACGTGTTTGGCTTTTGATCGAGAGCCAACTCGCGAATCTCGCCATGATCGCGCGTTAGTTGGCGTGTTAGCTGAACGTGGTGCGACTCAAGCTCAGCCCGGCTCTGTTGTGTGGCGATCATCGCTTGGCGAATAATCTCGTCGCGCAGCTTGGTGTCTCGGGAAATCTCTCGGACCTGGTCAACAACTGCGGCTTCAATCTCTCCTGCTGGCAGTGACGGATGCTTGCAAGCTTGACGGCCGCGTTTGATGGCGCGGACGCAGGTGTAGTAGCGATAAACGATCGCGTTGCGTTTGGTCATGTTGTGAACCATCGCAACGTTACAATTAGGGCAACGAATCAGCCCCTTCAGCAAACCACCGTATTTGCTTGGCAGCCGATTGCCGCGATTGAAACTGTTCTCGCGAAGTTGAGCTTGAACTCTTTCGTAGATTTCGTCATCGATGATCGCTTGGTGCTGGCCTTGGTAGAGATCCGTTTTGTGTTTGATCTTGCCGCAATAAATTGGGTTGGTCAGCAATGCATGCACACTGCATTTGTCAAACGAGCGTCCGCCCTTGGGAAGGCCTTTCTTCGAGTGCCACAATTTGTTCTTCCAGCCACGCTTGTCGAGCTCTTCGACAACCGGCATCAAGTTTTTCAGTTCGAGGTAGAGCGAGAAGATGCGACGTACCTTGGTGGCTTCCACAGGATTGACCACCAACTTTGGCGTTCGCTCGCTGCGGTCGACGTCGTATCCAAGAACCGGGTAGCCACCGGTCCATTGTCCGCGCCGGCATTGAGCAGCCAGCTTGTCACGGATGCGTTCGCCGATGATTTCGCGTTCGAATTGAGCAAAGGACAGCAGGATGTTGAGCGTCAGTCGGCCCATCGAATGCGTTGTGTTGAAATGCTGAGGTACCCATACGAAGGAGACACTGAACTTGTCGAACGTCTCCATCACACGGGCGAAGTCGAGCAGCGAGCGGCTGAGTCGATCGACCTTGTAGACGACAACGCAGTCGATCTTGCCGGCTTGGATGTCCTCCATCATTCGCTTGAGCGCCGGTCGTTCGATGTTACCACCGGAGAAGCCTCCATCGTCGTACCGATCAGGCACGAGTTCCCAACCCTCGTTGGCTTGGCTGCGGATGTAGGCCTCGCCAGCGTCGCGTTGCGAATCGAGCGAGTTGTACTGTTGATCGAGCCCCTCTTCGGTCGACTTGCGAGTGTAGATCGCACAGCGAATCGTTCTGGGGCGTGGTGTTGGTTTGTTGCTCATGCTTTCCTCCCAAGTCGAAAGAACAAAAATCCGTTGCAGTGTGAGCCACTGACTTCTTTCGCGATCGCCGTCAGCGATTTGTAGCGTTGGCCTTCGTATTCAAAACCGTCTTGCAGAACGATCACGCGGATCATCTTGCCTTTGTATTGCCGCTCGATGATGTTGCCCGGTGGTGGCAATCGAGGGTCCCAGTCCACAAACGCAGTCGGTTCAGGTACGACGAGCTTTACGCCATCGTTGCTGTGCTTGCGCGGGGCGGTCACTCGCGTCTCCGCATCCTCAGCCAGCTCTGCCGCTTTCTTGAGAGCTGCTCGAGAGAGCCCACCTTCATCGTTGGCTTGCAGTCGCCAAGCGATGCGACGGATCAGGTACTGCTTGTTGCGGCTTCGGCATTCTTCGTTGAAAACCTGCTCGTAGCGCTGGACCAATTGATTGACCGTTTTGTTCTGCAGTTCTGCGATCTCGATGGTAACGTGTGGGCTCATTCGTCACCTCCGACTCGCGATTGGTCCTGCGAAACCTGTGAATCGTGGTTTACTGAATTTTCCGAAATGTTGCTGACTTCATGCTTCGCTGACATTTGCGACTCGATCGCTTTAGCAACCAGTGGTTGCTTCTTTACCCGAATGACACCTCTGGCCAGCAGAGCTGCAATGTCTTTGTGTCTCGCTTCGTTGCTCACGATTTTCCTCCTTCTTTAATGTGTCGATCGCTTCCAAAACCCGGCGATTCGGAGACGTCGGACACAGAGAGGGGTTTGTCGGAAACGAAATCAAGCGGCTCGGGTAATGAGTCTCCGAGATTGCCCAAAACAGGTTCGACCTGCGCCGAAATCGGGCTTTGATCGTCATTCAATTCTCGATCGGCCGCGATGCAGCGACGGATGCCCCGGAGAAGGATCACGGCGATTGACCTGCGACGAACTGATGCAGCATCACACGGCAGATCGTCCTCGTAGGGACGGGAGTCGAGAGAGTTAGCGTCGATGGTTGTGCTCCACAGAGAGATCTTGGCGGGAGCCGAAATAGCGTCCCTCCCAGATCTATCTATGCAATTTGTCCGTCGCGCGTCCCATTACCTAGCGACAATTGCACTACGTTATAGTGCGGTTTGGGGAGTATTGAGCCGACGCTGTGACCTTTGAGATGCAAGTATTTACGGCGAATGCATCAGGTTCACCCGGCTTATCATTAACCAATTTTTTGCGTGATTTTTCTTTTTCCGTAAGCGCGACCTACTCGACTTTAGAAAGGTTCAGAACTTGTCGCTGTAGGACGATTCGCTTTGCGAAATTCTCGAGGGGCGCAGCCACAGCCCGCTTTGAACGCTTCGTTGAATCGGCTAAGGCTTTGAAATCCTGAGTCTAGTGCGATATTCAAGATCGCGTCGTCCGTAGTAACCAACAGCCGTTGAGCGTGCGAGAGACGGTGCTGGATGATAAAGGCCGTCATCGTAGTGCCAAAGGTTTTCCTGAATAGGTTCATCGCGTAGTTGGCATGGATGCCTAACGCCTCCGCGATCGACTGCGAGTTTAGCGGTTGCTGATAATTCTGCGCGATGTAACAGGCGAGTTGATCAGCCCGAGTCAACCTGGCCATCGAGTTCGCAATCGTTCCGCCGGTCGTGCCACTTGAAAATCGCAACATCCGTGCCTGGACTTCTAAGCCAGCGGCACGCTGCAGAACTCGGCTGTCGGTCTTAAGATCCTGCTCCCAGCGCCGGAAAGACAATTCGTCCCACGTATTTCGAATGAGATCGACGATGAACTCCCCTTGCAGGATGCGATTCACGAAACTCATGTCGAGTCCCGCTCGTAGAAATTCGCTCAACGGTAGCGTCACGACGAAGTAGGGAGAATCTCCTTCGACATCGACAATTTGATGCGGAATCGCGGCCCAGAAGATGCCAATTCTCCCGGCCTCGATAGTGGTTCGTTTACCGCCCAGCAAGTAGGTCAGAGAGCCAGTGGTGAGCAGATTAAGTTCGATTTCATTGTGCCGGTCCGGACGCGACATGCGGGTCGGCGTCCACAGTTCGCAGGAGAAACCATAGGGCGAAAATTCAGGGCGTTGAGTGTCGAATCGCTTCATGACCTTAGAATACCGTGAATACTGTCACATTGACAGGGAGACTCGCGGTTCAGGTGAGGGTAATTTGACGAACACTCAATCGCGGCCCGCAGCCGGCGCAGACGGCTCCCCTCAAAATGACGACTTGGACAAACGGCATGAAACCCACATCAGCACTAAGCATTTTGCTCACTCTTGTCGGACCGCTGGGGCTACTCCCCCACGCAATCAGCGACGAAACCAGACCCGCCGGAATCGCCGCATTTCCAGGTGCGGAAGGCTACGGAGCACAAACAACCGGAGGTCGCGGCGGGCAAATCATTGCCGTGACAAACCTTAACGCTTCCGGACCCGGTAGCCTTCGTGCCGCTTGCGAAGCCAAAGGGCCACGGATCGTTGTCTTCAAAGTCTCTGGGACAATTGAAGGCGAGGTGCGAATAAAGAATGATGACATTACCATCGCCGGTCAGACAGCACCCGGCGACGGCATCTGCATCAAGGGGAGTCTGAGGATCGGGGCCAGCAACGTGATCATCCGGTACTTGCGAGTTCGAACCGATTCGACGACGGGAGCCGACGCGATCGACGGAGAATACCGCAAGAACATCATT
The DNA here is from genome assembly GCA_020426625.1 of Planctomycetales bacterium. GTDB lineage: Bacteria > Planctomycetota > Planctomycetia > Pirellulales > Pirellulaceae > Aureliella. The sequence continues at coordinate 8,497 of JAGQPR010000090.1, forward strand.
CTCGATCACGTATCCGCCAGTTGGAGCAGCGATGAGATACTGTCGCTCTACCGCAATGAGAACGTCACGATCCAGTGGTGCATGATGACCGAGGCATGCGTCAAACTCGTCGATGGCAAGGACACGGGGCATCGCTTTGGCGGCATCTGGGGCAACAATTACGGCACCTACCATCACAACCTGTTTGCTCACAACGACAGCCGCAACCCGCGCTGGGCTTCGGGATCGAAGTACAACGACTATCGCAACAACGTGCTCTACAACTGGGGATATAACAGTTGCTACGGGGGCGGCGCGGTGGAGAATAGCGACGCGAAGATGAATTTTTCAACCTTCAACATGGTCGCCAACTATTACAAGCCCGGTCCGGCCACGCGCGAGAACGTGCAGCGACGAATCGCCGAACCAGGTGCAGACGAAAACGGCGGAGTCGGCAGTTGGTTCGTCGCTGAAAACTTTGTCGAGGGCTTTCCCGAAGTCTCGTCCAACAACTGGCGGGGAATCGACGGCGACCAATACAAGAAGCTGGACAAACCGTGGGATGCGATGCCGATCCGCCAGGAGTCACCTCTGGCAGCTCTGGTGGCCGTGATTGCGCATGCGGGCTGCTCGTTACCCAGGCGAGACTCCATCGACGCTCGCATCGCAGACGAGGTGCGTTCAGGAACGGCAACGTTGGGGCGAAACGGTATCATTGCCAGCCCGAGTGACGTTGGCGGCTGGCCAGAACTCAACAGTAAGGCAGCCCCGGCAGATGCCGACAGTGACGGAATGCCCGATGCCTGGGAAGCAAAGTTCGGTTTGGAACCGAACGACCCGGGTGACAGTGCGTCTGACAATGACAGCGATGGATACACCAACATCGAGGAATACCTAAACGACACGGACCCAACAGTGTTTGTTGACTACACCAAACCTGAGAACAACCTTAACACGCTGGGAGCAGCCCAATGAATACGACAAAACTACATGACGTAAGCTTCCAGCTTGCGAGTGAACAGGAAAAGAGAACACATTGGAAGAACGGCTGGCGAGCTAGAAGCTATCCACATTATGCCGCAATTCTCTTGGTAGCACTTTTGATACCCGCAACCCTGCGAGCAGCCGATAAGCCACGGGTCATTGCTACGACGGATGGCGAAGTCGATGATCGCAGTAGCATGATCCGTTTCCTGCTTTACACGTGCGACTTTGATGTTGCAGGTATCGTCGAAGTGAACTCGAAGTATCAAAAGAAGGGGCACAGTGCCGAACACTGGATTCAAGAACAACTCGATGCCTACGCAAAAGTACTTCCCAATTTGCGGAAACACAACGCGGCGTTTCCCGACGCGGATTCGCTGCGTCGCGTGATGCGCGTTGGCAATGAGAATGTCGATGACTTGTACGTCGCGCCGCCGGACATGCAGACTAAAGACACGGCCGGTGAGCAGTTGATTATCGACACATTGCTTGATAATGATCCGCGGCCTGTCCATGTTCTCTCGTGGGGCGGAGCCAATACGACCGCTTCCGCATTATGGAAATTGAAGACGCAGTATCCGAAGGTCAAGTTTGACTATGCCGTTTCACGAATTCGTATCTACTGCATCTGGTATCAGGACGGTGGTGGCGAGTGGATTCAAAAGAACATTCCCGAAGCTTATATCAACGAAGCTTACCAATGGGACAATGTGTGGGACTATGAAAGCTACGACAACGCTCGGAAGGAGAACAAACCAAGCGCTAACCCGCCGTTCGTTCAGGAGTATATGAAACCCGCTTGGTTGGATGCGAACATTAAGCAGGACCACGGTCCGCTCGGCGCGTTGACTCCGCAAAAGTATATCAGCGAAGGCGATACACCTTCGTTTCTGCACTTGGTCGATAACGGTCTGCAAGCTCATGTCGATTACACGCTCGGAGGTTGGGGTGGACGTTCTGTTTACGACGACCCAAAGTATCCCAATCATATTTCAGACAAGAAAATCACCGACGACGGCGACCGGAACAAGATGTTTTGGCGCTGGGTCCCGGCGGCGCAAAACGATTTCGCAGCCCGCATGGACTGGTGTGTGAAGGACTTCAGCGAAGCCAACCACCCGCCGATCGTTAAACTGCGGGGTGAACCCACCTGCGACGTCAAACCAGGCGACACAGTGACTCTGGCGGCAGATGCCTCCGATCCCGACAGTGATCAACTCTCGTGCCGATGGTGGCATTATGCTGACGCCGATTCGGCCAATGAAATGCTGACGATAGCCAACAGTGACTCGCTTGATGACGCCAGTTTCGTCGTTCCCAACGAACCCGGTAAACAAATTCAAATCATTCTCGAAGTGACCGACAACGGCACGCCAACGTTGGTTAGTTATCAACGGCTGATTTGCAACATCAAATAGCGACCATTCCAAGACCCTCGAAGCTGCTAACACGGTTCGTTAAAACCGGAAGACATTGATTTATGACTCTACGAATTTTCATCGCGACTGCATTGCTGTTCATAGTTTCCGGTTGGCTTCCAGCAGCCTCGCCCGCTGAGAACTTGCTTAGGAAGCCGGACGAATGGTTTCGAAGTGACGCTGGTCAGGAGACCTTGGAAAACGTTCTATCGTGGCAGACCGACCACGGGGACTGGCCAAAGAATAAAGACACGACCAGCGAACTATTTTCAGGCAATGGAAACAAGCCGGCCGGGACTTTCGACAATAGTGCGACCACTGGCGAATTGCGATTGTTGGCACGAGCGTATCGTGTCACAGAGAACCAACGCTACAAACAAGCGTGCCTTCGAGGATTCGACCATATCCTTGCCGCTCAGTATCCCAACGGCGGCTGGCCCCAATACTATCCACTCAGCAACGGCTACCATCGGCATATCACATTTAACGACGGCACGATGATTCGGGTGATGGAGTTTCTCCGTGATGCTGGCTCCAGCGAGGACTTCACCTTCCTCGACAAAGATCGCCGCTCCGCCGCACTCAAGGCCGTCGATCGTGGGATCGATTGCATCATCCAGTGCCAGGTTATTGTAAATGGTGTCCCAACAGTCTGGTGTGCTCAGCATCATGCGGAATCTCTAGTTCCGGTACTGGCCCGCAGCTACGAACATCCCTCGCTCAGCGGCGCCGAGAGCGCTGGGATTTTGATGTATCTGATGAGCTTGGAAAGCCCAAGTCCCGAAGTCGTCAGCTCGGTGAAAGCTGGCGTGGCATGGTTTGAATCGGCGAAGATCGAAGGTTACCGCTACAAGAAGAGCAAAACAGAGCCCGCGCTGACCGAAGACCTTTCAGCGTCGCCGCTGTGGGCGCGATTCTACGACATCGATTCGAACCGCCCGATCTTCAGTGACCGTGACGGAGTGATCATGTACGAAATCAGCGAAATTGGCAGCGAACGCCGTGGCGGCTACACCTGGTATGGCGGCTGGGGTGCGAACGTGCTCCACGCCTATGCCAAATGGCCTCATCGATGAAAAAACCTGTTAGAAGAGAACAATCCATGGCAAAGATTTGCGTCGTAGCTGCCCTGTTGATTTCAGGCCTCGTGACCAATACTGCTGACGCCGGTGAACGTGATCGCGTCATCGTTTCGACGGACATTGGTGGGACAGATCCTGATGACTTTCAGTCGATGGTGCATCTGTTGGTGTACGCTGACTGTTTCGACATCGAGGGCTTGATTTCATCGCCCTTTGGTCCAGGTCGGAAACAGCACATTCTCGAAGTCATTAATTGCTACGAGAAGGATTACGAGAACCTTAGGACATACTCTGACAACTACCCAACCCCTGACGCACTTCGAGCAATCACGAAACAGGGCGAGACGGAAACAGCCCCCTATGCAGGTTTTCGTGGTTCAACCGAAGGTTCGCAATGGATTGTCGATTGTGCGCGATTTGACGATCCACGGCCCTTGCATGTGCTCGTTTGGGGTGGCATAGAGGATTTGGCTCAGGCACTGCACGATGCGCCCGATATTTTGCCTAAGCTTCGAGTCTATTACATCGGCGGGCCCAACAAGAAATGGGGACCCGACGCTTATCAGTACATTGTCGACCATCATCCTGAGCTGTGGATGAACGAAGCCAATTCGACTTATCGAGGTTGGTTCACGGGTGGCAATCAGTCGGGCCAGTGGGGCAACAAGGAGTTTGTCAGTCAGCATCTTGCCGGACGCGGAGCGCTTGGCGACTTCTTCAATTCGAAAATGAACACGATCAAAATGGGCGACACGCCTTCGGTGGGTTGGCGGCTAAAAGGAACTCCAGAAGATCCAACAGCGCCGGGTTGGGGCGGCCAATTCGTTCGCGCATGGCAGCGGCCGTATTCGCGCTACGACCGAATCACAACGGCGAATGATCAAATGGAAGTGTTTGGTGTTCTCGAACTGGTACTGCGGCTGGGTGATAACGCGCCGGCAACGCCAGCAGCGCAACTGATGGCAGACGACTTCCCGATTGCTGGCTACGCTCCAGGCGACGGAACCATGCGATTTCGCTTTTGTCCGAAAGCCGTCAGAACCTATCAATTCGCAATCTCCAGCAACGTCCCGGCACTCGATGGTCAGACCGGTGGGATCAAGGCAGTCGCTCCCGGCCCGGAGATCGCCTACACCCCTTCACCGAACCTTCCTCACTGGTGGACCGACAATCCAGCTCCTGAACTTGCCGAGCGCGAACACCATGGCGCGAAAACTGTAAACCGCTGGCGCGAAGAATTTCTTGGCGACTTTGCAAAGCGAATGTTGCGCTGCAAATCTCCGTCGTCGACTGCAGCTATACGTTAACAAGAAAAAACAACAATGACACACAACCAATCCCTCTTTGCTGCTCTATTTTTCACGCTTGTGACCAACTTAGCTTTGGCGCAGGAAGATCATCCAACATCTAATACCAGAAACGGCAAGCCACGAATCATCACGACCACTGATCTCGGTGCCGATCCCGATGATGAACAATCGTTGGTCCGTCTGTTGGTCAGTGCCAACGAATTCGACATCGAAGGCTTAATTGTATCGACCGGTTGCTGGAAGAAGACTCAAAGCGACACCAAAATGCTCGACAAAATCGTCGATGCGTACGGTAAATGTGTTCCTAATCTGAAGGTACATGCCGATGGCTATCCTTCGGTCGAATACTTGCGATCAATCTCTGTCATGGGACAAACGGGCTATGGTATGGACGACGTCGGGGACGGCAAGGACAGTGCAGGCTCGGAGCTAATCATTGCTTCAGTTGACAAGGACGATCCGCGTCCCGTGTGGGTGGGTGCATGGGGTGGAGCCAACAATATTGCACAAGCGATATGGAAAGTTCGAGCAACTCGGTCAAAGGACGATCTATCGAAGTTTCTTGCCAAACTGCGAGTGTTTGACATCCTGGGGCAGGACGATGCTGGCGCGTGGATTGCGAAGAACTTTCCTGAGGTGCTCTACATTCGTGCCACCGGAGTTTACGGTTGGCAGCCGCCAAAAAATGGTGATTACCAACGCAATGACATTCAGAGCCACGGCCCATTGGGAGCGGTTTATCCGGATACGCAGTGGGCGACCGAAGGTGATACCCCGGCCTTCATGCATGTCTATCCAAACGGCCTGAACGACCCTGATAAAATTGACCAGGGCGGCTGGGGCGGCCGATTTGAACTGACCAAGAAAGCTGGCATCCGCAGCATGAAGCCCGTCACCAACGAGGGCGAGTACGACCCTTACCTGATGTTTGGAAACTCTGCAGAAGGCGCGGAAGCGATCAAGCGTTGGAGTACAGGTTATGACAACGACTTCGCCGCTCGGATGGACTGGAGCATCACCAACAAGTACTCCGATGCCAACCATCATCCCATTGCTATTGTCAACGGCGATTCGTCTCGAAAGGTTTTGGAGGTCTCGGCAGAACCTGATTCCGAAGTGACGTTGAGCGCACTTGGTTCCAGTGATCCCGATGGTAACACGCTAAGTTATTCCTGGTCATTCTATAAGGAAGCGAGTTCCTATCAGGGCGACCTAAAGCCCAAAAATCCGACCGATGCAGTGGCCACAGTTACCATTCCCAAAAATGCCAGCGGCAAAACTGTGCACATCATTTTGGAAATCCACGATGACGGAAAACCGAGCCTCTACGCTTATCGTCGCGTCATCATCAATGTCGAATAATCACTAGCCTGGCGCAAGATACGACGATGGGTCAACCATTTCCTAGATACATTCAGTTGCTTGGCATTTGCTGTCTGACATTCTTGACGCTCGTCGAATCCGGGAGGTTGTCCGCGCAAGATCGCAATCCCACGGAGAACACGCGATTGCGAGTTATGGTGAGTTCTGACTTCCCAGGGTTTCCAGTAACCAACAGCGATCCCGATGACGTCCAGTCGATGGTGCGTTTTCTATTGTACGCCAATGAGTTTGATATCGAGGGACTGATCGCTTCAGCTGGCACCTTCGGTATGGTTGCCGAGAAGAAGAATATTCTGGTGGTGCTCGACGAATACGACAAAGTCGACGAGCGTCTGCGGAAGCATGATTCCAAGTATCCTACTGCGGACGCATTGCGTGCGGTTACGTGCGAAGGTAGAGGCAATAACCACGGGATCAAAATTCAGTTTGGGTGTGACAAACAACCGGTCACCGACATCATTGGCGAGGGCATGGACAGTGAAGCATCCAACGCGATCATCACGGCTGCTGATAAACCTGATCCACGGCCAATCTACATCGGTGTCTGGGGCGGTCCGCGTGAGGTTGCTCAGGCGATTTGGCGGGTGAAGAAAACTCGTAGCGAAGAGGAAACGGCGGCCTTTATCGGCAAGCTCCGCGTCTTTTTGATTGCCTGCCAGGACGCGTCGCATACTTGGCTGATGAAAGAGTTTCCTGACTTGTTTATTGTTGAATCGAGGACAACTTACCAGGGCATGTTCCGAGTGGATGACCAGCAGTGGGTTAAGGAAAACATCATTCAAGGCCATGGCCCGCTGTGCGCGATATACCCGCCCGCAGCGATGAGTGGGCCCGGCGTCATCGAAGGGGATTCGCCCGCATTCCTTTATCTAGTAAGTGCCAACCGTGGTATCAATGATCCAGAAGATCCCACTCAACCGAGTTGGGGCGGACAGTACGTACGTCAGGGATCGACGCGGCACTTTGTGGACGGGCTAGGTGGATCGAGTATCTCAAAGTGGAAGACGGATTTTCAGAGAGAGTTTGCACAGCGGGCTGATTGGTGTGTTGATCAATGACTTCTATAGCGATGGCCGCCCGCTTGTCATTGGGCAGTCCCCTCAAGTTGAAAAACCTACGCCCCGTCAAGGAAACAGATACATGAAACAACCTCGTATCACCGTCGTTGGTTCGGCAAATGTCGATCTGACATTTCGCACGCCTCGGTTTCCTCAGCCGGGCGAAACGCTGACTGGGCACGCGCTGCATCAGGGTATGGGCGGCAAGGGCGCCAATCAGGCTGTGGCAGCCGCCAGGTTGGGCGCCGACGTGACGTTCATCGCCTGTGTTGGCAATGACGCGTTCGGTCAGGCAGCTATCACGGCTTATCAGGCGGAAGGTATACAAGCTTCGTTTATTCGGCAGACAGAAGACGAGCCGACAGGAACCGCCGCCATCCTTGTTGACGACGAAGCCGAGAATTGCATTATCGTGGTCCCGGGAGCCAATGCATTGCTGAGCGCCCAGGACGTCCAGGCAGCATCGGCGATGTTCGAGCAATCCCAGGTCGTTCTTTGTCAGTTGGAAACGCCAGTCGTAGCAGCCGTCGAAGCATTTCGACTGGCTCGCGCCGCAAGCGTGCTGACGATGCTCACGCCCGCGCCTGCCCAGCAGGTTACTGATGAACTGCTTGCCTTATGTGACGTCTGCGTTCCCAACAAAACGGAAATCGCGGCGCTGACCGGACACACGATCGAGACTGAAGCGGATGCAGTGCGTACAGCGGAACGACTGCGTGATCGAGGCGTGAAGCGAGTGGCTTTGACCATGGGCGGCAATGGCGTCTTGATTCTTGACCAGTCCGGGGCAACTCACATCCCGGCTACCAAGGTTAAAGCTGTTGATACGACAGGTGCTGGTGATGCCTTCACCGCAGCTCTTGCAGTTTCGCTGGCAGAGGGAATGAGCCTCGTGGATTCCGCCCGCCGCGCCAGCGCCGTTGCAGCCCTTTCTGTGACTCGTATTGGTACGCAAACTTCCTTTCCAACTCTTAAGGAACTCGTCGAATGGATCGATCGGCAGGAAAACGCATAAGAGTCATGAAAAATCGAACATCGCCTGCACGCTACTGTCACCGTCTTCTGTGCCACTGATCTGAGCACCTTCGCGACCTTAGAATTCCATTGGTTCTATTGAAAATACAGGAAGACCTGCGGGATCAAGACTGTCACAATCAGTTCTTAGTATCCAAATGGCTAACGTCCGAGCCACATTGACGGACCGATGCAACTAACGCAAATCTTGAGGCATATCATGGCTCAATTAGCTGAAACTCGACCATCATCAAAATCCAATTCCAGCAAGGCAACTCAAGTTCGCGCCGTTTGCATGACGGCACCAGGCAAAACTGAGATGCGAACCTATCCTTACCCTAAGATGGATCACGATTCGGCGATTGTAAAAGTCGACATGGCTGGGATTTGCGGCACGGATCGACATATCTTCTTGGGTGAAGCGACGGAGCTGCGTGGTAAGTCGATTTACCCGTACATCGGTGGTCACGAAGTCATCGCGACGATTGAAGAAATCGGTGACAACGCAGCTCGAGTTATGGATTACGACGGACAACTGTTACAGCCCGGTGACCGCGTGGCGATCGCTGTCGAAGTGAACTGCGGCGAATGCTGGTATTGTCGAAATCAGTACAACAACAAGACTTGTGAAAATCAATTGCAGGCGTACGGCCTACATCCCAGCGCGGATGTAGCTCCCCATGTGCGAGGTGGCTTCGGTGAATACATGTTTATCCGCCCGCGCACCCACTTGTTCAAAATCCCAGAAAGTATGCCGACCGATGTTGCGGTATTCGTCGAAGAAATGGCCGTTGCCTTTCACGCTCTGGCTCGTGCGAGTGTTCCGTTTGCGCCAGTCAACGAGGGCTTTGGGCCAGGCATGTCGGTTGCCGTGCTGGGCAATGGCCCGCTAGGCATTCTTCATGGTGTGATGGCTCGAATTCAAGGTGCCGGTTTGTCGATCGCAACGGACCTGTCCGATTTGCGTTTGGGTATCGCCAAGGGCTTGTACGCCGACGTGACCATGAACGCATCCAAGGTTGGTGTCGAAGAGCGGATTGAACGAGTCAAAGACATGACCGAAGGCGTCGGTCCCGATTTGGTCATCGAATCGGCGGGCGAACCGGCGGCTTTCGTCGAAGCGCTGCGAATGGTTCGCAAAGGCGGCACAGTGATCGAAGTCGGCAACTGGGTCGATCTCGGCAAGACAGTACCGCTCGACGTCATGCGTCATATCAACTCGAAGAATTTACACATCCATTCGGTCTTCCACTGCGGAACGAATTGGCGTCCTGTACTGAAGGTACTGGAGCAACAGTCGGATCGCTACGACTTCCCATCGCTAATCACCCATCGATTCAGCTTGGATGAACTAGTAACCGGCTTTGGTACAGTTGCCGACTTCAATAAGTGCTGCAAGATCGAAGTTGTACCGCATTCAGTGGGGTAAGCATCCTGCTTGCCAACTTCATCGCGGATAGTACTACACGCAAGCTGGAAGCTTACGCCACGGGATACCACATGAAACGAACCAGATTGCTCAATAGTGAACTCAGCTATGCAATAAGCCAGGTTGGTCATACCGCGTCGATCACTTTGTGTGACGCAGGACTACCAATACCGACTGGGGTGAAACGTATCGATCTGGCAATCGAAAACGGATACCCCTCGTTCATTCGCACCCTTGATGCACTGCTCAGTGAAATGATGGTCGAAGAGATCGTGGTGGCCAGCGAGATCCATCAGAAGAACCCTGAGATTTTCAGGGCGATGGTGGAGGTCTTTGAAAAGTATGCGATGAAGCCGGTCGTCACCGAAGTCTCTCACGAGCAGTTCAAACAGCTAACGCGTGAGAGCGAAGCGATTGTCCGCACCGGCGAATGCACTCCGTACGCAAACGTTATACTCAAGTCCGGCGTGGTGTTTTAAGTGGCGAGGAAAAAAAATGAAACGTATTGAGATCTGTTTTCGACCACTCGTCGGCGCAGCATATGTGCTGCTCTTGCTGTTCGCAGGTTGTTCCAATTCCTCTTCTTCTTCATCTACCAACGCCGGCGGTGACACAGGCTCCTTGGGAACCGCTAAGAAGCCACATCGAATTGCCGTGATTGTCTCGACACTCAACAATCCTTGGTTCGTAGTGCTCGGCGAGACGGCCCGCGATCGCGCGATTGAACTCGGCGACGAAGCAACGCTTTTCGATTCCCAGAACGACACCGCGAAAGAAGCCTCGCATTTCGACAACGTGATCGCCGCCGGTTACGAAGCGATCATTTTCAACCCCACGGATGCTGACGGTTCCATCGCCAACGTTCAACGTGCCAAAGAAGCCGGCATTCCGGTCTTTTGCATTGATCGCGAAATCAATTCCAGCGACGTAGCGACTGCTCAATTGCTGTCAGACAACTATTCGGGCTGTGTTGAACTGGGCAAATACTTTGTGGAAAAAGTTGGCGAGCAGGGCAAGTATGTCGAGTTGCTGGGATTGGTCGGTGACAACAACACTTGGAACCGGTCTAAGGGGTTTCACGCGGTCGTCGATCGCTACGCAGGACTGAAGATGGTGGCTCAGCAAAGCGCCGACTTCGATCGCAACAAAGCTCTTGAAGTGATGGAATCGATTCTGCAATCACAGGACGACATCAACGCCATTTTCTGCGGTAACGATGCGATGGCCATGGGAGCGTATCAAGCTCTGCTATCAGCCGGCAAAGCCGACAGCGTGAAAGTCTTTGGCTACGACGGATCTGAGGACGTGATCCAGTCGATCATCGACGGCAAGATTGCGGCTACGGTGATGCAATATCCTAAGTTGATGGCAACCACGGCTGCCGAATACGCTCACGAATACTTGAGCAACGGCAAGCGAGACTACGAGCAAAAGATCCCTGTCAATGTGGACTTGGTGAATCATGAGAACATCAGCGAATTCATTGGCTACGGCAAAAAGGAGTAGCCACGTTGAACAGGCGGCGAACAATTTACTGCGGGCTAATCGGACTGACCATTGGATTGAGTTGGTTCTTTCCGCTGTTTCACATCCGCCCGCTTGGTGCTGATACACAGGGTGGCGTAAGCTTCCAGCTTGCGAACAATACGCCAGCCGCCGGTAAGCCTCGCAAGCTGGAAGCTTACGCCACGACAGCAACAGAAGTTCTTGCAATATGGCAAGCGTTTGACGCGGATGCAGCGAAAGCCAAAAAAGAGTTTGGAAAACAAGCCGGATTGGGCGGTGCATTCTTTTTCTGCGTCCGCGGCAAGGGGACGGTCGAATCCCTTGAGAAAGATCGCGTATTGCTAGAAGTTGAAGGAAGCCCACGTCGAGTTTGCCTGGAGTTCGGCGTCCTTGTTGACAATACAGTGCGTGAAGCAGTCGGTGTGAAGGCTAGCGAATTTAATAACTCTCAGGACTTCAACGCCGTCTCGTCGGACCTCAATCGTCAAGTTGAAGAGAACGTCATCGCGCCGAATCGCGAACTGCTGAAAGAAGGCGTCCAGGTCGAATTTGTAGGGTGCTGTCAAATTGGCGGAAAATCCGCTCTCGATCCACTTTGCCTGATTCCCATTCAATTGAAAGTAACCCCTTGATGTGGTGTACTTAGCTGTCGTGACACGACATGAGGTGGCGTAAGCTTCCAGCTTGCGAAGCTTCCTCCCTAATACCTAAAGACGGCAAGCAGGAAGCTTACACTACCTGATCAACATGACTTCAACTGCCAACCAATGTGTCCTATCAGGCGAGGGAATCGTCAAGCGATATCCCGGAGTCGTGGCATTGGATCGTGTCAACTTTGACGTCAAACCAGGCGAGGTGCATGGCCTAATCGGGGAAAACGGAGCGGGCAAATCGACGCTGATGAAGATTCTCGCTGGCATTATTCAGCCAGACGAGGGCGCGATTCGGTTGAACAACGAATCGATACGATTCTTGGGGCCTCGCGATGCCAATGATCGTGGCATCGCGTTGGTGCATCAGGAACTTAATCTGGTTCCCTATCTTTCAGTCGCTGAGAATATCTTTCTCGGCCGTGAGTTAGTTTCTACGGCAGGGCTAATCCGTTCGCGGGAGCAAAATAATCAATGCCGCAACCTGCTAAAGGATCTCGACAACACGATCGATCCGCGATCCGAAATCTCCCATCTGCGAGTTGGACAGCAACAAGTCGTTGAGATTGCCAAGG
>JAGQPR010000910.1 GCA_020426625.1 Planctomycetales bacterium
ACCCCGTAATGGCTGCGATACCAAGCGACGAAATTCGGGATGCCGACGTCGATGGGGGTCGAGGGGCTGAAACCGACATCGCTCATCAGATCGGAGACGTCGGCGTAGGTTTCAGGAACGTCGGCGGTCTGCATCGGGAGGAAGACTTTCTCGGCCTGTTTGCCGAGGGCCTGTTCCAAGGTCCCGATGAAGTCCATCAGGGGGACCGGCTGGTTGTTGCCGATGTTGTAGACGCGATAGGGGGCAGGGCTGGTGGCGGGATCGGGTTGTGCTCCCGACCAGGCTGGATTTCCGGCGGGAATATTGTCGGAGACCCGAACGACCCCTTCGACGATGTCATCGACGTAGGTGAAGTCCCGTTTCATATTGCCGTGGTTGAAGACCTCGATCGGCTTCCCTTCGAGAATGGCCTTGGTGAATGAAAACAAAGCCATGTCGGGGCGACCGTAGGGACCGTAAACGGTGAAAAAGCGGAGTCCGGTCGTGGGCAAACCGAAGAGATGGCTGTAGGAATGGGCCATCAATT
>JAGQPR010000911.1 GCA_020426625.1 Planctomycetales bacterium
GCCTGAGTTCCCTGACGAAATGCTTCGCAGCACGATTTCAGAGGACATCGCGGGCAGTCCGGTTCCTGCGGCCGACAGACACCCGCACCAAGATCCATCACCGCCTGATTAAAACTGGCTGGCTGTGAGGTCGAAACGGTTCGCTCGGCAAATGTCCAGAGAGCCTTCTGCCCGGCCGTCGAACGCGGATCGTCCGTCAATCCCGTCAATCGGGAATACAGTCGGAGCGTATTGGCTTCCACAATCGGTGCCGGCTGATGAAAGGCAAACGAAGCAATCGCGCCAGCCGTGTATCGTCCAATGCCTGGCAGAAGCTGCAGCTCAACGACGTCTTCAGGGAAGTGTCCGGCGTGGTCACCCACAAGAATCTGTGCAGCCTTGTGGATGTTTCGGGCACGACTGTAGTATCCAAGGCCCTCCCACTGTTTAAGCACATCCGCTTCGCTCGCCTGAGACAGCGCAAAGACATCCGGGAATGCCTTTACGAAACGATCAAAGTACGGAACGACGGCCGCCACGGTTGTC
>JAGQPR010000912.1 GCA_020426625.1 Planctomycetales bacterium
GAGCCTCGTCGACGTTCGCGTCCGGCGCATTGCTCGACTCGGTCGGACTCGGCCCGGCCAGCGCCGTCGTGAGGGACTCGGCTTCTTGCCTCAGTCGCGTTAGTCGCTCCTCGTCCAGCGGTGAACGGACTTCGATCTCGGGTTCACGACGAGTGGGGAGCGTGTTGGTGCCGGTAAAAGTCCCCGAGTCGTCGACGTCGGCGAAGAAAGCCGCGATCGAATAGAAGTCATCCTGCGTGAACGGATCGTACTTGTGGTCATGGCACTCGGCGCAACCGAGGGTCGACCCGAGCCAGACCTCGCCGAAATTACGCACGCGATCCGCCGAGTACTTCGCGAGATATTCGCCTCGCTGAATACCCCCTTCATGCGAGGTCTGCAGCACACGCAGATAGCCCGTGGCGATCAACGCATGAGGGTTGTCGGGATCGACCAAATCACCAGCGAGTTGCCATGTCGAAAACTGGTCGAACGGCATGTCCTCGTTGAAGGCGTGGATGACCCAGTCGCGATAAGGCGCGAT
>JAGQPR010000913.1 GCA_020426625.1 Planctomycetales bacterium
TTGGTCCGGCTGTGGGCCGATTCATTGGGAATCAGTCCATCGCCGAACCAGGAAGTGCGCTCACCAGAGAAAACCTTTGTTAGACCACCGGCTCCATGACTGACCAATAGACATCAGTCATAAAGCCGCTGCTGCATCTACCCGTTTCTCACTTCAGTTGTTAGCTACCATGAGAAACGCCTGCCAAAAAAGTTGGGAAGTAGCCGAGCACGCAAGAAACTCGCAAGCTGCATACTACCCGCCGCGATTGCAAATTTTGTTCGTTCACCTGTGGCTTCGTCGTCTTTCATCCGTCGGGGCTCGCCCGCTGAGGCCTTCAGGCCCTTGGCCCCGCACGGTGAAAGAGGATGAAGCCTGAACGAGAGATATGAATCGGTCAGTTCTCTGTTAACGCAAATTCAAAAGAGAATGGGGTGGTTTTCGATTCAAATTTATTCGCTCAAGAACTGGCGAAAATATGAAGCTGATGACTGTTGCGAGAAGAGAGGCGAACACGAGAATGTAAGCAATCAGTGCAAAG
>JAGQPR010000914.1 GCA_020426625.1 Planctomycetales bacterium
GTGAGCACAAGGGACAGGGGGCTTACGCCACCCCGCTCGCTGATATTTGGAGTGCGGTGACTCGTCACCGCTTTGGATCTGAATGGGCGAACAAGTAGTATGAAACGCAGAGTGCGCAGAGGATCGCGGAGAAAACACCCTCTCTGCGATCCTCTGCGTCCTCCGCGTTTTAAAACTCCTCGCGTCTGTGTAGAAAGGTCTTCCGGAGAAAAAGAAGCGACGTTCAATCCAAAGCTCCGACAAGTCGGCGCACTCCAAGGCGAGCGGGGGACGTCAGTCCCCTGTGTCTTCCTGCTGTCTATAAAGCGTTGACGTTGGTTCTCGTATCGTGCCAGATTCATCGTCGATGAGAAGTGGTGTCGTGCTTTTAGATTGTGAGCACAAGGGACAGGGAGCTGACGCTGCTGACGCTCCCCGCTCGCTGATTTTGGAGTGCGGTGACTCGTCACCGCTTTGGATCTGAATGGGTGAACAATCACAGTATGTGGCCGTGTTTCATCCAAAGCTCCGACAAGTCG
>JAGQPR010000915.1 GCA_020426625.1 Planctomycetales bacterium
TCGCTGGCCGAGCCCATGGCTGAACCGCCCCCTACGGGCGGCCATACCGGCGCCACGATCGAACCGATCGAGAGATTGTGTTTCTTCGCCTTGGCAGCAAACTTTTTCACCTCATCGTCGGTGAAGTCGATATTGGTGTGGGGGGCTGCATGAAAGATGTCGATGCCGTCGAATTTCACTCCGTCAACTTCGGCATCGACCGTCAGCTTGATCATGGTGTCAAGGTCGATAGCCGGAATTTCAGGCGATCCGCGGCCCACCAGACCGGGCCACATGGCATTGTGAAGTTTGGGAAAATTGTTCTTACCCGCCATCACGACCTCCCGCGCGGTTTGCTGATTTCGCGATGTTAAACGGAATTCGGGCTTGCTGTCCAGAACTGTTATATTAGTATGACAGTATGTCCTGTGATCTGTCCACCGCCCGTCTTGACCGCTCTCGGCCCTTACGCGACCAAATATACCCGCTGATCCGTACGCTCATTCTGACAGGGGCGATCAAACCGGG
>JAGQPR010000916.1 GCA_020426625.1 Planctomycetales bacterium
CAAAGAACTCATCGCCGAAGCAATCTGGAAGCACAGCCTGCGCGCCGGCAACGCGTTCTTGACGATCAATTGTGCCGCCATTCCGGAGACGATTCTCGAGAGCGAACTCTTTGGTCACGAGCGTGGTGCCTTCACTGGCGCCCATCGCACCCGTATCGGCAAGTTCGAACAGGTCGATGGCGGCACGCTCTTTCTCGACGAAATTGGCGACATGTCGAGCATGACCCAAGCGAAGGTGCTCCGCCTGTTGCAGGACGGTAGTTTCCAACGCGTCGGTGGCAATCACACGCATCGCGGTAATGTGCGGATCATTGCCGCCACCAACCGCGATCTCGAAGAAATGGTCGCACAGGGCAAGTTTCGCGAGGACCTGTATTATCGCCTCTGCGGTTTCGTCATCGACGTGCCGCCACTGCGCGAACGCATTGAGGACCTGGAGCCGCTGGTTCAACACTTCGTCATGACGTTCGGTCGGGAACTCGGCCGACAGATTCGCGTGATT
>JAGQPR010000091.1 GCA_020426625.1 Planctomycetales bacterium
TCGTAATTCCGATGCCACATCAGCCGCAACGCGCTAGCGTGCGGTTCCGTAAAAAACCGCGTGCTAGCGCACAGCGGCTAATTTTGCAGAACGATTATCTGGAGCGGAATTTCCAATTCTTGGCACTAGCTCGCGTTCGTGCTTGTATGGCTCAGTCTCGTGGCCAGCTTTTAGGGGCCTTCCTCAAGCCACCGGCTTTGCCGATGGTCATTGACTGGATCAAGATTCGCCGGTCATTCGTTCGCGCAGTGGTTCGATGATCTCTTGAGGTACGAATTTCGCCAGCATTTCGTCGGTACTCAGTAGGGCAATCTGCTTGATAAGCGAACTGGAAACGTGTGAGTAGTTCTCGTTAGCCATAAGGAATACCGTTTCGACTTCTTCATCCAGTTGATGATTGGCCATCAGCATCGTGAACTCACCAGCGATATCTGTCAGTGGTCGCACACCGCGTACCATGACGCGCGACCCACATTGTTTGACAAACCGAACTGCAAGTCCTGAAAACATTTCCACGCGAACATTGGATATGTCGCGAACTACACTTTGCACCAGTTCGACTCGACGTTCCGGCGAAAAGAGAGCTTGCTTCTCGGAATTGATTCCAACCCCAACTACCAGCTCACTAAACAGTCGGCTTGCTCGCTGAATCACATTCAAATGGCCTAGGGTGATTGGGTCGAACGAGCCCGTGTACACGGCAACTGTATTATTAGGGATTTTATCGCTCAACATTTCAGGGCCTAGCCAAATCGATGAGGGCTAACGACATTTTACTTTTCGAGTTGCGGAACTTTTGAATAGGCTACCACAAAAATGTCGCTGGCAGTTCACTGAGAGTACGACACATTTGCCTTGCTAGAACTTGTAGAGCAATAGTGCGGAATAGTTGACGTCATTGGGCTTGCGACCGTTGGGCGTGCTGTCGTAACGGTCATTGGCACCGATTTTGAATGAGAGGTTCCCGTCTTCGTCGATTAAGTATTCCCAAGCAACATCAGAAATCAACCGAAAATTCGAGAAATTGGTCCATTCGGGATAGTAGTCGATTTTGGCGATGAATTTATTCCGCTTTGTCCACTGATGCTCATAGTCTCCGCCAAAGAGTGCTTCAGGCGACCAAGCGTTGTTTGGCCCGCCAAATTCGCGCGATGCACCAGCACCAAATCGTCCGGCCAACGTCAGATCGTCCGTTCGATAGAAACTGTATCCAAGACCTGAGTTGATGTTGTAACGCAGATCGAAGGCTTTGAATTCGTCGTACTCGAGCCCATTCTTGATGAAATACGTCCAGCGCGATTCGCCGAGAAACCGTTCAAAATCTGCAAACATTAAAGCATTGTTCTGTGTCTCAATGCCATTGGCTTGAGTGCGATTGTGAGTGATGCGCAAATCGAAAAGCGTGAAGTCCGATTTGCGCTTAAATCTCGCACCCGTCTGAAAGCTGAACGACTCGGCGTTTCCTGCGGAGGCATTAATGCCCAGCTCCGCACTGTTTTTCCAACCATCTAATGGAATCCAAGTCCACGGGTAGTACCAGCTTGGCCCGGTGGTAACAACAGCTTGAGGCTCGTCAAAAACGGAAGGAACCTGCAAGTCCTGTGACAGCGGAGGAGCAAGGGGCGGCGGCGGATACTCCAGCCCGGGGCCGGTCGCCGCGGCTGGGACAACCGACTGAGCTGCCGCGACCGGTGCAGCCTCGAGCGCTGCGGGAACAACAGTGGGAGGAAATTCTGGTAGTTGCAGATTCTTCAAAGATTGGTCTGTTAGCCAAGCTTGTCCGAACAGCGGAGCTGAGTTTCCGAGTGCGCAATAGGCCATGACGGCTAGAATAAGTCGCCATCGGCAAGTTACACTCGCTTCATGCTTTGATGATGTTGCAGGAACCTGACTTGGAATACGCCCACACCTTGGCGCGACGAATAAATAGGACTGCACAGCCAACCGCTCCCTAAGAATCTAAGTCCGTTTTTCTTGCCATGATCAGCAGTAGCGTCAAGTACAACTCAGGATCTGAGACGACTTGACTGTGTTGGAGTCGTACGCATTCCCGCGACCAATCACGTGCAAACTGCGTTTGATCGAAACCGCTCGACTCGGTGATCAGAATCAGCAATTCCAGGCTTGTAACGGATTCGAAAGCCGCGAATCAAGCCAGATCAGTCGCTTTGCTACGTTCAAAGAGTGGTTGATGACAGCAGCGAGATTGGATTGCTGAAGAAACCGGTGCGCGCAAAGCCCCCAGGCCTCCTGTTTCTTCTACTTAGCCCCAGCGACTTGTTTGACATGTGCTGCCTAGCCCCAGTTGCCTAAACCCTGCTGCCTGAGAAACTCGGCTGGAAATTTCTCACGCGTACTGCACATCAGCGATTTTGAATAGCGTTTCTACAGTTCGAAATCCCAGTCGCTCATAGAGACGAATTGCGGCAGTGTTGTGTACGGTCACTTCCAAGTGCACGTAACGACAGCGAGCTCGGTGAAATCCTTCGAGGGCGTGCAGCAATAGCACTCTCCCTATGCCCATATCGCGAAAATCAGGATGCACTCCCAAGTTCTGGACTGCTCCTTCTCGGGAACTTGTTCTCAGCCCCTGTATGGTTCCACATGGTTGCAGCTTGTTGTCAAAGCTGTTGGTTCGGCAGGCCAACCATGTTGCTTCGGGAACAAAGTCGGAGCGCTCGCTGATCTCCCGCATCAAATGTCTGCAGCCATCTCGCTCGGCCAGACAGGGGAAAACATGTGCGTCAAGTTCTTCCCGGAAGCTCTCCCACTTCACGTCTGCATGAGCATTTAGCAGTCGCGGTTCCCACGGCTGCATGATAATGCCCTCAGGCGTCTGCACCTGCGACAAATTAATTGCCCCGTCGACGCGCAGCTCCATGCGGAAACGTTTGAAATAGGTTACAGCCATGGCGGTCCAAAAATCCACGCGTCGATCGAATTGCCTGCAGAAGGCGTTCCGACTAACTCTACCCGGTCAAATGCCCTCGGTCAAATAATGAGCGCATCGCGCTAACTGCTTTAACCCAAAGTTCGCTGTCTGAAAGCCTCGTACAACGTTACAGCTGCACTGATTGAAACGTTCAGGCTATCTATTGTGGGTTCCATCGGGATCGTGAAGTCTTGCACCTGAGCAAACCGCCAGTCGTGGCCCAAGCCTTGCGATTCACTACCGAAAACGACGGCCGCTCCATGGGAAAACCGGCAATCCCAAAGCTGGCAAGTCGCGTCGACTCGCGCAGCAAAGACAGGAATACCGACGGACGTGAGGAACCGCTGCAGTTCGGATGCCTCGCAAACAGCGATCGGCACTGAAAATATGGCTCCTCGACTGGCCCGAATCGTATTTGGGTTGAAGACGTCGCAGACGGGAGACGTCAGTATGACTGCACTTACGCGACAAGCTGCGGCCGAACGGAGGCATGCGCCCAGATTACCTGGCTTTTCAATTCGATCGAGGACAAGTACCAGGTCTGTCGATTTCAGGGCGACGTCCGACAATGTAGTGCTTGGCATCGATGCCACGGCAACGGGATCGTCCCCGCGCTGTCCGTAGCTGATACGGCATAGAATTTCGGGAGCTACCCATTGAATAGCATGTCGCATGTCGTCGCCAAAACTCGAATCCATGCCGACAGAATCCGACGAGAGCCACAACGTGCTGACAGATATGCCAGCATCAATAGCCGAGCGAATTTCCTTGACGCCATCGATCAAGAACATGCCCGTTTGCCTGCGGTGCTTGGAATCTCGCAGCCTCCTAGTTTGACGGACACGAGGATTCTCAGCGCTGGTTATTACATGCCTGCCGTTATTCATACTTCCGCTCGAGCTGTCAAAACTGAGCTGCCGTTTGCCATAGATTCCATTGTTTTGGTACGCAAGCCCCTCCTTGGCCCTGATAAGCCGACCCTCCCCTGCAGAACTCAATCCAAACGATTTGAATTCTGTAGGGGAGAGCTTAGATAATCATCCTGACGTTTTTAGCGAATAGCTCATACGTTGCCATATAGCGTTCCCGTTCCTCCGGAATAATCGATACATCCGTTAGAACGGTCAGCCAACAGCCGTGCAGCGATTCGCCCAAAGCTTTTTTCCTCGCTATCAAGTTCAATTCCACACGAAAACCAATCTGAAGATAGAAACTCTCATCTGGAGCGAGGATCACATGCGAAATGGCGGTACTGTTGCAAATCCCTATTTGGAACAAGAAATCATGTCGGCGTCGCCGATCCGCTTGCGACAAATGTTAATCAATCGCGCACATGAGCTTTGTTCCGTCGTAGACCAGATGTGGACTGTGGGACAAATACGGGAGGCCGATGGTTGGCTGCTACGAATTCGCGACATTCTCGGTGAATTGCTAGCCGGGGTGAGAGATGAATCCAACGTTGTTGCTCGGCCAACAGCTGATTTCTACGTCTTTCTGCTAAAAATGTTAACGGAGATCAGCGAGAGCAGGAGTTCGACCCAGTTATCGCAGCTGCAAGACCTGCTGGCAATTGAGAATGAAACTTGGAGGCTCTTGAACGAGCGAGAACGCAAAGAGTCAACTTCGCCGTTCCCCCACGTCCCTTCTTCCCATCACATTCCATCCTTGGCATCGCCCAACAGCTACGCTGCTCTTGCTGGGGGGGAATACTCTCTCAATCTTGAGCTGTAGCTTCCTCGGGACCAATTTCGCCGATAGTGCTCGACTAGTGCTGGAAATTCGAAGGTGAATCTGGCGACGCTATTTCTGCTCGCGAAAAGTCGACCAGGCGACCCAAATGATGCCTGCGGAACTGATGATGAACATCACGTCCATGAGCGTGCTAGCACCATTAAATGGAGCCATGCCATCGGTAGTCATCGCCAGGACTAGGTCCAGAACAAAGATCAGAAAGACCAGGATGGCTAGAACCAGCCCAATCAAACACAATGCTTTTGGCATCAGCCAACCTTTTTGGCTTGTGGCAGAATAGTTCACAGTTTACCGCGCCTCGACTAGGGACACTCCGTATATAATGGCGTAGAAAATACCAGCAATACGGCATCAATCAAAGTCGACTTGAGCGCATTCCCAGAAATGCAGGAGATGAGCACTGCGATAGTATAATCCAAGGTGGCAAGCTGTCACCTATGTCCCCTATTTATCCCCCTTTGAAAGCAGCTGAGCGATTTTCAGAGACTTAGAATCGTTACGAACCTACCCTCGCATTGCATCGTGATGGTATCTGCAGAATCCACCCGACAGGCGATCCGCCGCCAGATGGCGGTGGCTGAACGATTTGCCTACTTCGACCATGCCGCAGTCGCACCGATCCCTTTGTCGTCGCGCCAAGCAATCGTTGATTACGCCGAAACGTGCAGCCAATGCGGTGACGTCAAATGGCTCGACTGGTCCAAGCGTATTTCCAGCTTGAGGGGTTCTTGCGCAAGATTGATACACGCGAGAACTGCAGATGAGATTGCTCTGGTCAGCAACACCACACATGGAATCAATATCATTGCCGAAGCATTGCCGTGGCAACCGGGTGACAATGTGGTCATTCCTGATAACGAGTTTCCCTCGAATTTCCTGCCGTGGAGAGGTCTGCAGTGGCAAGGAGTGGAAGTTAGGCAAGTTCCAATTGAGCCTTGCGGTACGATCACGGCGGAGTCCATTTTTCGGCATGTCGATTCGCGTACTCGCTTGATTTCACTCAGCTGGGTTGGCTTCGCTTCCGGCTACAGAACGGATCCAGCGCCGCTGGTTGAGCTGGCGCACCGACGCGGCTGCTTGGTGATGCTCGACGCGATTCAAGGACTGGGAGCTTTTCCTCTGAATGTCCAAGAGTGTGGAGTGGACTTTGTATGTGCCGATGGTCATAAATGGCTGCTCGGTCCCGAGGGGGCAGGCTTCCTTTACATCAAATCGCAGCACCTGGATATGCTACGCCCGGTGGGGATGGGGTGGGCAAGTTTGGCTGACGGCAGTTTCGAGCCTGGGGCCACGCGGCTAAAAACCAGCGCGGCGCGTTACGAAGGAGGCACCAGCAACATGCCTGGATTGCTGGGATTGTCGGCCAGCATAGCGATGTTGGAATCGTCAGGGGCCGCGCTTCCAAACAGTCCGGTTGCTGAAGCGATTCGCGAGAACGTGAATGCATTAGCGGAGCGCCTGACCCAAGCGGGATTCGTCGCCAGGATGCCGCACCACCCTGAGAATAGAAGCGGTATTGTCGGCATCGAGTTTGCGGACCCAACGCACAATCAGCCTTCTGAACTACTAGCCGCCCGACAATACCTTCTCCAAGAAGATATTGTGCTCAGTGTTCGAGCAGGCAGATTGCGCGCCAGCACCCATGCCTATAACAACGGTGAAGATATTGAAAGGCTGGTTGATGCGCTGATTGCATTCCGCCGTGTGCATTGAGCGATGCATCATTCTGCAACTATGCACTGCCTAGGTGACTCTGGCTCGTGCCGATGGTAGGCTGTCCGTTTCCTACCCAAGTCGCACATCTAATCTTACATCTACGACAAAAAGGACCTCTCATGACCAAATTGAATCGTCGTCAAATAATTGGTGCGGGCGCTATGGCCGCCATGATCCCACTCATGCCTCAATCCTCGCCAGCGGCGCCCTTCCCAACAGCTTTGCCCTCAACCGATCCTTGGAAAGGATTGAAAGTAGGCGTCGCAACTTATTCGCTTCGCGAATTACCAATAGAAGAAGCGATCAATGGAGTTCTGAGGGTTGGTTTGAAATACGTTTCAATCAAGAACGTTAAAAACCACGTGGACATTTCCCACGCGGCTGAAGAACGTCGCCGTCGCGTTCAAATGTTTCGTGACAATGGCATTGAGCCACTGAGCATTGGCAACGTTTCGATGCGCCAAGGGGAAGCGGAAATTCGCCAGGCATTTGAATATGCGCGGGACATCAATATACCGACGATTGTGTGCGCTCCGAGCCACGATGCGATTCCGGTACTGGACAAGATGGTCAAGGAATTTGACATTCGCTTGGCCATCCATAACCATGGGCCGGAGGATAAAGGCTTCTTCCCTTCGCCCTACGACGTTATGAGAGCGGTTGAACAATTCGATCAACGCATTGGATTGTGCATCGACGTCGGACACACAGCCCGCGCTGGCGTCGATCCCGCCGAATCGATAATCAAGTGCAAAGATCGCTTGTACGACGTACACATGAAGGATATTTCAGCGCTCGGCAACCGCAATACACCAATCGAATCCGGCCGCGGAATTCTTGACACGAAATCGATCCTGGCAGCCCTACTAGAAATCGGCTTTCAAGGGCACGTCGGTTTTGAATATGAGAAAGACAGCAAGGACCCAGTTCCAGGTTTGGCTGAATCGATTGGCTATACCAAGGGGCTGCTGGCGGGTATCAACTAATTGAAGACCGTAAACCACCAGCTCTGCTGGTGCGAACCAATCTGGCTCTGCCGTTCTTACTAGCACGAAGCGCAAGCGAGTGTGTCAGCGCGCTAGTGTCAAGAATTGGAAATTCAATTCCACATAATGCTTCCGCAAAATTAGCCGCTGTGCGTTAGCTAGCACGCGGTTTTTGACGGAACCGCACGCTGGCGCGCTAGAGGCTGATGTGGCATCGGAATGACGATTTGTGACACTTAGCGCTCCGTGCGCCGTAGAAGCTGGTGCGAGCGTTGGCTTGCATTGAGCTTCTCTCCTGGAAGATAAAGGCTGCAATCGTTGGACAGCACCCACTAGAATTCGACCCCATTATCAAACGTCGACCGCGTAGGCTAAATAATTTGTAATCTGGCGATTGGTTTATCGGCACGTAAGTGACAAAGAATTGGCGAGTTCGTGGTTTCTGAAATCGCTTTCGCGCCTGGGTGCAAGAATGCGACCTTAGCCATCTCGTGCGGTGGTGAGACGAGCGTCAATGTGTAGTCGGCAAAAACACAACCAACCTCTGATAGTGGTTGTCTGCCAAAACCACTCCACAGCTGTCGCATCAATGCACCACATTCTTTGGTTGGCAGACTGCTAACTGCTTGCAGCTCAACTTTTCACCTATTACCGTAAGGTCATGACCTCGGTGGCAAACCTGCGATTAGACTGTACTTGTCAAGTTCAAATATCTACATCTGAGATGTTTATGAACCATCGGTGCGACAAATCTTACAATCTGAAGACCGCGCGTATCTTCCACCAATTCAGGTCGTTTATTGGTTCGCTATCTCTTTGCCTCTTACTTTTTCCCTTTTCAACTAACGCACATGAACCGTACTGGCAAAGTGAAAATACCCAGCCAACGAAGCAAGAGAATTCCGAATCGGTTGAGGGCACGGGCGATGCTACACCTACGTTGGCCCTAGTTGGAGCAACCATCCATACACTTGGCCCCCAGAATGTGATCGATAATGGTGTCGTCTTGATCAGTGGGGATCGCATTTTGTCGGTCGGTGGTCCCGAGTTGACGGTGCCTGATGGGGTTCCCACGCTGGATGTATCGCAGCTCGTTATGACGCCCGGACTGATTGATGCCAGCAGTCAGCTGTGGCTCACGTCGGCAGCGGTGAAATCTACTGCCAGCGATGCATCGCTCAACGCTTTGGATGGAGTTGACGGATACGACGAACAGTGGCAGGAGGTTATTCGTCATGGCGTAACTTCGGTTTACGTGCAACCCGCCAGCAACGGAACACTTGGCGGTTACGGCGCTGTACTGTCGGTGTTCCCGACTGACGACGGTCCCGCAGTTATAAAGTCGTTCGCAGCATTGCAAGCTTCCATCGGCGTTGGCGCGTCGAACAATCGAGTGCGGATGCAACAATTTGATCGCACTAAAAAGTCGCTGAATGATGCTGCCGAGTACCAAGAAAAATGGGACGAATACAATGAGTACTTAAGTCGGCAGGAAGCTGCTGATAAGAAAGCAGCTGCAGAAAAGGAGTCTTCGACGGGGCGAAGCGGTGGTTCGCCGGATGGAAGAGATTCGTCAGTCGGTCCAAGATCTAGAATTCCCACAGGACGCGGCAGGCCAACCCAACGAGGTGTTGGGACAGAATCAGAATCGAAGGGTACCGACGGCGCTGATAATGACTCCAGTCAATCCAAAGACGCAAAAGAGGGTGGTGAAAACGAGAGTAACTCTAAAGAAGAAAGCCAACAGGGTAAGAAGGCACCTGAGAAACCTAAACAGGACGACACCAAAGAGCGGTTGGCAAAAGTCGTTAACGGCCAAATTCCCTTGCGGCTGGAAATCCACTCCGCAGATGATGCTCACTACGCACTGAAACTGATTAAGGAGTTTCCGAAAATGCAAGTCGTTCTCAGCGGTCTGAGCGATTTGCGAAGTGCCAAGGACGACATCCTTGCGTTGACTCTCCCCATAGTTCTCGGACCTTGGCTGTCGACGGAAGCGAATTACCGCGACGATCCCGACAGTCGCAGCGATTGGACGGAGACATTTGGCGACTATCCAGGAGCCTTAGTAATCGCTTCAGCGGGTACCTCGGACCGCAGTTCACGGCTCCTAAGGGCACACGTCGGACAAGCAATTGCATCTGGAATCGACGAACAACGAGCTTTGAAGACAGTTACCTTGCATGCCGCTCGGGTCCTAGGCGTGGACGACCAAATCGGAAGTCTCGAAGCTGGTAAACGCGCAGACATGGTATGTTTCCGTGGCAATCCAGCCGACATCTCGTCTTCTGTCTGCCTAGTGATCGCGGCAGGCAGAGTTGCTTTCCAAGAGCCCGGTGAGATCTCCCGAACGAACATCTCTTTTCCTTCCTCTCACGTCGCCGGTCCTCTAGAAGTACCACCGACATTGGGTGAACGATTTGCGATTCGTTCCCAAAACGCATTACAACGCGATGGATCCTTCGAGCCTCGGACTATCATGCTCGACACCTCGAATTCGGTCGTCAGCATGGCTCCGCTGGACGCGCCGGTCGATGAGGGACTGGAAATCATTGATGCTGGCCAAGCCTGGGTTACCCCCGGGTTGTTTTCAGCGCATGCCACGCTGGGACTTGAGAGTCTGCTCGATCCTGACCTTTCTGATGCAACCGATGTAGTCGCTGGCGACGTGATCACCATCGATTTTGAGCGTGAAAACAAATGTGTCCAGCAGGGGCTGCTGCGGGTGCTGCTTGCCCCTGGCGACAAGAACACAATCGCCGGGCAGTCCAGCCTCGTTCAACTAGGCAGTCAAAACCAAGTCGTGGTACGTGAAGCTGGCTTGAAATTTAATTTGACAAATGCAGCTCGCGACCCAGTTCGTTTCCCGTCCAGCTTAGCGGGGCAATCACAAATGATTGCGGAATCATTGGCTGGCCAACTCTTGGACACTCGCCTGTATCTACCCGACCCGGTGCAGAAACGTTTGTCCAAGCAGCGGACCAGTCGGTTGGATTCCCTGGCGAAAGGAAAAACGTGGACGATAATTTCTGTAGATTCCGATGCGGATATTCGTGTCGCCCTCGACTTGATCGAGCGGCATCAGTTGAAAGCTGCGCTAGTGGGAGCAAGGCAATTGCGACCATTCTTGGGTCGTTTATCAGCATTGAATGTAGCGGTGATCGCTCGGCCACTTGAAGCCAGCGACTACAATTGGTACCCACAAGACTTGGCCCTGGCTTCGCAAGCAGGCATCGACGTCTTCTTCGCGGGAGAAAGTGCAGAACAACTCCGTTTAACTGCTTCGCTAGCAGTTGAAGCGGGCATGTCACCGCAACGCGCACTACTAGGATTGTGTTACGGGCCAGCCCAACTGGCGCACGGTAACGCAGAATCTTCAGATCTGGTTGTCTGGTCGCAGTCGCCCCTAAACTTGGGAGCGAAACCATTGTGCGTCATAGTGGATGGCCGGATCGTCTCGATGAGTCAACGAGGTGACGATGATAAAGAATGATTCGACTAGCCGCTTGGAAATCCTATTCTGGCTGTTGCCTTGCTTTCTGATCATCCTCAGCTGCCCGACGGTCTCGGCGCAGCAAACCTCGCGGACGTTGATCAAGGCCCAAACAATCTACACTGTTGATGGGACGATCTTATCGCCGGGGCAGGTGCTGATCCAGGATGGAAGAATTGCGTTTGTCGGGAGCTCCATTGAATTGAGCTTGCCAGCGGAGGAAGTTGAAGTTGACACGTTGATTCCGGGAATCGTCAACGCGTTTAGTCATGCGGGACTGACGGGAGTGGGAGCTGAGATCTCCCGAGAAGTCACCCCAGAATTTGACACAGCCAGCACGATCGACTGGCAGTCTCGCGATTTTCTTGAGTACCTGGACCAAGGTGTCACGACTATTCAGGTCTTACCTGAAACTGAAAATGTCTTCGCAGGATTTGCTTGCATTCTGAAATCCGCTGGCGATATTGACCAACGGCTTGTCAACCCGCAACAAGGCGTTGTTCTTTCTGTCAGCAGCGATCCCACCTCACGCAATCGTTCTCGTAGCCGCCCCGATAGCATCTATGTTCGGCAACCGACCAACCGCATGGGAGTTGTGTGGATTATCAGAAATACGATTCATCAAACTCGACTGAATCTCGGGAACACCGACCTTAGCCCACAGGCATTGGCTGTGTTAAACGGCATTGTCGATGGTAGTCGACCGGTGATTAGCGTTAGCCGCGCTGATTTCGATATCCGCAGCGCTTTAGAATTGGGGGAAACCAATGGTTTCCTACCTACAATTTATGGCGGCGATGAAGTTTACCGCATGATCGATGAATTCAAGAATAGCAAGGCTCGGTTGGTGTACACGGCTCTAACCACGAATTCTGCTGGACGCAGCTTGCGTGGCCCTGAGGGAACCGAGCTACGGTGGAATGTGCCCGGTAAACTCCACACCGCAGAAATCCAATTCTGTTTGGCCGGAGAGAATCTGTTGGACCAAGCGCAATTTGCCGTTCGTTTCGGTTTGCCCAAGGATGTGGCTTTGGAGGCAATCACCTTAAGTCCCGCCACGATTCTGAATATTGACAAACAGTTAGGCTCAATCACCGCCGGAAAAGAGGCAGACTTGGTTGCACTTAGCGGCGACCCATTGCAACCCACTTCACGTGTGTTGTGGACAATGATCGGCGGCAAGATCTACGATACGCCTTGAATGTTTGGTAATCATGTTGGATTTTCATTGGATACAGATTTTCATTGAATAGTTGGCACGGCATCACAGCCGGACGCGATTAGGACAACTTCGAGAGCAAGCAATGAAACAAAATCGTTCATCGGCAGCCAACATCTTGGCCCTCGCAATAGGCGTATGGTGTTGTATGTCACCGGAGGCGCTGGCGGCTGGTCCACTGGCAATTCAAGGGGCAACCATTATCACCGTCTCAGGTGGTGTGATTGAACAAGGCACGGTCTTGATGCGCGATGGCGTCATCGAAGCAATTGGAACTGAAATCGATGTTCCAGGCGAAGCGCTGGTGATCGATGGTACTGGAAAGGTCGTCATGCCTGGCATCATCGACGCACACAATGCGGCAGGGATGAGCCAAGCCAACGAGCAAGCTGCGGTGGTGCCGTTTCTGTCAGTTGTCGACTCGATCGATCCAGTGGCAACCTATTTCGAAGAGTGCCGCCGAAACGGCATTACATCTGCCGCCGTAGTGCCTGGGAACAGCACTTTGATTGGTGGCAAGGCGGCTATCGTCAAGACTGCGGGACAGTACGTAAATGACATGCTCGTTCGCCGCGACTCAGCTTTGAAACTTTCCCTGCGCCCTACCAGCGGCAGTCGCATGAGCCAGATGGCGCTGCTGCGAAAGGAATTGGATGCTGCCAAGCGAGCGCTTCAGGAGCAGGATGACGGTGCCGGAGAAGGCGACGAAAAACCAGCCGACAAGGAATCCTCTGCAGCCGAAGCGGGACCAGGCGAAGACTCAGCGGGAGACGGCAGCGACGAAAAGGAAGCAGAAGTATCGGACGAAAATTCTGCCGATGATTCGAGTACGGGCGAAGACATAGGACTCGAAGCACTCAAACTGGCGGTGCAGGGCAAATTGCCGGTTTACATCTATTGTGAAGTTGCGATGGACGTTGCCGCAGCGGTCAAGCTGGTCGCCGACTATGGACTGAATCCGATTTATGTCCTGGGGCAGGATTGTTATCAAGCTGCCAAGCTGCTCGCTGCACAAGGCAAAACCGTCATTCTGGACCCAACGCTCGTCTATTGGAAAACCAATCCGCGCTCTCGCGAAGACGAAAAGATTGAATTGCCTTCGATCTATCACGATGCTGGCGTCAATTTCATCTTTCAGACAACAGACTCCAACGCCCGCACTACGCTCGGCACGAGCTACTTTTGGTATCAAGCAGCCACCGCCGTCAAGCATGGAATTCCCGAACGCGAGGCGATCGCAGCACTGACACTTGAACCTGCAAAACTGCTGGGTATCGATGATCGTGTTGGCAGCATTGAAGTTGGCAAAGAAGCGGACTTGATCATTTTGACGGGACAGCCGCTGGACATTGCCACTTGGGTCGACATGACGATCGTTGGCGGCCAAGTAGTTTACGAACGCGAGCAGGACGAAAAACTGAAGCGGCTGTTATCTCCGGAGGCCGAGTGAGCATGAGTGGCATGGCAGTTTCAGTAAAGGCAGCGCAACGAGCCATCGTATGCTGGCTGGTCGCGTGTTGTGCTTGTGTTTCATTGCAACCGAGTGCAACTGCCCAGGTCGTTGAGGCCTATTATTCACATTCGATTTGGACCGGTGACGGAGAGATCATTCCTAATGGCGTGTTGCTTGTTCGTGATGGGGTGATCGTGGATGTAGGGCCAAGAGATAAAGTCGACGTGCCATCCTCGACGATTCTTCACGAGTTGGGAGCTGCGACTCTCATTCCAGGGTTGGTCGTCGCACAAACGAACTTGGTTGAGTCTACTCGTGCTGAAGAATACACCATCAGCCCGGAAGTCAGGGCAGTGGACGGCTTCGACCCGTTTGACGATTTTCAATCGCTATTGGCCGCTGGGATCACGACTGTTCAGATTTCGCCTGGCAGCAGCCGTCTGATGCCAGGCCGAGGAGCGGTGGTAAAGCTAGCCGGGGATACACCAACGCAGCAAGTTCTGCTGGAAGAGGAAAGTCTGCGAGTTGTTCTTACTCGCGATGGCCTTTCGCCTCCGACAGTCTATGAGCCGCCGGTCGGGGCGGTTTCAGTTGAACGCCCTGTAGTGCCAACCAAACCGCAGTTGGGAACCAGCTTGGCGCAGGCCGTGGTAGGGCTCGAGGCTTTATTCGCCGAAGCTATGGAAGACGCTTCGCATTCGGATCGAAATTTGCAAACACTGTCACAAATGATCCGACACCAGATTGTGTTGCGCTGGACGGCTGGCAGCAACGCTGAAATACGCGCGGCATTGAATTTGACCAAGTCGTGCCAGTTGCCGTGGATCATCGTTGATCCAGTAGAAATCGATCTTCTGGTGTCGAAGGACATTTGGGAAAGCGATTTTGCGCGAGGCGTTATTCTCAACCCAGAAATGAGGCCTGGGAGAATTGCAAACCCGGCTGTGCCGCGCGAAGGCGCCAAAAAAGAGCTTCCTGTTTGGGAGCGAGCGAGACTTCTAGTCGACGCGGGCGCAGAGAACCGGCTGGCCCTGAGAGCGGCAACCGACGCAGACCTTAGCACATTACTCTTTACTGCTTCACTGCTCGGGCGAGGTGGTTTGTCACCAGCGCAAGTATTAAAAACGATCACGGCGAATCCTGCACGCATTCTCGGCGTGGCTGATCGCGTTGGAATCCTGAAAGCCAACGCAGACGCCGACTTTGTCATCCTCTCCGGCGAACCATTTGCTCCAGGCACTCAGCTGCTTGCAACATACAGTAACGGTCGCCAGGTATACGAGAACAAGTTTCAGCAGCCTGACGCCACGGTCATTCATGCTGGAAAAATCTACACCACAGAGGGCGTGCTGGAGTCGAGTAGCATCGCAGTTGTGGCGGGTAAAATAGTTGGGTTGGGAGCGGACGTTTCGTTGCCCCGCGGAGCTAAGGTTCGCGATTTTAGCAACGCAGTAATCGTACCAGGCATGATCGACCTTTCTGCCAATCTGGGACTTGGCGGAAACTTGAGCGAGAGTATCGCCTTCGGCACACAGCTCGGTCCGCTACTTGCCAGAGATGATGACCAAGTTGCCTTGGGGCGACAGGGGGGCGTCACAACCGCGCTGCTCAGTTCGTCGCGCTTGCCTAGTCCAGTTTTGGCATTCAAATTGACGGCCGCACCGAGACCTCTGAAGGACCCAGTAGCGCTTCGCTTTGAAATCGATGGAAACCTGACCGCTGCCGAAGCCAGCATGGAACGAACCTTGAGGACAGGCAAGGCGTACGCAGATGCCTGGAAAAAGTACGAAGCCGATTTGGCCGAATACAAGCAGGAGCTTGCGAAATACGAGATCGAGAAAGGCAATTACGATGCTGCCAAAGCTGCCGCGGAAAAGAAAGCTGCGGATGCAAAGAAGGTTGAGGAGGAGAAGAATAGGTCCGATGATGCGAAGGCAAAGGAAAATACCGGCGGCGAGAGTAGGGATGTGAAGTCGGGCGATCAGCCTGCGGAGGAAAAAACGGACGCTGATAAGCAGCAGGTTGCCCGACCTTCAGAGAACAAACCTCAGGCAGACCAGACGAATGCCGACGCTAGTGGCAGCAAGGCCGAATCAAAAGACGAAGATCAACTGGTCGAACCGAAGAAGCCCAGCGAACCGAAGAAGCCAAACGCCAATCCTGCACTAGAAGCATATCGAGATCTGTTTGCCCAAAAGACCATCGCGATGGTCGATGTCGGCGACGTAAAAGCCGTCGATTTGGCTGTCAAGCTGTTTCGCAAGACTTTTGGGCTCAAGACCGCAATCGTTGCTGGTGAAGCAGCAGCGCAGCGCAGCGAATTGTTAGCTGAGAACGAGGTGTTCACCGTAGTTGGTCCGACTCTTGTTGGTAGCGGCGACGACGGACAGCTCTTCAACTATCCAGCAGATTTGGCGATCTCAGGTGTTTCGATTGGCTTTCAATCCAACGCCTCCACCGGTGTCAGTGAACTGCCCTCGGTCGTCAGCTATGCGGTCTTCGAAGGCCTGGGAACGTCTGATGCATTACGGGGATTGACATCTGGCCCCGCAAGATACTTCGGCCTCAATGAAATTGGTGCCATCCAAGTTGGCTACGACGCGGACCTGGTTGTACTCAGTGGCTCACCATTGCTTTTGTCGACTGAAGTCTTAGCGGTGATGATCGACGGCGATTGGGTTTATGAAAAGGCAAGCAAATGATGTTTACGTTCAAAGGCTTCGCTTTCCAAACCTTGCCTTTATGCTTTGCCCTGTGCTGGTGCTGTGATGGACTTGTTGCTGCTGAAGGCGATGCGGGGGGCAAACCCAAGTACGCCATTCAAGTTGCCAAGGTGCTCACGTCAGCCGGAGAACCGATCGTTAATGGGACAATTTTGGTTTCCAACGGCAAAATCCAAAGCGTCGGCAAGACAAGCGATATTGGCGTGCCGAAAGGCTACACAAGAATCGTACACAAGAGTTGTTTCGCCATGCCGGGCTTGATCGATGCTCATTCGCACGTGGGTGGCTCGGGGGATTTGAACGAAATGGTCTATCAGACCAACCCAGAACTGAGGAATTGGGACCAAATCATTCCACACAACGAGGACCTGAAAGTTGCGATTGCTGGTGGTGTCACGACGATTTGCTACATTCCCGGCAGTGGCACGAACATGGGGGGCTGGGGGACGTTGATGAAGACTGGTCCGGGGGATGTCTCGGACGTGATCATTCGCGCTCCTGGAGTATTGAAAATTGCCCAGTCGGGAAATCCTGAAAGACGCGATGGCGAAGTAGGCTCAGGTCGAATGGGTATGAACTACGTCATTCGTCAACAATTGGAGGAAGGGCGACTGTACGTTCGGCAGTGGGATGACTTTGAAGCGGGGCGAATCGCCAATCAACCTCAGGTCAACTTGCGACTGGAGTACTTCAAGCCGCTCTTCCACCGCGAAATACCAGTTGTGGTTCATACTCAAGCGTATCAGGTTGTGCAATCGACGTTGCGTATTCTGCATGACGAAATGAATCTGAAGGTAGTCATCGACCATGGAACATTTGACAGTTACAAAATCAGTGATGAAATCATCAAACGCAATATTCCGGTAATGGCCGGACCGCGTGGATTTCGCTATGAACCGGATGATGGTCAGATCAAAGGTATTGTGGCCGAGTATGCCAAGCGTGGTGTGACTTGGCTGAGTGTCAACACGGATGCCCCAGTAATTCCCCAAGAGGAATTGGCATTTCAAGCGACGATGGCCGTTCGTTACGGGTGGGACGAAGAAGATGCAGTAAGCGGCATGACAATCGAGGCTGCCCGTGCACTGATGATCGACGATCGCGTCGGCTCGCTCGAGCCAGGTAAGGATGCAGATATTTTGATTACGACAGGCTCCATTGTCGACCCGCGGAATTATGTCAAGCAAGTCTTCATTGACGGTGTCAGCGTTTACGACATTGCCCAGGACCGTCGACGTTTCTAACTGCGGTCCGGAGTTACGCGATTTCCGCACCTTTACGAAGCCAACATACGAGCGCTGTCCTATGAGATTTGCCAAGCAGAGTACATTCATGTTGATGGTCGTAACAAGCTGCGCGAACACGGAATGCTGCAATTGTGCGTCGCTGCGAATGTTTGGAAGAATACGTACGTTATTGGCGTTGCTGCTCTGGATAACTTGTACCAATTATTCATACGCACAGCGAACTCTGGCCATCACCGGAGCTACGGTCGAGACTGTTTCGGACAAAGGTGCGTTAGACAGTGCCACGATCTTGATCCAGGACGGCAAAATCGCGGCGATTGGACCTGAGATTCAAATTCCGATTTCCGCGCAAATCATTGATGCTCGCGGCAAAACGATACTTCCAGGAATTGTTGATCCCTATTTTGTTGTGACCATTGGCAGAAACACACCGGCTGCAACGACGAGAACGGTAGTCTTTAACGGCCGGACTTTTACGATTGCTGGCGGAGCGCCGTCCATTGCCACTGAGTTTGCAAAAGTTGGGGATGGTCTAGATATTGGCAGCGTCAATTGGCAACCAGCGCTGCGCAGTGGTATCACTACTTTTCACGTTGTTTCTGGAGGATACGCTCAGTCGCTTTTCGCTAGGGCCGCAATTGTCTCCCAGGACGAAACTGATGTCGAGGTGCTGGAGCCCAACGGTCGCCTGTTGGTTACCGCTTCGAATGAGACCAAGAGCCTGGATGTGCTTCGCAACAACCTAAAGCCAGCCGATTCCCGAGGTGGTGGCCGCGGGGCGGCGCAGGGTCCAACGATGGGCTCGCGTGGTGGCAGTGGGAGACCTGGTAGTGGTGGGCCTGGAACTGGCGGGCCGATCGCTGGTCGCGGCACGGGTAGATCCAGCGGAGCAAGCGGTGGTCCAACCGGTGGCTCTCCGACGTCAACCTTGTGGAACGATGTTCGTGATGGTAGGGCACCGATTTTTATCAATGTAAATAACGCTTCGGCGATTTTGCACACGGACGCAATTCTCAACAGTTATCCCAAGGCAAGAATTGCACTGGTGGCTAGTGGAGCGGACGTCTTCAGTACCTTGGAGAATCTGGACAAGGAACGGTACACCGTCATTTTGCCACCGACTATGGACCGCAAACCCAACTCGGCGGAACGCATCAACGTACCCAGGCTTCTGTCCGAAAAGAAAATTCGATTTGCATTCTCCCTTTCACTTGGCCAAAGTGATTTTCAAGTTCATCAACCAACGCCACTGCTCGGGCTTTCTATGCTTATCCGTGCGGGGCTCGATCGCCAACAGGCTCTGAGGGCTTTGACGCTCGAGCCCGCCAAACTCTTGGGAATTGACAGACAAGTGGGTTCATTGGAAGTCGGCAAGCGGGCCGACTTCGTGATCTTTGACGATGACCCATTTTCGGTGAATGCTGGCATCGAACAGGTTTTCATTGCAGGAGAGGCTTCTCATGAATGAGCTCGCGAATCGGTCGAATACTAGCAGTTTGGCCACGTCTCTCCACAGATGCGACAGTTTGCTACGTTGGTGGACTCGCGGATGTAGGTGCTCAAGTCTGCTTGGAATGGCCTCTTTGTTGATCGTATTGGTGGCCTCTGCGCCAGTGTGGGGACAGCGTCCCAGTCGACAGTCGGCAGGGCAACCGCCGCGAGACGAGAATGCATCCGAGGAACAAAAGGAACCAGAATCGGACAAGCTCGAAACCAAAGATAAAGCCAAGAAATTGTTGGCTATTGTTGGCGGTGACATTATCACAGTCACTCGTGAAACCATCCGTGGTGGAACGCTGCTGATTGAAGATGACAAAATACTGGCGCTAGGAACACGCGTCGATATTCCGAAAGAGGCTGCGCAAATCGATGCTACCGGAAAGATCCTGTGCCCTGGTTTTGTGGCGCTCAGCGTTTCACGCGTGGGTCTCAGTAATTCCAGCGATTCGTCAGGCAATTATGCCGATGGTCTGGATCCATTTGACAATAATGTTCGGCTGGCGGTGGCCGTCGGCATTACTTCCGGTTGCCAACAGGTGAGCTCCGCTGGAGGTCGTGGAAGACGAGGACGCGCAACAGGCGAGGGCTTCCCCATCAATGAACGTTTCCCGGGACTTGACCCTGATCTCGCGATACTGGAGAGTCTCCAGGAGCAAACCCAAGGCGACTTTGGAGAGTATGTTTCCACTTGCCCTTGCTGCGGTTTGCCGATTCTATCTAGGGAACCTTTGGCAGTTCCCAAGCCCACGCCGATTGAAACTAGCAATTCCGCTGTCATCAAGATGTCCTACGGGGTTCTGGACAAGATGTTGCTGGCCGAAAACGTCTTCCTGGATGCCAATCCTGGATCGCTAATTGGTGCTGCCAATCAACGCAATTGGCGCGAGCAGATTGCCTTGGCAAGACAGTATTTGCGAAGCCAGGCCGAGCACGAGAAAGCAATTGCTGCTGGCAAGAAGCAGCAACCTCCTCGCAAGCCGGTAAAGGACGATGTGTTGCGTTTGGTCAAGCACGAAGTTGCTATGAGAATCTCAGCCAACACGGTATCGGAGATGCAGATGTTGGTTGAACTGTCGAAAGAGCTGGATTACGAGTTGGTAATTGACGGGGCTGCGGAATGTTGGGTTATGGGGCGAGAGTTGGCGGAAGGTGACACTTCAGTAATTCTAACTCCACGATCGCGTCGCTCGTCGACATTTGGCGCTGAGGATCGCAGCGGTACCTGGATTGAAGCGAGCCGCGTTATGCAGGAGCACGGCGTTCCATTTGCAGTTAGCGCTTTAAGCAGCTCAATTAGCCTGAACGGACTGGCCGGACGCGACCTCACCAGCTTGCCATTGGAAGCGGCATTTGCAGTCCGGGGTGGAGCCAGTGAATCAACTGCCCTTGCGGCCATCACGATCGTTCCAGCGACCATGATGGGCTTGGAGGATCGAATCGGCAGCTTGGAAGTTGGCAAAGACGCAGATGTCTTAATCCTGAATGGCCAGCCACTCGACTACCGTACCTACGTAGAAACTGCAATCGTCAACGGGAACGTAGTCTACGAACGCAACGCTGCACCCGTCCTGCCTGTCTACTAGGTTTGATTTTCGTCCGCGGATATCGAATTTTGTGCATCAAATCCGGCCATTGTTCCCCAGGTCTTTCGTCGGCTCG
>JAGQPR010000092.1 GCA_020426625.1 Planctomycetales bacterium
GAACCGAAGGACGCCGGTTCATTAACGGTCAGCGAATCGGCAGCGGTTCCACTGTTGCCCAGCGACGAAGTCAAGATTCCGGAGGAGTTGATGAACGCACCCACCGTGATGCTGGTCACGTCCACGCTAATGGTTCCCGACAGGCCAGCAGCGATCGAACCTCCGGTGTAACTAATCGAGTCCGATCCGGGAGCGGCTGTCAGGATACCGCCCGTGAGCGTGATTGACGCATTGGCCGGCGTGGCAATTACGACTCCGGCAGGAAGGGAATTGGAGAAGCTTAGGTTCGTAGCAGCGAGCGACGACGCCGTGTTATCGATAGTGAACGTTAACGTCGTGATGTCCCCTTGAGCAATACTGTCTGGAGCAAACATGGCGGTAAAGGTTGGCGGCGCTACAACCGTGGTGGCTTCCGTCGCGCTGTTGTTGGCAGTATTATTGTCCGCCTCAGCCCCACTGACGGTCGCAGTGTTGGAGAAGGTGCCAGGGTTGCTGGGCGCTGTCACGTTGATCGTGATTGCTGGCGCGGCTCCGACATTCAAACTCGCGCGAGTGAAAGTCAATGTGCCCAGCGATTCAGTAACGGACCAACCGGTTCCAGAAGCGGAAACGAATGCGACGCCTGCGGGCAACGTATCACTGATGGAAATATTCGTGGCAGTGGAAGGCCCCGCATTGTTAACATCGAGCGTGTAACTGAATGCCGCGCCCCCGCTCAACGGATCGGCTGAATCCACCTGTGTGATCGACAGATCGGCCAGCGGCGACAGCGTGTCTGTATCGGTGGCGCTGTTGTTGACGAGCGAGGGATCGGTGACGCCGCCGGGCGCTGCGACAGTTGCGGTGTTCACCAGCGAACCGGTGGCAGCCGCGCTGATCGTGGCCGAAACGGTATAAGTTATGGATCCGCCCACCGGCAGGTTGACTGTATCGTTGATATCGCCGTTGCCGCTCGCTGTGCCAGTTCCGCCTCCGGAACCGACGCTGGTCCAGGAGACGTTATTGAGTGCGACCGGGAATATATCACTGACCGTTGCACCGACCACAGCCGACGGGCCGGCATTCGATGCGGTAATCGTGTACGTTACCGATCCACCAGGCGTCGCCGTCGTCACGCCATCCGTCTTCGTGATCGAAAGGTCCGCCACTGGCAAGGAGAAGACGGTCGGGTCGTTCTCGCCAGCTTCGTTCGGGTTTGCATTGCCGTTGGGATCGGGGTCGGTGCCGCTATCGGACAGATCGGTTATCGTACCCGCTGCGGCGGAAGCGGTGACTTGATTGGAATAGACCCCGAATCCTGATCCCTGATTACTGACACCAGTGACATTAACGACGATGCGGATCTGCGCCGTCTCACCAACCGGCAGGCTGCTGGAGGAGACAATGAGCGACGTGTTGGAACTGCCGTTGAATCCGGCGTTGAGTGTGATGGTCCCTGGATCGTCCAACAGCGTGGGACCAGTCACAATAGTGTAATTGCCCGCGCCGAAGACACTATCGAGGTTGTCGGGCAAGGCGAGACCATTCAAATCAACGCCGCCGAAGTTCTCCAGGTAATAGTCAAATGTTACTTGGGTACCACTGACAGTGGCGTTCTTGGCGACACCAATGACTTTGGGTAACACAGTTAGGGTGTTCGAAGCCGGTCCGCTGTTGCCCGATGAAGAAGTCAAATCTCCTGTCGAATTGATGAACGTCCCCGCGGCAGCGCTCGTGACGTCAACGCTAATCGTCCCCGTCGCACCGGCAGCGAGGGAACCTCCGACAAAACTGATGGACGTCGCACCTGCGGCAGCCGCCAACGTGCCGCCGGTGAGTGTGGACGAGGCGTTGGGCGTCGCTGCGATTACTACTCCGGCGGGCAAATTATCGGTGAAGCTCAAATTCGTAGCGGCGAGCGCCGACGCGCTGTTATCGACGGTGAACGTCAGCGTAGTGATTTCTCCTTGCCCAATCGTGGCGGGAGAAAAAGTCGCGCCAAACGTCGGCGGCGGTTCGATCACTAAATTCGCGCTTTTGGCAAAGGCAACAACGCCCGTCGCGTTCTGCACGTCGGAGGTGGTGATCGGATAGGTCCCGGGGCTGGCATTCGCTGGGACCTGCACCGGCACACTGAACGAACATGATGCCCCGGGGGCCAGGTTGGCGCCCGAGAGAATGAGATTCGCGCCTGCCACAACGGCCGACCCACCTCCGCAGATGCCCGTCATGACACTTGAACTGCCACTTAGCCCGGGGAGCGCTGCATTGAGATTGCTGGTAAAGCCCATGCCGCCTATTCCGTTGGCAGGATCGAGATTAGTGATCGTGAATTGAAGCTGAGCCATGCCACCGGCTACTGTGGGGCCGGCGACGGAAAAGCCCAGGCTGGCGGAGATGGTAGATTCGAACGCACCGATATCGACGGCACTGCCAAGTTTGCGGGCAAAGCCTGCTCCGCGCTGGTCCGTGGTGAGAGCGGTGCCAGTCGCAGTGCCGTCCTCGGTCGCCAAAGTGTTGTCGCCAGCGTTGATTGCTTGGCTGCCCACCAGCAACGAATGGGTAAGTGTTGGTCCGCCGTTATTTTGCAACGAGCCGAGGTTCGCGATGCCGTTGTTGATATCGCCAGGCCCCGTCAGGCCACCTGAGTTATCGCTTATCAAATTGTGGCCATTGCTGACGATTGAGCCCCCCTCGAATTGAATATTAGCTCCCGCGACTTGATTCGCTACGATGGTATTTGTGAGGGTCGTAGGGCCCTTAACGAGGATGCCACCAGCACCGCCGAACTTTTGATTTGCTGTGATCGTGCTGTTCGTGATGCTCATGGTGCCGAAATTAATAACACCGCCACCGTTGCCTCCGTTTGTCAAGTTGCCGCTAACGGTGGAGTTGGCGAGAGAAGTGATCCCACTCCCCGCCAATCCGCCTGCTTGGAAAGCAGTGTTGCCGCTGATGGTGCTGCCGATGACCTTCCATAACTGAGAGCTACTTGAGTCTGCAGCGCCGGAGATCCCGCCACCCTGCGTACCGCCGTTGTTGCCGCTTACGGTAGTGTTGGAAATCGTTACTGACGCGGTGCGAACATGCACGCCTCCGCCTTGAACCTCGGATGAATTGCCGCTGATCGTACTGCCGGAAATGGTTCCCCCGCCATTGAATGTAAACGCCACACCGCCACCGCGACCTGCGGTGTTGCCGATGATCTGCGAATTAATAATGTGCAGCGTTCCGCTACTTCGGATGCCGCCGCCGTAGGAATGAAAGTCGGCGTCCGGTGTATTCCTCGTCGCGACACCGCCAGTAACCGTAGAGTTCTTCAGCGTCAAGGTGCCGGAGGGGACTACAAAGAATAGCCGGAACTTATCTGTCGCATTGGTATCCCTCCGGATGGTGGATCCGTTCCCCTCGATGGTGATGTTGGAACTGATCACCGGCAGCCCGTTGTCCCCCTCGCCTGTGGTCCCATTGTTGATTGTCGTAAAGGTGTGCGTCGAGTTCGCTTGCAGGGCAATCGTGTCCGCACCAGAACCTGCCGTACAACCAGCTATGGCGGTATCGGAATTGGCGGAGCTGATTGCGTCGATCAGGGTGCAAGCACCAGCCACATTGATTGTCGCTAATAAACGGCGATTTTCCAGCGATTCCAGTCTTAACAGCCGCCGGGCCAGAGCTAGTCTGCGCGACTTGGATAGGATCCGTCGAGCGGATCGAAGTCGAAACAATCTCATAAGTCGCGGATCCTTAGGCTGTATTTCGTTTGATGTATTTCAGGGTGGATTGCCAAAGTCCGCTTCCTGTTCGCCAATGTCCATTGGTCCAATTATCAATTAGTCCAATGTTCCATTAACCAAAAGACGGTGCAGTTTCGATGGGACTTGTCCCATCGAAACTGCACCGTCTTTCAGGACAGATTGTCGTTCGCGATGTAGTTAAAGTCAAGCAAACGACGTGCTCGCCATTTCGTGCGATGGGTTGCTATTCGTCCGATAGGAAAAATCCCTTAAGACAGCCTGGCAGTTGCACTTCCAAAGGGCGGGGAAGAAACTTAAAGCATTGGAGGCTCGTCCTGCAGACTCCCCTCGTTAGGCCGATC
This sequence comes from Planctomycetales bacterium, assembly GCA_020426625.1. GTDB lineage: Bacteria > Planctomycetota > Planctomycetia > Pirellulales > Pirellulaceae > Aureliella. Next base: position 4,076 of record JAGQPR010000092.1, read on the forward strand.
GCAAAAACTGATATGCCTTTTGTATATGGGTTCCCTGTATGCCGAGGCAGTGATCGAGCAATTGTTTCCGAGCCCTCGTTCTACTCCCGGCTTAGAGTCATTCCGGAATAGTATGTGAATCTGTTACGTTTTCCCTAGCGACGATCGACTTGCAGGCTAACCCATGCGGCTGAATTTGGCTTTTTGAAAGCGGAAGGCGAATTGCGATATGTAGAAAAAGACGATTCCAAATTATTTTCAGTTCTTCACCGTTCAAGACGTTTACTGCTGGCAAGAAGGTCACATATACAGCCCAGGGGCAACGGATTGCGCGATCTGCCAGCTGTTGAGGAGTAAACTTTGTCCGAGTCGCCAAGACGAGAATTGTCTAGCGTGCATACCAGCAATTTCCCTGATTTGCTGCGGCACTTTAACATGTCACTGGCCGTTACAACCTATCAGGCGGGACAAATGATCTTCTTAAGGCCAGACGGTGATACACTCAACACGCATTTCCGCACACTGGACCGGCCGATGGGACTTGCCTACCACCAAGGTCATCTGGCCATCGGCTGTGGCGCGCAAATCTTCGAATGCTTCAATGTGCCAGCAGTCGCTCATAAATTGCCGCCAGAGGGACGACATGATGCGTGTTTTATGCCCAGACGATCGCATTTGACAGGCGACATCGATATTCACGAGATGGTATTGTCCAAAGACGACAAGCTGTGGTTCGTCAACACAAGCTTTAGCTGCCTTTGCAACTTGGATTTGCGAAGTAGCTTCTTTCCGGTTTGGTACCCTCCGTTCATTACGCAGCTTGTTCCCGAAGATCGCTGCCATCTAAACGGACTGGCGCTGGTGGACGGTCAGCCTCAGTTTGTCACTGCTCTTGGTATTTCGAACCATGCCGATGGTTGGCGCGAGAATAAGAATGGCGGCGGAGTGGTGATCGATATTACAACTGACCAGATTGTTTTGGATGGCTTGTCGATGCCTCATTCACCACGTTGGTACCGAGATCGCCTATGGCTGCTGGAGAGTGGGCAAGGCAGCTTTGGTTGGGTGGATCAGCCTGCGGGCAAGTACCAAAAGCTCTGCGATCTGCCCGGCTATACACGCGGCTTGGATTTCGTCGGCCCGCTAGCCTTCGTCGGTTTGTCTCAAGTGCGAGAAAGTGATGTATTCGGGGGCGTCCCACTCGCCAACCGTTTGAGCCAACGCCTGTGTGGCATATACGTTGTGAACATTGAATCTGGAGATGTGGTCGCCTTCCTGCATTTTACCGGTGACGTTCAGGAAGTTTTCGCTGTACAAACGTTGCCCGACATGCTTTATCCCGAGTTTATCAATGAAGACAACGAATGGCTGCGGCACACTTATGTGCTGCCGGAAGCGTGAGTACGGGGGGGAATGCTAAACCCACTTGCAAGATAAGTTCCAACGTGGTTCGCCACGGTGAACCGAATTCCAACGTATGCAGCGCCCCCGCCCTTGTAGCCGAAATCGACATCCTCAAGCGGTGGCGAGGTGGAGATTTAAGCAGCGCGAGCTGCGGCATCTGAACAGTCCCAGCGAACTAGCTCCAGTTTTTCACCACTATTGCGGCAAGCTAGAATGATGGATCGATCGTGAGCGATGCGGTTGAGCCACGGACCGACAAAACTGTCTGCAAGAGTAGTTGCCTGGTAGCCACACCCGACAATGATCAGGTCCGAAGCGCCAAACTTGTGAGCCACCCTCGGCAATGCGGACTGGATATCACCAGGAATCAGCGATGCCTTCTTGAATCCTAGCTGGCTGGCCATCTGATGCGCCTGTTTTAGCGTCAGGTGTCGCCTACCATCCGTTGCGGACTCAAATTCATCGGTGCCGATGTAGCGAACTGAGTCCGTTGTACCAAAGACTCTCTGCACCTGAGACATACGACGCAGACGCGATCCATCGCCTACTCCCAACTCAAGAATTGAGGTGGCGGGACGCTGGATCAGGGTGCGATACAGTTCGCGATCCTCAACGGGCTGGGCAAAGTTAATCCAGTACAACTTCTGCAGCCACCGCATCGCAACCCAGTCCTTTGGCATTAGAGATTCGAATAGCAATATGAGGTGATTCCTATCACCCCGGCCGTACCGATTGATGCAGCATCCATGCTCCACAATCGGTCCGACATTTCCGCCTAGTTGGCGGTCAAGCAGCTTCCATGCTGCTTTGTGCATCCAAACACAGGGGCGATTCCTTCGCCAACTAGCATCCTGCTTCCGGTGTTTGGTGTGCCTTACGATTAACATCGCTGGTTGTATTATTCGGCACGTAAAGGCCAATAATCGATGTTGGTTTGCAATTTCAGTAAATCTTCGCAAGCCCCCGCAAAACCCACAATCACTACAATCCCACTCCGTCGTTTGCGAACGCCGATTGTAGTCCCAGCAAGTATTTGCTCGCAAAGATGAATCAATCAGCGTGACGTAGGGTTCTCTGCGGGAGTCCCATTGGACCTAGGCGAGTGCCGACCGTGAGCCTTTACCGCCAGCTGTTTCTCAAACGCTCGTGTTTGGAAAGATACGGAAAAGGGCCGGAATTCCATCTCTCCGACGTTGGTTTCTGTCGCCTGGACGTCACCGAACTACTGCAACACTCCTCCTGTGCCCCGGACGAGAGTAACTTGACTGCACCAAGCAACAATAGCCGCTCCCTTTCCTTGCCAGCTAGCCCCATAAGAGCATCGGCAGATATTCTATTTGAAACATGCGAACAACGGCTGGTGCTGTCGGCGCAGCTATTGTTTGACGTGCTGGGCGATCAACTGCTGGATATGCATGTGGCGCCGATTCCAGACGCCCAATCCTCCGACACGCCCCTCGAAACTCACTTGCAGGAAGCGCATGCGGCAACCGGTTGGGATCAAGTTCAGCAACAGTTTGGGCTGACGGGAAAAGGACAGACCGTCGCCGTCATAGACAGCGGCATTGCCTGGGATCACTTGGCTCTTGGAAAAGGCTATGGACCGGGCTATCGCGTTGTAGGAGGTTGGGACTTTACGGAAGAGAATGATGCCCAACCCTACGATGATGGTCCAATGGGGTTTCATGGAACGCACGTCAGCGGCATCATTGGCAGCGATGACCCAACACGCTCTGGCGTTGCCCCCGACGTTGACTTCGTTGCCTTGCGAGTTTTCAACGATGTTGGGCAAGGGCAGATCTCATGGGTCGAGAAGGCGTTGCAGTGGGTACACCAGAATCGCGATTCATTCGAAAACCCAATCACTACCGTCAATCTCTCGTTGGGCACGACATGGAATGCGGAAGTCGTTCCAAGTTGGGCAACACTCGAAGAAGAACTGAGAGATCTATTCAACGATGGAATTGTCGTCACCGCCTCGGCGGGTAATTCCTTTCAAGACTACCACGCACCTGGTCTAAGTTATCCAGCGGCCAGTTCGTACGTCTTGCCAGTTGCCAGTGTCGATGACGACGGCGGGTTGAGCGACTTTAGTCAACGCAGCCAAAGGGCAATTGCCGCACCCGGCAATCAAATCGTCAGCACAGTACCCGACCATGTTCTGGGGCGTGATGGCATTGTCAACGATTTTTCAACCGCCAGTGGGACCAGCATGGCGGCGCCCTACGTGGCTGGTGCATCGGTATTGGTGCGTCAAGCCATGGAGATGGTTGGTATAGCAGACATCAACCTAAACACGATCGCCGACCACCTGCGGGAAACTTCGGATTCGGTTTTCGATGCGCTGACAGGTAAGACCTACGACCGTTTGAATCTGGAATCGGCTATAGACTCTTTGATTCCAGTGGATACGGTTGCGGACGGAGTCAGCGGAAGCACCACTCTTGCGATGACCACACAACACTTCGATGGATGGATTAACACTCTCGATGACGTCGACGCCTATCGATTCACTCCCGATACCAGTGGCACACTTCAACTAGATGCGACCAGTAAGTGGATGGATACAGTGCACTGGTCGATACACTCCGGGGCGACCACTTTGGCAACTGGTGGCCAGGGGCTCAGCTCGCTGCACCTGCAAGCAGGACAAAGCTACGAACTACTGGTTTCATCCTCTAGCGGCATTGGGACCTTCTCCTTCGATCTCGACTTTGCCGCAGATAGCCACTCTGGCGGCGACGCTCCAAACACTAAGACACCCGCAGTCGACCTGGGAAGCCTGCGCTATCAAGAAATGAACACCGAAGCTGGCAACAGTTACCGAGTGCAGGCTCAGGGCGATGGCACCTTTACAATCCAGTGGAAAAACGCGGACGATCAACATGGCCAACTGGTTGCTGTGTCCGAGGCAACTACATTCTCAGATTCCACTTGGGAAAGTTCGCAGTTGAGAATTGACCTTGACGTACATGCTGGCCAGTGGATCGATTTCACTCTACCAGGCTCGCCAGGCGAAAGCGGAGAACTGACTCTGGCAAACGTGCTCAATCATCGTGGAACCACGGTTAATGTTACGGGATCAGAACACAGCGACGAACTGGCCATCGAGTTGAATTCCAATCCAAGACTTGTATTCGGCAACGTCGAGTATGGATTGGATGGCGTCCACTCGCTGTCTATCGATGCTTACGGTGGCAATGACTCACTGAATATGATCGGGTCAGCACAAAGTGACAAAGTCGATCTGCGGCCGGGGCAATCGATAATAGAAAACAACAACATTCACATTGACCTGATGTCGACGGAAGACATTACCTATTCCGGTGGCGGCGGACCCGATCGAGTCTACTTGTATGATTCCAATCAGGACGACACCCTGGTTGCACGACCGGGGCAGGCCGAGCTGGTTGGAGTGGGCTACCGATTCAATGTATTGTCGATTGATCGCATTTTTGTACACGCCACCGGCGGTGGACAGGACTATGCCTACCTTTATGACTCGTCGGGCGATGATCGTCTGAGCGTTCGACCTCAATTCACCAGCATGAACGGTGACGGTTTCTTCAATTATGTTCGCGGCTTTGAACGAGTTTACGCCTATGCGAATGCGGGTGGTCACGATACTGCGTCTCTCTACGATTCAGCTGCCGACGATCGATTCACGACCAGCGGTGCCTCAGCGTCGATTGTCGGACCTGGCTTTTCAAGCTTCACACGAGGGTTTGAACAAGTCCAAGCGTATTCCAACGCGGGTGGCACAGACTTGGCAACACTCTATGGATCAAGCCAACAAACCAGTTGGCAGCGTGGCAGCGATTACGTCGGCTTTCGCGAGGGCGATTACAATCGTGAAGCGCGTGGCTTCCAAAACATCGAAACATTCGTCGGCGGCCACGCCGTATCCACGGAAAATGTTGTCAGGGCGAATTGGGGACCAGCAAGCGCTCCGGTCACCAATGCCGTTTCAACAGCCACGTATGAAAGCGGGACTTCCCCCCAAGAGCTGGCGGGCCGCACCGATCCGGTTATGCCAGCCGCGACAAGCATTTCTACCGAGCAGCTGCCGACCCTAAACGTTCGCGAGCGACTGGAACACGCTCCGACGGATGGCTTCCATGGCTTAAACACTCAAGCGCCCGAGGGCCAATTGCTGAATTCCACATCGGCTTTGTCCGATTGGCTGTCGGAAGAAATGAACCCGATTAGCCGCAGCATGGAAAAATTCCATCTGCCCGAAGAACTACTATTGAACGACGTCGAGCTGGAAAACTTGATACTTGACGAAGTTTTTCGGCTGCATGAAGAGCGAGCGTCCTTCTAGTCCTGTTTGCATACGTGGCTTTGAGGCAGCTACGCCAAAATTTCATGCACCACGCGACCGTGAACATCGGTCAGTCTGAAATCGCGTCCTGCATGATGGAACGTAAGTCGTTCATGATCAAAGCCGAGGCAATGCAACCAAGTTGCTTGCAAATCATGGACATGCACCGGGGCTTCGGTGACGTGAAAACCAAAATCGTCGGTAGCGCCTAGTGTGACACCCGGCTTGATTCCACCACCAGCCAGCCACATGGTAAATGCCTGCGGGTGGTGATCTCTTCCCAGCTTGCGCCCCAACGCCGGATTGGATTCAACCATGGGTGTGCGGCCGAATTCTCCGCCCCAGATAACCAGCGTTTCGTCGAGCAAACCGCGTGCGGCAAGATCCTCAACCAGCGCGGCAGAAGCTCGATCAGTATCAGCACAATTCTTACGCACGTTCCCCACAACATCGCTGTGGGCATCCCAGCCGCTGTGAAAAATATTCACGAAGCGAACGCCTCGCTCAATCATTCGTCGCGCCAGCAGACAGGACCTGGCGTATGACGGTTTTTCGGGCTGGCAACCATATCGGTCCAAAGTTTGCTGTGTTTCTTGGTTGAAATCCAGAAGCTCAGGCGCAGAAGTTTGCAGTCTAGCTGCCATCTCAAAATTGGCTATGCGGGTCGCGATCTCGGGGTCGTGAACGACATTCAATCTAGAGCGGTTTAGGTTTCCGATGAGTCGATAGGTATCCTGCTGCAGCTGGTCGCTAACGCCAGCAGGATTGTTCAAGTTCAAGATCGGATCACCTTGGCTGCGAAATTGCACACCCGTGTATAGTGTCGGTAAGAAACCGCTGGACCAGAGCGCCGCCCCACCGCTTAGGCCAGCACCAGTGCTCATCACGACGAACGCGGGCAGGTTGCGGGTTTCGGCGCCAAGGCCGTAAATAGCCCATGCACCCAAACAGGGACGCCCAGGCTGCGAAAACCCTGAATTGACAAACAGTTGCGCTGGAGCATGGTTGAATTGATCAGTATGCGTCGATTTAACAAAGCATAGTTTGTCTGCGATTCTCGCCAGGTGTGGCATCGCTTCGGAAATCTCTGCGCCACTTTGTCCATGTCGAGCGAATCGATATTGTGGCCCCAGGACAGCTGCATCAGGTTGTATGAAAGCATAGCGCTGGTCGCCAATGATGGAAGGCGGCAGCGGCTGGCCTTCATGTTTGGCCAGCAGTGGTTTTTCGTCAAATAATTCCAATTGGCTTGGCGCACCACACATAAACAAGTGGATTACTGCCTTGGCCTTACCAGCAAAATGAGGTTTTTGTGGAGCCAACGGTGCATTCACCGCCGCGGATTGCTCCACTGTCGCTTGTGCAGCCACGCCTGAGGACATCAATTCCCACAGCGCGGCTGAACCCAAACCAATTCCGCACTGGGAAAGAAACCAGCGGCGGGCTTGATTCGTTTGCTGCGGGATCATATTCATGACATGAACTACTCTGAAAGGTCTTATGGTGGCGGGGCCACCGTTTGTCAGCTGCTGGAAACGTATATTATGACTACCCTGGCCCCGCGACAAAAGATATGCTGTGCAAGCTTCGCGAGCGACGGTGCGACTGCCTGCATGGCGTTCGACGATTGCCCTGCACGAAAGTACCCATTTAAGGCGGCGAAATGACCAGTAGCATTCCAGCCGGTGAGCTTCTCAAGGGAGCGAAGGGAGTGGACACCCCCAGGTATCTCGTTGACTTTCACCCCAAAAGCCAGCTGCACGTTTTCACCGATGTGTTGATTATCGGCGGTGGGTTGGCCGGCCTGCGCGCCGCCAACGCCCTGGGTGAAAATATCCGAGCCATTGTCGTCACCAAAGATCGGCTCCAGGAAAGTAGCAGCAATTATGCCCAGGGAGGAATCGCCAGCGTCTGGGATCCGGAAGACAGATTCGAAAATCACGTGGAAGATACACTCGCCGCCGGAGGCAATCTATGTCACGAGGACGTGGTTGACATGGTCGTCAGGGAAGCACCGCGGCGCGTTGAAGAACTGATTCGCTGGGGAACGAATTTCGACCAAAGCGATGGACAATTGGTGCTCGGTCGCGAAGGAGGCCATAGCCAGAAGAGAATCATTCACGCCTTGGGTGATGCCACTGGCAAGGAAGTGATGCGTGCGGTCATTCAACGCACCAAGGAGAACCCCAATATTCAGATCTGGGAACAGGCCTTTACCGTCGATCTTCTGACCGCCCAGGGCAAGTGTTTGGGAGCAATCATTTCTCGCGACACTGATCCACCCATGCTTGTTTGGTCCAAGCAAACTATTATTTGCACCGGTGGCTGTGGTCAGCTTTATCGCGAAACTACCAACCCGCGCGTGGCCACCGGAGACGGGCACGCCTTGGCATATCGGGCGGGTGCTCGCTTGCGAGATATGGAGTTCATGCAGTTTCATCCAACCGTATTGTACATCGCTGGCAGTTCGCGAACGCTGGTGACTGAGGCTGTTCGCGGCGCTGGCGCGCACCTGGTCGATTGCAACGACTACCGCTTCATGAGCGACTACGACGCGCGACTGGAACTTGCTCCTCGCGATGTGGTCAGCCAGTCAATCGTCAAACAAATGGCCAAGACCCAGCACCCCTGTGTCTACCTCTCTTTGCGACACCTGGATGCTCAACGCGTGCACCACGAATTTCCTGGATTCACTGCCGCTTGCATCAAGTTTGGGTTGGATGCTTCAAGCGACCCCATTCCCGTTCGCCCGGGAGCGCACTACATGGTGGGAGGCGTTGAAGTGGATCAAGACGGTCGCACTAGCGTCGACGGCTTGTGGGCTGCTGGCGAAGTTACCAGTTCGGGGTTGCATGGTGCAAATCGTTTGGCATCAAACAGCTTATTGGAAGGACTGGTATTTGGCGCGCGAGCCGGTGAGCTAGCAAGCCTTAAGGCCGCTGCGATGCCAGACGAGTTTCGCGCGATGTCGATCTTCAACCGCAGGTCGCGGCGGATTAGCGAACCGCTGGATTTGGCCGATATTCGCAACTCGGTGCAGAGCCTGATGTGGCGACTGGTGGGCGTTCAACGGCGTGCGGACCAGCTGACCGAGGCACTGCAGCAAATCCAAGGTTTCTCAAAGTATGTCTTGCCGCATGTCTTCGACAACGCCGAAGGATGGGAATTGCAGAACCTGTTGACCGTTGCGCATTTGGTGGCTGAAGCGGCTTTGGCTCGCACCGAATCGCGAGGTGTGCACATGCGGACAGATTTTCCGGATACCGATGACCGTAAATGGCGCAAGCACCTGAGCTTCGAAGCCGAGGCGGGAGACACGATACTCGCGTAGCCAATGTGTTTGCTTTTTTCCTCAGCTCCCAAATAATACTTGTCGTATTTGCTCGGCAGCTTGACGGCCAGATCGGACGCACTGCGGAATGCCAACTCCGCGATATGCCGCGCCGCACAACCGGAGCGTCGGAAACTGAAGCAGTGTTTTTTCCAGCTGCTCAATGCGTTGGACATGCCCCACCAAATATTGGGGCATCGCGTTGTTCCAGCGGATGATCTGCGACCAATTCGCTTGGCTCCCACTCCAGCCCAGAATGCCGCGCACCTCAGCCGTCGCCACATCCATCAAGAAATCATCGGTGTTTTTTAGGATTTCCGGCTGCATGGCCCCGCCAAGAAAAATCCGCAGCAGGATTTCATCGTCTGGGGCGCGACCAGCGTATTTGTTGCTGGTATAGCTAATTGCCAACGCGGCCCGACCTTCTTTACTAGGTGAAATCATCCCGAATCCGTCGATTCGCCCCGAAAGGTCGCGGCGGTTTACCGCCATGGCTGCCACCGCACTTGAGGCATACGGGATCCTTTCCAAGATGTCGGCAGCTGTTGGCAAGGCAGCTTTCAATACTGCAGCGGCAGGGGCTGCTGGCAAGGCGCAGACCACGGCGTCAAACAACTCTTCAGAATTGCTGGTAACGACTTGCCAACCAAACGAGTCACCAGAACTGGCAGGAACAATTCGCTGCACTTCAGTTCCCAGACGCAAGACATCACCAGGCAAGTGAGCGGCGATCGCCTTAACCCAGGAACTCATACCATCCACCGGTGCGCGAAACTGATCATAGCGAGCACCACTGGCCTTTCTAGCCGCTGTGGCAGCATCACGCCGCCGAGCCTGCAAATGCCCACGGATGAGCCCGCCGCTGTGACGCTCCATTTCCAGGAATTGAGGCATGGTCGCTTCCATACTCAGCGTTGTCGGGTCTGCCGTGAATATGCCACTAACAATGGGTTCCACCAGGTTCTCATAGGCTTCGCGACCTAGCCTGCGAGTAGCGAAAGACTGCAGCGATTCATCTTCGCAGCTTGTGCGGGCTTGCACAAAGTACTCACTCAACAAGCGAAGTTTGCCAGCTACCGAGAGCGTGGGAGTAGTCAGAATCGATGCTACCCGTGTCGGTTGCATCAAACTAAAACCAAGCGGAATCGGCTGAAGCTTGCCGCGACACAGGACGAACGCTTGCCGCCCCTGCTGTCGTGGTTGCACCAGTTGTTCGTCCACCCCACACAGGCGCGACAGTTCCAAAGCATCTGGTATCAACGTGGCAAAATTGTCAGCGCTTTTCTCAACGAGATAGGGCCCAACACGAACGGTTTCCAGTACCCCCCCGAGACGGCAGTCCCTATCAAACACCTGCACTTCAACAGGTTCACGCCCCTGCAGTAGATAAACCGCGGCAGCCAAACCACTTATTCCCCCTCCCAGGACTGCCACTCGACTCATGACCGCAAAGCCTGAAGTGCAGAAGATATCTTGGCGGCAAGGATGAAATCATTTTCGCTTAGCCCCCCGATAGCATGGGTCGTGAGGACAATCTTCAGATTGCGATAACCGGTTAAGTGAAAATCGGGGTGATGCTGTTCTTCCTCAGCAATTTCAGCCACGACATTCAGTATCTTTATTGCTCCAAGGAAATCGTCAGATTTTGGCTTGGCGAAGATGCTCTTGCCATCATCAGTGAGTTGCCAATCGGGCAGAAATTTCAGGTACTCGGTGGCTTCCGACAAACTGCTTGGCGGGACGCCTCCTTCGCAGGGCAAGCAGCGAGCAGTGGCTAGTTCGGAAAGAGTCTGTTTTGCCATGATTGTCGTTTCCAGCGGTGAATTTAGAATATTTTTAGGGGGGGAATGCCCTCAAACCTCTTGGTTGACTGATAGTGCATTTGCGGGTTAGTGCAGTCGTAGGGCCAATGGAGTGGTGGACCGCCGTAATCTTCTTGGTCGATTTAGATTACTCTAGCGGTTATTACGGTCGCAGCGGATGCAACGGCCTTGTGGTGCGAATGGCCTATCACGGGGAACAAACACGTGGTGTGCCGAAAGTTCATTAAGTCCAATGGAATTCCTGTTATTGCAACGCGAAAGTTGTGCCAATGAACGCCTCGAACACGTTGAACAGTCGATTCTCTATTCGAGAAGCTAAGAGCCTGGTGAAAGATCTTTCGCGGCCTAATCCGCTTATCTACTGGGTGGATTTTACTGCAACCATACTGATTGGTCATGCGGCCTTTCACTTCCTGTTGAACGCTGCACATTATGTGGGCGACTCGCCAGCCGTTTTATGGGGCACAAGAGTTTGTCTGTTCGGATTGACGGCAACGCTTTACATGCGGGCAGCGATGTTCATCCATGAACTAATTCACTTGCCCGCTGATGAGTACCGAGGATTTCGCATCTTCTGGAACTTGCTGTGTGGAATTCCATTCCTGATTCCCTCATTCCTCTATTACCCCCACGTTGATCATCACCGGCGGAAGCATTACGGTACCGATCGCGACGGTGAATATTTGGACTTAAGCCATCGTCACCCTGCTAACATCGCCCTTTTCATTGCCGCAGCCTTTGTCGTTCCCTTCGCGGCCTTCATTCGTTTTGCAATCATGACTCCATTGTCGTGGATCGCGCCGAGCTTCAGGCCATGGATGGAGAAGCACGCCAGCAGCATGATCATCGACATATTTTATCTGCGCGGCGATTTCGGTCCCAAGGCGGCTCGGATCATGCGGATGCAAGAGGTCGCGTGCTTTCTCTGGTGCATCGTTTTGGTATTGCGAGCACCGATTGCAAGTGGCCAGTTAATCGACGGTTTTCTTGTTCACGCGTACTTGATTAGCGTTACCTTGATTCTAACCAACAACATTAGGACCCTGGGTGCTCATCGTTGGACGGGCGACGGGCGAGAATTGAGTTTCGAAGAGCAGTTGCTCGACAGTGTCAACTATCCATATCGTCCTTGGTTTACCGAGTTGTGGGGACCAACGGGTACGCGTTACCACGCGATCCATCACCTTTTTCCTCGCCTACCGTATCACAACTTGGGCATTGCACATCGACGTTTGGCAGCTGGCTTGCCAGCAGACTCGTTGTACCATGAAACGACTCGAGTCAGTTTGATCGCCACGATCTTCGAGCTCTACAGGCGGGCTTCACGGCGTCGATCGACCACAGAAAACCAAGGAAACGATCGCCAGGCAGCTTAACGAGCCGTGAGGTGCCCCTGGATGCAGTGCTCTAAAGCTGGACGGTGACGGCTGCGCCATCGTCGGCTGCCGACTGAAAGCACGCGTCTAGAACGACCTGTGTTTTCAGGGTCCAATCCGGCCAAGTCCGGTCAATATGGTTGCTCAACACTTGATTCGCAAAGTTGCGAATCATGCAAACCTCCTGGGCGCTCGCTGCGCCCGCATCGCGTTCGCGAATGGCATGCCGCGTCTCGTGGTGTTCCATATGAAATTCACAGTTGTCGATCACAAATGCGTCTTGGGTGACGAAAGCTTCGATACTGCTACCGTGATAGGGCAGGACAAAATCGTGGATCCGCAAATTTCCCCTTGAACCACTGGCGTGAATCCACTGCTGATTCTCGGTTCGGAAGGAACAATAAAATCCAGCGGAGACACCGTTGTCAAAGTACAAATCGGCCGCGAATTCGCCTGGCACTGGATGAGGACTTTCGTTTCCCTGCAGCTGCGACAAGCTTCGCCCCTGGACATGGGTCGGCAGCTGACCGTTCATGACCCACAAAAAGTATCGAATCAGGTACCAACCGAGATCTCCCAGGCAACCATGAGGCTCTAGTCGACTATCAGTACGGATATTTGCCCGACCAAATTCTTCATCGCCCGCGAAAGAGAACTGCCCATACAGGCGGCGCAGTTGTCCTAACGAATCACCATCGTCCAGCAGCTGGCGGACGATCGGCATGCGGCCGCTATGCATGAACATGACACCATCCATGTATTGGACTTGATGTTCCTGGCAAGCTTGCAGCATTTCACGAACTTGACTTGCGTTGAGCGCGGCTGGCTTTTCACCGATGACATGCTTGCCAGCTTCGGCAGCTCGAATCACCCATTCATGCCGCAAAGCAGTGGGCAACGGAATGTATACCGCATCGATATCATCTCTACCGAGCAGCGCCTCATACGATGAAACCGCAGCAGGTCGGTCCGTCACAGGAACTTGTGATGAGCACTCGTCGATAAACTGTTCTGCAGCCCCGGCCCGTCGACTGGCGACCGCTGCCACACGGGAGTTACCACTCAGCTTAATTGCTTTCCAGTTTTTTCTGGCGATTCCTGCTGTGCCCAGAATCCCCCAACGGCAAACACGATCCATTAGCTAATATCCCCAACAATTCAACGAGAAGAAGTACGACTATTGCTCACCTGACTTCCAGGCTTGGTCAGATCGTTTGATCCACGCGAGCAATTTCTCGGTCTAGGCGTGAGACAACTACCAAACACATGTCGTCAACCTGTTCCTTACCGCCAGCAAAGGTCAGCACTTCGTTAACAATATCTGCTCCAAGTGTATCCAGTTTACCGGATCGCCCGCGCACGTAGTTGATCAAACGATCGATGCCAAATAGATTTCCGTCCGGGTCAGGCGTCTCATTAATCCCGTCTGTGTACAGCACTAACCGTTCGCCTTCCGCCAGTTGCAAAGAGGCAAGTTCGTACTCGAAGTCGTCGATAACGCCAATCGGAACGCCTACTGCATTGTCGCCAGGTTGTTCAACCGAACCGTCTCTTCGCAGCCACAGTGGTCGCATGTGCCCCGCGTTGACGATTTCAACTTTTCCAGTGGTTGGTTCAATTACCAGGCACAGCATCGTGATGAACATGTCAACATTCAAAACATGCAGGCGGCTGTTCAGTCGGGTAATTGCTAGGGCTGGATCAGAATGGCTAGCGAGCAAAAAGCGAGTTTCTGCGGACAACTTGGCCATCAACATAGCTGCCGCCACACCATGCCCTGAAACGTCTGCAGTCACAACCGCCAATCGACCGTCAGCAAGCCCGATATAATCAAAGTAGTCACCGCCAACGTGTTCGGCTGGATCATAGAAGTGATAAAACGAATATCCTTCCACGATCCAAGGCCTGACTGGCAAGAATGCTTTCTGCACGCGATGCGCTAACATCAGATCATGTTCGACCCGCTGTTGATGTACCAGCCGCTCATGCAACTGGGCGTTTTCGATGGCCACTCCGGCTTGCATGGCCACACCTGCGAGAACCTCCAAATCGCCTGGTTCGAAACGGCGTTTTGAATCAAGCGTATCCATTTGAATGGCACCGAGTGCATTGCCCTCGCTGTCCAGCAATGGAGCTACGATCATCGAACGAATTCGGAAATCGGAGATGCTGTTGGCCATTTCGAATCGTTCATCGCTAGTTGCATCCAGCGAAATGATTGCCTGTTTGGACTGCATCACCTCCCGTATCACCGTGCGGCTTATGCGAAAGGTTTCTTCGTGCTCTTCCTTTCTAGTCTTGATCCATCTGGCAGCTAGTTCGTCACCTTCGCTCAGAACGATAAAGGCTCGATCTGCTTGTAGAAAGATCTTGAACAAGCTGCTCAAGACCTTGGGCAGGACGTCGTCCAATAGAATCGTGCGCCCGAGATTCTGCGCGATTTCCAGTACGGCTTTCAAACGCGTCTCGGCTGTCGTCGTCAACTGCGACCCATGCTGGCTCCCACGGATGTCTAGTTTACTGCTGACTGCCCTGGCCGAATCGCTGTGGCCGTTGTCATCGACAAAAACTACGCCAAACGAGGAACCGTCGCCCGCTGCAGTGGATCGATCAGGTAAAAAGCCGGGTTGGCGATCATCGTGATACGAGTATTCCACGTCGCAGATTCTGATCAAATCACCGTCGCTGAGCAGCGTTGGGCTGGTGGTGAGCTGCCCATTTAGGAAAGTCCCGTTACGGCTGCGCAAGTCTTCCAGATAATAGTCATCGCCCTTGCGTTTGATCTTTGCATGTTGGCGGCTAACGGCGCCGACATCGATTGTCACATCGCATTCGGGATGACGTCCCAAGATGATCTCTGGCTGGTCGATATCAAATCGCCTGCCGAAGCTGGTTCCGCTAATCGCTGTCAGGAATGCCATCTCTTGATTCCATCGTTGTTGGAAAACCAGCCGTGCAGTTTTACCAGGGAATTCAACTCGCCTTACGGCTGATCTTTGGGGTCATCCAGGGCAGCTTTGATTAGCATTGCAAATGCCTCTCCGGGCGACTTGCTGTATGGTTCGTTGGGCACGTTGTTTTCGTTGGTCAGTTGTTCGCCGCGTTGCATGAACTGACGAATTTGGTCAGCGGTAAGGTCTTGTTGAACTTCCAGGCCTAACTGATCCGGCAGCACAACCGCACACTTTTGAATGGTGAATTCCAGATCATTACGACTGAGGACTCGATCGGTTGCCATCCGCATAAGACGCTCACTGATACGCTGCACGGCCTCGATTTCGGTTTCCGACAATCCGACATCTTTTGATTGAGCAACGATGGATTGCACCCCACCCCATAAAAGCACCGGATTGTCCTGTAGACAATTTCGCAAGCGCAGCAACTGTCTCTTGTCGATTCTGCGTTCACGAATCAGTGGCAACAACTGGTTCAGCTGACCAGCAATGGAAGCTTTGTCTCCCGGGCTCAGTTGACTTGACTGCACCCAGGGAATCAACTGCTGAGAAATTCCCTTTTCGGCAAACGGATATTGATCGCTGAACATGAACCAGCTCCCAAATCCGCAGACAGCGCAAAACACCGCCAGTGCCAGAATTACAAGTACCAAGCAGGCTGGACCGAGCGAAGGCTCTCGCTGCGTGGACTCTGGGGCATCATTGTTCATGGGCTAGCGGTATTCGATCGCAAGAATTTCAAATCGCAGTTTGCCCTTGGGCACGCTAACCTCAATCTTATCGCCGACCTTCTTGCCCATCAACGCGGCGCCAATGGGGCTGGTCGAGAGAATCTTGCCTTGATCGTAGTCCTCGTCGCCAGCGCCAACCATGGTAAATTCCTCTTCGTCATCGTAGTCAAGATCCTTGACAGTGACCGTCGACAGCAGGCTTACCTCGTCCTTGGACAGTTTGCTGGGGTCGATGATGAAGGCGTTGCTAATCATCGCCTTTTTTTGATTGATTTTGGCTTGCAGCATCCCCTGGTTTTCACGCTGAGCATGGTACTCCGCGTTTTCTTTCAAATCGCCTTCAGCGCGAGCTTCCGCAATTTTCTCAGCGATTGCAGGCATTTCGACATTTTCTAGATGATCCACTTCCGCCCGCAAGCTGTTGTATTTGTCTCGAGTCATCGGAACCATTTCCGACATCTTTACGCTCCCCAAAATGGATCAAAAGTGGTTAGTATTTCGTCAAAGAGGCGCCCTGCCGCCGCAATTGGCGTCCTAAATCGTTTGCTCCGCTGGCTGCCGTAGCAAAAATTCGCGAAACCCAGTTCGCCGTTCGTCAAAAGGCTGGTCTCAAACAAAAAACACGACCTCCACCCGCAAGATAGGGGAA
>JAGQPR010000093.1 GCA_020426625.1 Planctomycetales bacterium
GTGGCGATTAGCGAGAAGTGTCGTTTTTCCGCATAATTAGCCATGTTTGTCCAATTATCAGAAAACTTGTGTTGGTGCTTACCTATGACGAAATCGTTAACTACGCCAGTCTCAATGAACCGCTTAATTCCTTCAGGCGACCAGCGATGAATCCGCCAAGCCAGCCTTCGACCGATGCGCTCCGCACCGAGCTGCTAGAGGGACTCGGCAAGTTGTCAATTGAGGCCGTGCGGCTTTACCGCTGGCGAGCTGCTGCGCTCTGGCTGTCGGGAACCGGAGCATTGGCAGTGGCACTGTTGCTGGTGGATATTTCAGCGCGACACGAAATAACTGGCCTTCGCTTCTTGGCATGCATAGCTTTGCTGCTCGTTTCAGGTTGGTTGGGCAGTCGTTTTCTCGTTCCTGCTTGGAAACAACCGCCTTCTCTCTTGGAATTTGCCAAGTGGATCGAGCGGTTTAGTCCCGATCAGTGCCATGGGTTGACTTCGGCTGTCGAGTTGGCCCAGCTGTCCCCCACTGATCAGCGGTACGGCAGCGTCGCATTTCGAGAGGCTTATCTCCAAGAATGGGGCTCAACGCATAATCTTCCGGCTTGGCAAAGCTACGTTGACAAACGACGCTGGTGGCGCTCGTTGACTTTAATGCTGGTCGTTTTCACGTTCCTGATATCGCTGGCAGCCGTGCGACCAGCAGAAACTCGTACCGCCTTGTTGCGACTGATGATGCCTTGGTCCGATCGACCGTGGCCGCGTGCCGACGTACTGCAATTCGTCAATCTGCCGACGGCAGCAGCTATTGGGGCAGAGTTGCAAATTGAGATCATCGATGCCAGACCTCCTCTTCCGGCCGACGTCGACTTGCAAATTCAGTTTGTCGATCGCGATGGTCGGGGAGACGATCGAACCGAAGTGCGAACCATTCGTACAAAGATCGTGGGGGAATTGGCCATTGCCAATCTACCCAAACTTGATCGCAGCGTCTCTTTACGAGCTATTGGAGGCGATGACTATGCGATGCCTTGGCAATCGATCCAAGTCGTGCCGCCACCTGACATCTCGCAATACAAATTCCAAGTTGAACCTCCTGACTACTCCCGGCGCCAGTCCTTTATTTTAGTAGGACGACGCATTACCGTACTCAGCGGTAGTCGAGTCGAATTGACCGGCCAATTCGATGAGCCGCTGAAGTCGATCAGGATGATTCTGAGCGGCACTTTGTCCACCTCACAACAAGTCGTGGCTGACGTTTGGCAGTGCCATTTGGCGGCAGACAAGATGTCTTTTCGTTTGGGCAGCGACGCTGCGGACGGGGGGCAATTGCGAGAGTCGGCCAATTGGTTTTTCGAAGTAACGACGGAGACTGGCATCAACGTCCGCTTGCCGGACCTGTGGTCTGTAACAGTCCAGGACGACGCTCCCCCTTCCATCACCTTGCGGCCATTGGAAATGGAACTTGCCGCCAGCAACGCGACGATTCCCTTGGTTGGCACGGCCACGGACGATTTGGGGCTGGCCGAAGTCAAGGCCTACCTGAAGAACGACACTACGTCGGAAACGCGAGTGAGCGAATTGTTGTTCCTGGACAGCGCGCGTCTTCCGCCGACTGAGTTGGCGATTGATGACTTCGTTTCTGTCGATCAACTGAGTGATGTTCAAAATGGACATCCCCTGACACTTTGGTTGGAGGCAATCGACAGTCGCGGGCAATCGTCAAAGAGTCAGGTGCATCAATTAGTTATCCGCTCCCCCCAAGAAATTGCCGCGTCCCTTCGGCTGAGACTTGCCCAGTTGCTGGCCCAGTTGCGATCTCTTATCGAGGCGCAACGTAACAACCAGCAACTGACCCATCGTTTAGCCGTCCGACTTGCCGCAGAGGAACCGCAGCCACAAGACGCAGACGCTCTGGCAACCGCTGAACAAATTCAGATTTCCATTTTCCGGCAGCTGAGTAGTGATGATGAAGCCAGTTTTCTTGCCCAACTGCGCGCATCGCAAAGTCAGCTTTTGCGCAATCAACTGGAACTATCGGATTTGGGTCGCGAGCTTGCGTTACTTGCTAGTCGAACGGAGCAGCTGACAGCCGCTGAAATGCAAACAGCGCTAACGTTGACGACCGAAGCGGCGCAGGCTGCGCGGCGACTGCGAGCTGGCACGGTCTCGGCTGAACAACTTGGTTCGCTAGCAGACGCAGCTGCTGCCGCCCAAGACACAGCCCTGACGGCCTTATTGCAAATTCTGGATTTGCTGTCCAAGGAAGAGTCCTGGCAACAACTCAAGAGTGAACTAGCTGGTCTGTTGAATCAGCAACGGTTGTTGCAATCAGAAACTGACTCGCTGCAATTGGAAAGCTTGGCAACCCGCGAGCAAGCTCGCATCGAAGTGCAGATGGACCAGCTGAGGGCAAGCCAGCTCGAACTGGCCCGACAACTCGACAACTTAACGCATCGCGCACAAACTGCCGAAGCTGACGATAGTAGCGTGACCGGCGAACAATTTGGCAAGGCGGTGCAGTCATTGTCGGATGCACAAACTAGCCAGAAAATGCGTGAAGCGGCACAGCAGTTGGGAGCGGAGCGTTTCTCCATGGCGGTCATGATGCAACAAGATGTCGTAAGCTCTTTGGAAGAAGCTCTCTTGCAGCTTGGCCAAACGGGTGTCGCCAGCGCGGCGCGCAGCTTGGAAAGTCACGCCAGTCGCACGCTTGCCGCCAGTCAAAATCTATCGCAAATCGCCGAGCAACAAGCCGAACTCGCAGAACAAATGGATGCACTCGGACAAGCAGCTGATAGCATGCTTGACCGTTCTTGGCGGCAATTGTTGAAGGCGCAAGCAGAGCTGAGAGAGCGAACCGCAAGCGAGGCGGAGAGCTTGGAAGCATCGGCCGCCGCCGAAGCGTCAAACGCACTCAGCCAAGCAATCGAACTACAGGAACGCATTTCGCACGTTGACGCTAGCCAGATCAATTCTGCGGTCGACGATGCGGCCGCAGCAGCCGCGCTACTGGAATCCGCTGCCCGACGCCTGTCAGCTCGTGCTGAGCGCATCGAACGCGAAGCGCAAATGCAATTGGTATTCCAGTTGGCAGCTGATCTCGATCGTCTGGCCGCGTTGCAGGCAGGCATCGTCGATCATTTGTCGCAGCCTGACGACGTGATTCAGCATAATTTCGAAGCCGCCAGCATTGCGACTGAGCAGGACCGAATTCGACAAGGTGTCCAGCTGGCCCGTGAAAATTCCGGACCTTTGCCCACGTTCCAATGGATGTTACAACAAATCGAACAGCATATGGCACGGTCCGCTGCTGCTGTTCGCAAGATGCGGATCCAGCCCGAGGCGCTGCAATCAGCCAGCGATGCCTTGAGAAAGCTACAATTGACGTCTGCGGCTCTGGCTGCGGTGGCCGATGAAGCCAAACAGAAAGACCCTAGCTCTGAAGAACAGGGCTCTGCGGAAAACGATAGCGACGCTCGCCGCGTGCCACCGCTGGCTGGTTTGCGGCTGATTCGTGCATTGCAGGAGGATCTGCTACAACAAACTCGGAAAGTGAATGAGCTAGCAGACGATCGACTTAGAATGGCTCGACTTGGCGAGCTGGTCGGCGAACAAGAAGCTTTGGAAAAGCAACTGCAACAGTTGCAAGAGTTCATGGCAGAGTAGGGCCTGTTCCGCTGTGACCGGCAGGCCATTGAGTGGCAGGACATTGATCGGCAGGACATTTTTTTTGCGTTTGGAAATAGCAGTGCCCCAACCCACTAACATCTTGCCTTACTGCGTATTGTTCAGCGTTTTTTGTTTGACTCTAGTGGACGCACGCGCACAGTCGCCAAGCCCTCAGGCAACGCAATCGTCAAGCGGGGAAGCTGAGCTGCAACGCAATCTGCTTGACCTGCTGAACCCATCGGGTTCAGCTAGAGGGGCTGACGAAAATTCCAACCAAGTTGCCCAGGAGAAAGCCGAAGAGTTACAAGAATCACCTGGAACGAGCGAGGCGGCGAACCCGCTTTATGCAATTCGCCAGGACATGCAGTCTGCCGCAAAAGCGATGCGATTGGAAACTTCAGACAAGTCTCTGGCACTGCAACAGCAAATTGTGGATCAACTGGACACGCTGATCGAGCAGTTGAGTTCCTCTTCCCGCGATTCCCAAAACTCGAGAACTAGCCAGCAGAAATCAGCCAGACAGCAGAATTCTCGACCTGCCAGCCAGGAAACTGCGGCCAATCAAGGGTCTGCCAAGCAAGAGGATGAGGGCCAGCCCTCCGATCCTGGGACAGGGGGCGCAACAAGCAGTCAATCGCAGTTAGGTGCAAACTCCCAGGATGGCTTTGATGTCGGTCTGGACCCTCGAGCATTGCAACAGAGCGTTTGGGGTCAGCTGCCGCAACGAGTGAGGCGACAGATGCAATCGCGGATGGTGGAACAGTTCTTGCCTAGCTATCGCAAGCAGATCGAGGCCTATTTCCAGGCTTTGCTCAATGAATAGGTCTTCGAAAATCTCCAATTCAATTGAACGTCTTGAATCCATGGCAGCCATTAGACGACGGCAAGCCATAGCTGTTGGCCTAAGCCTTGCCATCAGCCCTCAAGCAGAATGTTTTGCTGAGACTCATTTTGATCGGCGTGCCGATCTGGACGAATTCTATGACAAACAAACCGACGAAGCGATTTGCACAGGGCTGGATCTGTTGATTGCCAGACAGAATCCTGATGGCACCTTTCGTTCTTCCGAGCACGGGCGTTGGGTCGGCATTTGTTCGCTAGTAGGGCTCGCTTGGTTGAGCCGCGGCGTAAGATATGGATATGGAACAGCTGGGACTGCGCTGCTCCGCACAGGAGATTATGTGCTGTCAAAGGTACAGGCCAGCGGTTTCCTGTCGGCCAAAGAGACGAGCCACGGTCCCATGTACGACCATGGATTTGGTACGCTGTTCTTGGCGGAATTGTACGGCGCAACAACCGACAACGGGATTCGTGATAAACTGTCTGCTGCGGTGAAACTGATTGTTCGTTCACAGAACGAGCGGACTGGT
This sequence comes from Planctomycetales bacterium, assembly GCA_020426625.1. Classification (GTDB taxonomy): domain Bacteria; phylum Planctomycetota; class Planctomycetia; order Pirellulales; family Pirellulaceae; genus Aureliella. The sequence goes on from JAGQPR010000093.1 coordinate 5,030, forward strand.
GGCTGGAGATACCATCCCGCCAGTGACGACGCAGACCTTTCCGTAACCGTCAGCCAACTCATGGCTCTGAGAGCTGCGCGGAATGCCGGGATCGGCGTGCCAAAGGAAACCATTGATCGGGCGGTTGAATACGTCCGCAAGAGTCAAAATCCAGACGGCGGTTTCATGTACCAGATCACGGGAGACCCCAGTCGCTTCGCGCTGACCGCTGCCGCTATTGTTGCGCTTTATAACGCCGGTATCTATCAGGGCAAGGAAATCGATCTGGCTTTCGAGTATTTGGAAGCGAATATGGCCGCCAACCGCACAGTGGAAGCCGATAATTTCTTTTTTTACGCTCATTACTATTCGGCACAGGCATTTAGGCACCATGGTGGCCAGCGTTGGCAAACTTGGTACGGTTATTTGAAGAAGTCAGTACTGTCGCAGCGAAATCAACAGGGGGTTTGGTTCGACTTAAAGAGCGTTGAGTACGCTACCGCCATGGCGTGTCTGATTCTCAACATGCCGCGCACAGTGCTTCCCATTTTTCAGCGATGATAATTCAATTCGATGTCCACTCTTAAAAGGTATTTGGCAATCGATTCAGTATTGGGACCGCGCCGAGTTGGAGTGGTCAGTCGCCAGCATCAAGTTTTTTTATCTGGTTCCATGGTCTGCCTGGGATCGAGTGGTCACATTGATTTACTTTTTCGGAAGAATTGAACATGATTGGTCGCAATACGACACTTCTTGGCATGCAGCACTTTTGTTCAGGTTTGCTTGCTTGCCTGATCGTATTTTCAGCGCACGCTGAAGCCCAACAAGAATTCGAGTTGGTTGCGCCAGCGGCCCGCACTTCGTCCCGCGCTGTACTTGAGACAACCTTGCTGCGAATCGAGGGCAGCGATGGCTCGACCACAACATACCTTCGTGATCAATCGTACGATTCACCCGATGGTCAGTGGCGTGGCTTTTTTAGCCGCCAGGCTTCGCAGGTCATCCGTTGGCCAGTTGTGAATTCAGGCAACCTACAAATAGGTACCATCGCGGGTGGCAGAATTAACTACCGCACCAGCCAAATGACCATTCGCCCCATTGGCCAGCAGCATGCGAACAACCGGCCTGTGTTGCCACCGTCAACTGTGGGGCAACCGCTGGTCGGTACGCCCCACGATTTGTCAACGCTAGGATCCACCAACAGCCAGCTGTTCACTGCTTTGGAAGCTGGCCGATATTCCACAGCAGCGGCCGAGCGTTTGCGCATGGCCAATGTCGACGAGCGCGGCCTAACATGGCTCTTATCCCATAGTCGCCTTGGTGGACTTCGCGGAGAAATTTTTCGCACTGGCAGTAATATCGATTCGCAAGAAATAGACTGGTGGATTGCTCCCTCCGTGGGAGACTTGGTTCGCATAGAAGCTCTGGAGCAAGGGCAAGTTCTGGCGGTTGGCGTCCAGGGAGGGGGGCTGGCGCTCAGCCCCATTGGTCAAGACACTCGACAACTTTGGCGACCCGTGTTTCGAGCACGCGTCACCGATCGTTTTGTGTTCGAAAGTGTGCATCTGCCCGGGCATTGTCTCTCGCTGGTTGGCGGGCAAATCGCTCTCCAACCCATCAATTTCACCGCATCGCAATGGTGGGTCCCCATAGTTCCCCCTCCAGTTATTGCGTTTCAGCCTTTAACTCGAACTGTCCGGCAGGAAGTCATTCCCAACGCTGCACTACCACCAGCCCAAGTCGAGCTGATCAATTCCCATCGTTACGCGCTAATTACCCTGATCGGTGATCGCCGAGATGCTGATTCCGTGACGCAAGTGCGAATTGAGCCAAACACCAAGGTTGTCGTGAGTCTCGAACGAGATCCAGGCGCGCGCCTGGTAGAAACATTCGAATTGCAAATTGCTCCCGGCCAATGGGAACGGCAAGAGTTCGTTACCGAACTGCCACCGTCGACCCGCTACGATTTGAGCGTTTATGAAGAGCACCTCCAATCGATCGCCATCGATCGAACGGGCAAGAGCCCCAACCCAATCGAGGATACCAACTTCGTTCCCAAGAGCGTGGGGTGGTTGCTGTTGCCTGCAGAATTACAAGTGACGATGCAAATCGATGTGTACCCCACTGCAGTGGCGGCAAACAATCCGGGTGCCGTACGCAAATTCGATTTTCGCGCCCAGGAGACGAATGCTGGCAGTCCACTGGATACGATCTTGAACGAGTTCCAAAATCCCAAGCGTCGAAGCTTCTGAGTATTGCATGAAGCACTGGCAAGGTAATATGCCAAGTAGGGCACGATGGCACTCTGCTTTGGGGTTCTCCGCTCTGAGATACTCCGCACTGAGATACTCCGCTCTGAGATACTCCGCTCTGAGATACTCCACACTGAGATACTCCGCACTCTGGTACTCCGCACTGGCACTTGCATTGACAGCCTGCGTCAGCACTGGGTACGCACAAGCGTTGCATACCGTCGACGACATCGAAATGAATGTCTCGCTGTTGTCCGTTGAGGCCGAACGCTGCGTATTTCGCAAAGCAAGTTCCAAATTGGCGGAAAACGAAACCTCGGTTGAGATTTCGGTGCCGACCGCGAACATCGTCAGATGGGGCACATGGACGGGGTGGACAGCGGAACAGGCTGTGTGGTTGCAAGGGGGCAGCTGGCTGTGTGGAGAAATCAACGTGGGACCTGATTCGGTGAATCTGGACAACCAGTGGCTGCACACCCCAGAAATCAAACTGCCAATCGTGCGTGGCTTGGTATTCGACCCTCCCGCATCGCTTGCACAAGCCATTGCATTGCGACAGGAAATGTCTTTGGTGAGCGGTGGCCGCGATGTCCTCTGGCTGCGCGATGGGCGGCAAGTCAGCGGCACAGTCTCATTTTTTGATTCTGCTTCATCGCAGAACAACAAGGTTTTGCAGTTTGATTTCGGTGGCCGGGCCGTTGAGATTGTCTTAGACGAGGTCAGAGCAATCGTATTTAGCCCAGATCTGTTCGGGCCCTTGAATAATTCCCAGCAACGCCATCTGATCGGCTTGGCCGACGGGAGCATGCTGCGGGCTTTTCAGGTCTCCAGCACAGACGCTGGCATGAGCTGCCAACTGGAGCCAGACTTAACGGTGACCTCGCTTAACCGAGGTGCCGAATTCGCTCGGGGCATTACCTTGTTGGCCAGTCCTTCTCGGCAAGTGCAAATGCTGAGTGCTAAGGCGCCCGACAGTTATCGCAATCTTAGCGATACGTTAATTACTTGGGAGTTGGGGCGAGACCACGATGTCTGGCAGGATCCGCTACGAACGAGGGATGGCTTGGTTCCCCACGGATTGGCCATGCACAGCCTGTCGCAAGCAGCCTATCGCTGGGACAAACGCCCAGCCCACTTGCTAGCTGATTTAACTTTGGCCATGCCCCGAGCAGCTGCGAACCGCGGTTTGGGCAGCGCCCGTTGCAAAGTACTTGTGGCTCGTGACGGTCAACTGGTAACGGAAATAGATATTGGCGTGCAGCGCACGGAGCAATCCGGTATCAACCACTTCTTCAGATTCGATCAAGAACCGTCTGTCGAAAGTGAAATGGCGAGTATGCCTATTGAAGTTGACCTTACCGGCGCGCAATTGGTAGCCTTGGTGGTCGAAGATTGGAAACACGGTCAATACGGTGACCAAGTGTTCTGGCTCGATGCTCGCATCTCAATGGTATCTGACTAGTGCTCGCCGACCTCAGGTAGTGGGATAAACATCTTGCTACCCATGAGCATCTCCACGGGAATTGACAAGCATGAAGCTTTTCCCACACCTAACCACCGCCTCTTTTCTTATTGTTGCGGGAACTCTGGGCTTCTTGCGGGAACCTCTGGGCAAGGGACATAGATATTCAAGGAACAGGCGCGACAACGCGCAGAGGCTACTTGATTTGCTCTCCTACGACCAATTGGTCTCCACTATGGATGTCGCCACTAATCAATTGCGTGTATCGGCTATCGGAAATCCCAGCCTCGACGGCCCTGGCTCGTAAGAATTCACCGTCATGGACCCACACGTGTCGCAGTCTCCCCTTCCTGCGCTGGTCCGCTCGCTCGGTAGCGTTTTGCGATCCCGCATCCCGCCCAGCGGCATCCTTCTTGGCGGTCTCAACACCATCTAGGATAGCTCGATCATCAGGATGCACTCGTTTTCGATCCGGCGGATAGAAGCGAAGTGCGGCATTGGGGATTTTGACGATCTTGTCCAGCCGCTGAATCTGAAATGATAAATTGGCGGTCATACCGGGCAGCAAGCTGGTATTTTCGTTGGCCGTTTCCACAACCACCGGGTAAGTCACCACGTTTTGCTCTTCTTTGCTGCTTAAGCGAACCTCAAGTATTCGTCCCTCTTCGAAGACCTGGTCGGGATAGGCGTCTACTGTAAAGCTGACTGGCCGCTGCTGGCTCTGCGCGTCGCGAATTAGCCCGATATCCGCTTCGTCCACCGATGCATATATGTGCATACGCTGGTCCATTTCAGGCGCTACAATGAACAGCTCCGGTGTTTGGAATTGCGCAGCCAAAGTTTGCCCGACATCGATCTTGCGTTCAATAACTATCCCGTCTACAGGCGAACGAATTTCGGTATATTCCAAATTGGCTTGGGACGTTTCCAAATTCGCTTGGGCTTGTTGGATCGCGGTTTGAGCTACGCTGAGATCTGCCGCAGCAGCCAAGCGAGTGAATTTTAGGACGTCCAACTCCGACTCCGAAATCAAGCTGACTCCCTTGGTCAACAACGTCTCTGCCCGTTTCTCTGAGTTCACGGCCTGTTGCAAGTTCGCTTCTGCCCGCTGCAGTTCCGCTTTGCGTGTTTGTAGCATCGCTTCATCACGCAGCACCATCGCCTTGAAAAGGCGAGGATCGATGCGGGCCATCAATTGTCCCTTGGTCACGTGATCGTTGAAGTCGACGAACAGTTCCTCGATTGGCCCACTGACAACTGCACCGACAGTCACCCGTAACACTGGCTCGACGGTCCCTGTCGCATTTACATTGAGTGTGATATCGCCTTCGACGACTGGTTCCAAGCGATACTTCGGTTTATTGCGCTCGCGCAAGTACTTGGCTGAAGGAAAATAGATTGCAGCTCCGATACCGCCGAAGATACAGAGAAAAACCACTAATTTGATCAATGTGCGCATGAGGTCTATAGCTGAATGATCGCCGTGCCCCATGCCAAACCGGAGCCGAAGCCGCACATTAAGGCACGATTTCCGGATTTGAGCTGCCCGGTCGATATCGCCTCATCGAGAGCCAGTGGAATGCTAGCTGCGCTGGTGTTGCCATAGCGATCCAAATTGACAAAGACTTTTTCGCGAGGCACCGCAAAGTCCGCGACTGCAGAATCGATAATGCGGATGTTGGCTTGATGAAGAATGAAAAGATCCAAATCATCAACGTTCGTACCGCTGTGATTCAAACAGTCTCGCGTGCTATCGGCCACAACGCGAACGGCCCATTTGAAGACGGACCTGCCTTCCATCTGCAGATAGTGTTGTCCTTGGCTGACCGCTTCCGCTGTCAGTGGCATACGGCTACCACCACAAGGAACGCATAGCATCTGGCCACCACAACCTTCCGCACCCAAGGTGTAGCTGATTAAGCCTTGACGGTCATTTGCTGATGGCCTCAACAATACGGCTCCCGCACCATCCCCGAACAACGGGTACGTCTTCACATCTTGCGGATTGATCGTGCGGCTCATGACTTCTGCCCCGATCACCAACGCATTGCGAGCAGTTTGGCTTGCCACAAAATGACCAGCAGTTACCAAGGCGTACATGAATCCAGCACAAGCTGCATTGACGTCCATCGCCGGCGCAATACACCCCAGCTGTCTCTGCAAATGGCAGGCCGTCGACGGGGTCGAATGATCCGGCGTGATCGTAGCGACGACCAGCAAATCCACATCTTTTGCATCGACGTTGGCACGTTGCAGACATTGGCGAGCGGCAGCCAATGCCAAATCGCTTGTTGCCTGATGGGGCAGCGCTCGGCGGCGTTCCAGAATGCCAGTTCTTTGAACAATCCAGTCACTGTCGCAGCCCAATGCGGCCAAGTCCTCATTGGCAACGATTGTCTCGGGCACGTAGCTGCCCGTTGCGGCAATCTCGATGCCAGTCAACGTACCCAGCCGACTGCGCCCGGTAAGGGTGGGACTGTTTTTCATTTTGCCAGTAGTCAATTCTGAACCCGAAACGATCGACATCCAATCCTACCCAATCCAGCCAGAAAAACGCGGTTTTCATCAGAGGAGATTTATTGAGCGTCCTAAGCTACCACGATTTGTCCCCATGAACGCTGCTAGGCTGTCAAGTTATTATCCCACGATCGCCTAAAAATCGACACTTTTCTCGCCGAAATCCACTCGTTCGAAAGTGGTCATATCGTAAGAACCTATCGAAAAAGCCACATCTCGCTCAACCAACCAACGGGATACAAGACTAGGTGCTGTTGGCCAGTTAGGCAAGTCAAAAACCGCTCTTCGTCGCCAGATGCCCCGATGGTTGCAAAAATTTGGCATCGATGCCAATGAAAAAGCCGCGAGTACTGCGGCCGGGAAGGGGGATCGCCCCAATCCCGCTCGACGCCCCTCTCCGCGTGAGTCCCGCTCGCGTCTCGCTCTCCCGCGTGGGCTCGCTTGGAAAAGTGAGACACGGCATGCGAGAGGCAGATCGAAAATGCCAAGTTGTTTGGCGCTCCCCGCTAATCGCCAACATGTTGGTCAGCCTCTCCGAGGCTGGTGTCGCAACGCATCGTTTTTCTTCGAGTCTCGGCGAGACTCGACTACGTGAAATGCAGACTAACCCGCAAATAAATGCAACTGAACGATTTATAACTTGCGTCGGAGGCGATCAGCGAGATGTTCGCTATTTCTCCTTAGGTTCTTACGGCAGTTGCCAGGACTTGCGTAGGCCCCATTCAAGACTCATCAGCAGCGAGAAAACGACCAAATAGGTCCATGCGTCCCAGGCCGCGTCACCGAGTCGGCGCTTTTCGATACTGGCTACGCGCGTGGCCCGCTGTCGCTCCTGAAGCCAATCGATGGCATCAGAGATCTGCTCTGGCAGTATGTGTCGTCCGCCAGCCAATTGATTCGCCGAGACAATATTGTCCATCATCAGACGATCGGCCGATGGATTGGACAATTCCAACGATTCATCACGCACGATCAGCGCAACGTCAGCTTGGTAGGACTTTCCATCTGCGGCCGTGCTAGTCAATTCCACTTGGTAGAGACCTGGAGTTTCCAATCCGCTAACTGTCGTTTTTCGCACCGTACTGGAAACCTTTGCAGAGGATAGATTTTGAATCCACCGACCATCGTTTGAAACGGAGATTGTCAGATCGTCGGGCATGGCCTTTTCATCGGTTCCGCCAAGCCACTCGATGGTTAATTCCGGTGATTCACCCACTGCCAACCGGCGGCGGTCCATTCGCAGACGAAATCCTTCGGTCAACGAATCTCGTCGGACCAACCACAATAGCGTCTGCCTCCAAAACTGTTGGTGCAGCCTTTTTTGACCGCTTGTCCACCAACGCCAGGTCGTATCGCCTGCAAACACCAGCACGCGCCCGCGGCCTGCTTCCCCAGCAACCATGGCGGCTTGTCCTGCGGTGCTCTCTAGCAATACTTGAACGCCAGGCGCTCTCGACAGGCCTTCAATCCGGTTCATCTGCTTGAGCGGCTTCAAGACAGCCCACAGCTGACGGTTCTCCAGCGGATCTGAAGAAAATGCGGTCACAGGATGTCGCAAGCTTTCGTTGGGGCGCAGCTGAACATCTCCGGCGATATGGAACTGCATGTTTTCCTGTTGGTCCCAGTTCTGCCGGCGGTCGCGCATTTGAATCGGCAGCAGTTTGCCAATAGGACTGTTGGCGTAGCCACCTGCTTCCAAGCTATGGAAGCCACCCAGAGCCAGCAGTCCAGCGCCCTGTTCGATCTGCTTGGCGAGTCTTTGTTGAGTAGCCAGTGAAAGGGCTCGGGAATCCAAATCGCCAAGGATGATAGCATCGTACTGAGTGAAGTCGATGCGATTGGTACGCTCGTGCCACTGATTGCGTTGCTGCTCTTTCTGCGGAACGTAGACAAAGTCCAACTCGAAATCTAACGATTCATCCAACGAGCGTTTGAGATACGATTGCTCGAACCTCAATTGACCTTCCAGGTACAAGATTCTCACGCCACCCTCGCGGACGGTAACGAAACTGGCACTGGAATTATTCGTGGTGATTTGTTCTCGAAAACCGCTGGGTGGACTTGCCCGAGCTTCCAGCAGATACTCACCTGCTTCGGGTACCAAGACGGAGAATTCGATCGGCAATTTTTCCATCGAGCCCGTGGGAATGATCTTGCGAGAATCAAGCACACGCTCTGGTTTCCCGCTGGCTCGCAGAGTCAAGGTGACGTCGATCTCGATGTTGGACATACCAGAGGAACTGACCACCATAGGCACTCGAATCTCTTTCTTGAGAAATGCCGAAAAATCCTCCGGCATGCCCTCGATCGCCACATCTCGTAATTGATCGTCATTTTGTTGTCCGATGCCGACCAGCAGAATCGGTTGATCGAGCTGCGCCATTTGGCGAGCGATCATCGTCGCATCCTGCGCTGGCGGCAGAAGGGTTTGGGTTGCGTCTCCCATCAAAATGACACCTCTAAGCGGAGGCTCAACCTGCAGTCGGGATATTTCGCTTAGCGCATGGCCTAGATCGGTGAGTTTGCCGCTGGGTGTATCCTGAAACGATTTGTTCAGCCGAGGTAAATCCTGGGCGTCAGCAGCGACAACTTGACTGTCGTAAAAATAGGGAACAATCTTGGTCTCGCCGATGCGCAACGATGTGGCCGACTGGATTGCATCCCAAACATCTTTTTGAACTTGCCAGCGGCTGTCCCCTGCTCGACCACCTGGCAGTGTCATACTTAACGATCTGTCCATGAGCACTCCAATCGCGCCTGGACTTTCTCGTTCGATGGTGGTCACGAACCCCGGTTGCATCCAGCCTAGCAACAGGACGAGCATCGCGGCCAGTCGAATCAGCGACAGCAACAATCGGCCGCGAAGAGAGATTCCTCCGGTCGTTAATGTCAACCACAGGCTGGCCAGCAGGATTGCGACCAAGGGCAGGGCAGCCCACCAGCCGAACACCGGCTCGACGGTAAGCTGAGCTACAGCGGCTGCCGAAGTGAAGAACATGTTGACGACGCCCGAAATGATCATCACGCCCTGAATCTGATCTTGTAGAAACGGTTTGACATCGCTTGCTCGGCCAGGAACAAACCTGCGACCAATGCCATCAGTAGCGGATACAACTCGCGCCCAAATCTCGCTTGACCAATACTGCTCTCCACTTGCGATTGATCTTGGGCAATCTTGAAGTTCCCTTCACCGAGCAATTCGTCCAGCTGTTGTCGGTCCAATCTCGACAGGTCGGTATTCTCGGCCAATGTATTGACACTGACTGCGCGGACAAGCGGCTTGTTTTTCTGTCCGCGCAGATAATACAAACCCGCCAGGTCGACCTGTCCGAGCAATAATTGTCCATCCGCCGCGTCCGCATCAATGCGCCGCGTGCGGCCATTTGGGCTGTAGCACGTATAGCGTTGCGGCCACTTTCTCGCATCGTTTGCAAGACTAATCGTTTGCCCCGCTTGAAAATCCATCGATCCGTAGTCAGCTCCACTAAGAGTACGAATTGCCCCCAGCAGCAAGCCATAAGCTGGCAATGCGTCCTCGGTGGCCCACAAGCGATTCCACAATGGTCGCGTGCGAGTCTCCGGTTCGGGGATGGGAGTGGTCAACGTAACAATCCGACCGCGTCCCATTGCTTGGAAGATGACCGCTGGAGTGGCGTCATCGCTATACCGCATCAAGATCTGTGCGTCGTCAGCCAAAGGCCGTATCAGCCAACTTTGAAATATGGGAAAGCGATTCCACAAACCATCTTCGGCCCATTGACTGAGCTCTCCAAAGACGGGGTGCGACCAGGCGGCGTCGGTAAGAAAAGCCCTGTTTGAGTCGACCGATCTAGTATTCACTTTTGCCAATGCGCCAGGCAGCAACCTGCTCCAGGGCATCTCGCTCGCTGTTGGGTCAGCTCCAGCGTCCAGTTGCGGCCCCAGAATTATCAACAGTCCTCCGCCACCCTGTACATGTTGCATCAACTTGTTAGCAACCGTGGCCGTAATCTGCGGAGGGTCGTACAAGCAAACGCAGGCGAATTTTTCCATTTCCACGTTGCCCAGCTGCGAATACGAAATCTGATCCGCCAGGCCGCTACTAGTAGGATCGACTAGCGCCCGAATCAAGCGCATCATCTCAGGGGCAGTCGCCACCACCAACGTAGGCAATGGTGAATAGGCTGGAATCGACAGATACCGTTGATTGTCCAATGGCAGTGGGTCTGGCTTATCCAAGCGAACCATGAAGTTGTTACTGCCCTCCTGCAAATTGCTGCTCGACAATTGAACGATTTGCGGCTGGCTTCCGGAAAACTCGACCACTCGCCGATCGACGACAGTCGCTCGAGGATAGATCACTTCATCGTCCTGTTCGATAGGCAGACGCGGATCGACCGGTTCGCGCAATAACTCGACCGTCACCGCGTCATCCTGCGAATCGCTCGCCTTTTGGACTTCAACTTGGAATGTCACGTTGCCGCCAACTGGTACGCTTGGGAAATCTGCGATTGCATTCCCCAGCTTCCAGTTAGAGCGATCTTGCGTTCCGACATCGATGATCTGAACTAGTATTTGGTCTGAGTGTTGATCAAGCATAGATCGCAGATCCGCTTGCCCGGCGGACCAGGCGGAAGAGCAAAGATCGGTCACCACGTAGATCTCCTTGCGCTGCAACTCGCTTGCAGAAACCAAGTCGATGGCAGTGCGCAGCCTACCGAGTAAATCGACACTTGAATCGCGTGGTTCGATGATCTTGATTTGAGCTTTGGCCGTGGTGGGATCCAGCGACAGCGATCCGATCGGAGCACCATTTAGGACTGCCACACGACTGTCCAAAGGTAGCTCGTCGAGTATCCATAGCGTCATCTCCATGGCTGCATCCAGCCGCGTTCGTCCGGCGGAGCGATAGGACATAGTAGGTCCATTGTCCAAGATAATTGCCACGGCAACGGGCGCGGATTGATCCGATGCAGCGACGACCGGACCTGACGTCAAGGTCTGGAATCCCCAAAGACCGGCAGAAGACCAGAGAGCCAAAGCAATAATTGCCGCAGTTAGCCACACACTTGTTGGTCGGCCAGCGACACGGGCCACGGCAGCAGCCAATGTTGCCAACGCCGCCAGGACGCACACAGCCGTGATACCGAACATGCTATTAATGACGGCGCTATGGACGCGTGGCCGGGACAACGCAAAAACCATCGCGGCAAGCAAAAGGATGCGCAATATCAGTAGCAAAAAGTGTCGCAGTTGCCAGCTGCTGCTTTGTTCCAACGTCGTTTGTCGGACAAAGCGGAGCGCGGGAAAGTCGACCAAAGTCGGTTGCCGCTGTCCGAACATATGCAGTAAGATCGGGACCGTGACGGTCGCCAATCCAGCGATAAGTGACAGGTGCAAGAAGCTCATGAGCAAACTCGAATACTAAGCATAACCAAGCTCTTTCGAGCTGGACTCGGTCCTAAAAGCGATGCCGTCGGTTGAGTAAATATTCCATCAGCGCCTTGTCGTAGGGAATGCTCGTGTCCAATGGCACGTAATCGATGCGACTTTCGTTCAACTGCTTATCTAAACGGGAACGAAATTCTGCGATGGTGCGGCGGTATTCGTCGGCTGCATCTGCGGCACGCACGGGCTCGCTCGCACCGGTTTCTGGATCTCGCAACTGCACCATACCTTCGAAAGGAAAAGAAACCTCTGCTTCATCGAGCACGTGGAAGACGATCACGTCGTGTCCACCATGTCGCAAGTTCCTAAGCGCAGACAACATACTCGCTTCGTCCGTCAGCAGATCTGAGAACAACATGACCAAGCTACGATGTTTTAACATGGTCGAAAGCTGGGTTACCGACGCGGCGAGATCGGTTTGACCGGAGACTTTTAGCCGCGTCAACTGGCTGAGGATGGTCGGCAACTGGCTGCGTCGGCTGCGCGGAGGTACGCTGGCGCGCAATGTCGTGTCGAAAGTTACCAAGCCTACAGGATCTTGCTGCTGAATCATCAAATAGCAGAGCGCTGCCGCTAAACAAATCGAATAGTCGAGCTTCGTCAATGATTGACGAAACGTATAGTCCATCGACTGGCTTAGATCGATCGCCAGGTATCCAGTCAAGTTCGTTTCCGATTCGAATTTCTTGACATAGTATTTGTCAGTCTTGGCGTAAGCTACCCAATCGATGTCCTTGGGATCGTCGCCAGGGGCATATCTTCGATGTTCACTAAATTCAACGCTAAAGCCGTGAAACGGGCTGGCATGGAGCCCCTGCAGGAAGCCACTGACCACCATTTTGGCCCGCAAATCCAGACGCTTAATTTGAGCGGCAAGTTCAGGTTTTAAGTATTGTTCAACAGCAACCATGGTTACACCGCTCGCGTCCAGTCGTGATGTATTTAACATCAGTTTTAAGTGCGCCGCCTAGTTTCTATCTACGCACAGTTTCCAAATTCGAAATGGATCGCCGACCGATGTCATTGAATCGGCGGAGGCTGGGGCGGCTTGCCGCTGAATTTGGGTACTTCGGGTTCGGGAATTTCTTTCAGCAAACGCTCGACGACCAATTCACTGGTCATGCCTTCGGCTTGAGCCTGGAAGTTCGTACTGACGCGATGCCGCAAAACCGGGATAGCAACGCGCCGAATATCTTCCAACGCAATACTGAAACGCCCATCCATAGCAGCAATCGCCTTGGCCCCATTGATGAGAAACTGGCCTGCCCTTGGTCCCGCTCCCCAGTCCACTAGTTCCTGGATGAACTTGGGCGCGCGTTCATCGGCTGGTCTGGTCGCTCGAACTAGATGCGCCACGTATTTGACGACGAAGGGACTCACGGCAACGCTTTGCACCAGTTTTTGGATATTGATAATGGCTCTGCCAGACAATAGCTTGGTCACCTCAGGCTTCTCGTTTCGGGTGGTTGCCAGCAGAATTTGCTCTTCTTCATCCGCGGTTGGATAGCCAACCTTGATATTGAACATGAAACGGTCGAGCTGAGCTTCAGGAAGCGGATAGGTGCCTTCCTGCTCAATCGGGTTTTGCGTCGCAATCGTGAAAAAAGGATCGGGCAATTGATAGGTCGTCCGCCCAACGGAAACTTCCCGCTCTTGCATTGCTTGCAGCAGTGCCGCTTGCGTTTTGGGGGGAGTTCGATTGATTTCATCGGCTAGCAGCACGTTGGTAAAAATCGGACCCTCAACAAAGTTGAACTGACGCCTGCCATTCTCGTCTTCGTCCAAGACGTTCGTGCCCGTGATATCCGAGGGCATCAAATCCGGCGTGAACTGAATTCGACTGAATGAAACGTCGACGATCCGCGCCAGGGAACTGACCATAAGTGTTTTGGCTAAACCCGGCACACCCTCGAGCAAACAATGTCCTCGCGTGAAGATTGCAGCCAGCAGTTGCTCGATAACTTCATGTTGACCGATAATCACCTTGGCCAGTTCTCGTTGCATCGAATCACGATGTTCGCGGAACTCATTCAACAAATCGCCAACGTTTTTCGGTTTATTGCCCCCGGGCTTATTCGACACGGATCGTCCTTCTTAGTAATGCTGATTAAGCTTTGCATCGGCAATCGTTCAGGCCAATTCTACTAACTTTGGCCGCCTCCTGGACAGTCCCGGCTTTTCAGCAGGGTGAGCCAGGTTTTTTGTTACACACCCAACAACAAATGGCAATTTGAAGAAAAATGGCCCAAATACTACTGATCCGTCACGGTCAATCAGCTAACAATGCAAAACCTGAAAGCGAACGCATCGCGGACCCAGGGCTGACGGATATTGGCACGAAACAAGCTTTGGCAACAGCACAGTGGCTCAAGGCGGCCAAGGTGAGCCTGCTCTACTGCAGTCCCTTCTTGCGATCACTCGAGTCCATTCGGCCTGCGGCTGAACTCACTAACCTAAATCCTATGGTTCGTCCGGATCTATGTGAGCAGGGAGGCTGTTATAGTGGCTATGACGACAATAAGATCGGCCAGCCTGGCATGACTCGAAACGAACTTCGGCAGCGTTACCCCTCTTGGTCGTTGGATGCTTCTATCGGCGAGCAAGGCTGGTGGAACCGCGAGTACGAAACTCATCAGCAGGCTCAGCGTCGTGCTGCTTCGCTAGTGGAATGGTTGAGAAGCGAATTTGAGAACAGCGACGAAAGAATCGCGCTGATGATCCACGCGGACATCAAGAGGCGAATTCTGGAAGAGATTTTGGCAGCCAAAAAGACGCCATTTGAGTGCCCATGGCTTGGTCCACTGTTCAATGTGGGCGTGACTTGCTTAAGTTTCGCGGCGGATCAGTGGACCATTCACAGCCTGAACGCTACCAATCACTTGCCCAACGAATGGCTTACGGCTTAACAATCTACACATGTCATCGCAGCCGAACGTGACGCGGCACCTAGTCGCAGGCTTCGACATACTGCAGCTGCTACCACAGATCCGTAGATTGTTGGAATTATTCTCTACCACTGCGCATTTCGCGCTGCAAACTGTTCTGCGTTACAAAACTGGAAAACTCGTCTTCCAGTTTCTGCAGTTCGTCATCGATCCACTGGCTGATCGCGTCGCATTCGACCCGCTGTACTCTGGAAGACAACCAGTCCCAATTGCAAGTTGCAATGTCTGAATTCGCTTCAAGAGGCTTCGAATCGGCAGACTCATTTGAGCTAGTCATCATGCACCCCATTTCTTCGACAGACGGCCAATACGTTATCGGCAAGCCTGCCCTCGTTGTTGCGAACATTCGTTTGGCTATTCGGGTTTTCGCGCCAAAGATTGGTTTTGGCTAAGCAGTCTTGCCAGTCAACCCAAATCGGTGACGTGCGATGCCTAACATTGAAAGATTCACCCTTCTGCCATCTAGGACGCTTTTCCCCAGAAAAAGTTCATTGCAAGCATGATGCCAAGTTGCGAAATTCGAGGGGCATTTCAACCTAAAGCCTGATTTTACAGCAACTTACGGCGGCTACAGAACTTTGTGCGGGTTTGGCTCTGTTGCTTATCCGCGACAGTCTGCCAAATTTGAGACAACCGGGGTTAGTCGCCAGCTGCTTTAAATCAACTCAAGAGCGGTATGACTTCTTTTTTATTGGAGCAGCGCTAGTGTCAAGAATTGGAAATTCAGTTCCACATAATCCTTCCGCAATATTAGCCGCTGTGCGCTCTAGCACGCGGTTCTTGACGGAACCGAACGCAAGCGCGCTAGAGGCTGATGTGGCATT
>JAGQPR010000094.1 GCA_020426625.1 Planctomycetales bacterium
GCGAGTCATGCGAGCGGGTAGGGGCCATTCGAGTTATACATTCGGAAGTGAAGGGGCAGAGCCCCGCGGCGGAGATTCCCCCTGCCGACCCGTTTCGGCTGTGCCCACTCGCGACTCACCCGAGGGCTCGAGGGAGAGTATGTTGAATTGGTGGCGATCAACGAAAGGAGTCATGTCATGGCAGAATCTGCAACGTGGTGCGCCAGTGTTGCATCAGCCGCGTTTGAATGGGTGCTCAGCCGCGCTGGTAACCTTTTTCAAGCCATTGATTTGGGCATTGGATCGCTTGGGCGTACACAACATGTTGACCGAAATAAGATTCGGGAAAACGTTTTCCGCATCGCCAGCAAAGTTGTTGGGATTGTAGAGCGGTGGTAGATGCCAGAACAAGTCGTAGTCCAAAGCCATGATCTGCTCGATCAATTTTTCAGAGCGATCGACGCGGTCATTCTCTACATAGATCACTGGTCGCAAGCGACTTATGTGGTCACTGCAACCAACCAATACGTCGCTTTCCATGCCCTCGACGTCGATCTTCAGCAACCGCATTCTGGGCAACTCCAGCAGCGAATCTAGCTTGATTTGTCGTACTCGCCGGCCGCTAGAAGCGTTCTCCAGACTCAAACCACCCAAGTTGACTTCCAAATCCGTGCGAAACTCGGGCACGAAGATCTCGGCTTCTTCCCGTCCGACCGCCAGCGGGTGGCAGTGCACATTGGTTAGGTTATTAAGGGCTACGTTGCCACACAGCATGTGGAAAGCCAGAGCCTGGGGTTCAAACGCAAGCACGCGACCGGTAGGGCCCACGCAATTGGCAATTGGAATCGTGTTCGTGCCAATGTTCGCACCAACTTCGACAACCAGGTCGCCAGGACGGCACAATTGCTTAAAGAGATCCACTTCAGCTTCGCTGAACTCGCCGTACTTTTCCAGCGATCGGCCGATATAAATGTCGTTGTGATTGAAGATAAAATCACCATGCCGCCCGCGCACGATTCGATGGGGGCCTCCGGAATTGACCAGTATCTCGTGCTTACGAACGTTGGTTTCCACCTGAGACGCCTTCCCAAAATGCCTCGAACAAAGCGAGTCGCGTTTGCGCTCCGTCATCGCCAAAATATGGACTAAGTATCTTGCCTGCCAGGAACATCTTGGCCTGGCAATGGTCTAGTTGGATGCTGAAAGTTGTTCCACTAGTCGATAGGCTTCGTCAGGATAGGTAACTACTGCATAGCATGCAATTGCAATTCGCTCGCCTGCGGTTGTAGAACATTGAGTCGCCATCGACGATTCAATGCGAAATTGAGGTTTCATGGCAATCCAGTCATGCAGGCGAGCAGTATTCCAAGGACGGTTGGCATACTAAAAAAGCCGCAGGGGATCGTACCTGCGGCTTCGTTAGCTCTTCGAGTTATCCCACAGCGCGCTCTCACAACTCGCCACGGGACAAACCAGACTTAGTTAAGCATTTTCTTGACGCCAGCCAGTACAGCTTCGATGTCCAAGTCCTTGGCCGATGCCACTGCGAAATTGGCAACTACTTTGCTCTCATTGGCGATGATGACCGTCACTTCTGCTTTAGGATTCAATCCGTAGTTGTCTGGGCCGTTCTCGAATTCGGCTGGAACAACGTAAGGGATCTTTTCGGTCTTGGTAGTCTTGGCCAACTTCTTGACGGCATCTGAAGCGGCGTCACGACTGTCGCCCAGCATGCTTACAAACGCTCGCAGCTGATTTTCTTCGTACTTCTTGACGTGAGCATCCAACTCAGAAACCAGCTTAACGACTTTCTTGTCGGAGCTGCGTGTGAAAACCATGACTTGAGGTCGCGCGCCGTTGCGGCAGCGATAGCATAGTTTTTCACCAATCGCGACTTCGTCTGCTTCTTCGCCAGCGCACTTGACGACGTCGAAAGCACCGATCGCTTCACCTTGCTTCAGTCCGCTCTTCAGCTCTTCTGCATTGACGGTGGCTGCAAAGGCCACAACCACTGCGACTGCCAAACTCGTTAACTGCTTCATCTAACTCTCCTCATGAAGGAAACACAAAACTCGCTACGTACGAGTTTTTCCACCTTGAAAAAGTCAGCAATTTGACTTTCCCATGACGCCTATCATCGTAGAGGTTCTCGGGCTAAATGAAAGGCTGTCCGACCGATAGAATTGGAAAAATCCTCCAGTACGGTTTCAGGTGTAATTCAATTCACTCTTCTCGTTCATTGCTAGCGAACCGAATGTTCGCAGGCGAAGCGTTGTATCGAATGCCAGGGCTCGAAGATGAGTCCTGCCTCGATTCTATGGCCATCCAATGACCAATTTCGGTTAAGTAAGAGTTTCTTGGGCGTTTTGCAACAACTGTATCTATTTGCGGCGACAGAAGTGAGTGAAATGCGCGTGCCAAGCAGCGATTTTCACATGCAGCCAGTTTCTGGCGGGTTATCGACGGTTACGGGGTTTTCATTCCAGCCCAGATTTCCAGTCTCAGAACGCGTGTTTTGGTCGTTTGACGCATGCGGAGTACGTCACCAGTTCTTTCGGCACGATAATTGCTGCCTTCGAATTGCGGCGTAGGTATTGCCTTACCGACGCTCGAAAGTCATCTCTAGCTTTGCATTTTCGACCGATTTAGGTAGCGGGGTCGGAACGAGGCAAATAAAATGCAGAGCTGGAGAGGCTTTCTTTTCCTAAAAAAATGCGGAGATTTCGTCTCCGCCATTCAATGTTCTTGTCGGCAATTTGTCTCGACAAGCAAAAAATCTCCTCCGATCGTCAGGGAGCTGAAACGAAATGTCGTTCATGAAGCCAGTTTGGGTACTTTTGGCGGCTGCAATTGCGCCAATTTCGGCGTTCGCAGCTGAATCTCAAATCAGCGGATCTACTCGTTGGGCAACATTCCAAGACGCGGAACGCGAGTTCTATGCATTGTCGATACACGCCGATCCACGGGGTGAGTATCCGCTGGCATCTGCGTTCGAAGTTGTGATTCTGTTCGACACATCCGCGACGCAAACGGGTTTGGTTCGGCGCGAGGCACTTGAGGCCTTGGAGGAGCTGGTGCTTTCGCTTGCTCCGGCTACGAAGGTATCTCTGTTGGCCTGCGATGTGGAGACTGTTGATCTTTCGCAGGGGCTGGTTCTACCAACGGACTCTAATTGGGAGACAGCGGTGGCTCGCTTGAAAAAGCGAATTCCGCTGGGTACTACCGATTTAGGGACGGCTTTGAAGACAGCGGCCAAGCAGTTTAGCCAGGGCGAGGCTCAAAAATCGATTGTCTACATCGGAGACGGTGTTAACCGCAGAAATTTCTTGAATAGCGACCAGCAGGGGCAGATGGTTCAAGGCCTGGTTGACCGTCAGATTACATTTACTTCGTTTGCCATAGGTCCATTCACGGACGTGGCAACTTTAGCTGCTTTGTCCAATCACACTGGCGGGATTCTGTTATCGAGGGCTGAGATTCGTGAGTCGGCTCAGTCGATTGGCCGTTTTCTGGGGCAGAGTACTTCGGCTCCAGTAATCTGGGTCGCGGACGCGGGGATGCCAAGCGCATTTCGTGGGCACTTCCCCAAACAATTTCCTCCACTGCGCATCGATCGAGACACGGTCATTGTCGGTCAAGTTGCTGATCAATCGCAAGCTGGCAGGCTGGTACTGAAAGGAACATGTGCTGGTCATTCGGTCGTCGTTCAAGCTGATGCCTCACCCGAAGCAAGCAATCCAGACATGGGCTTTTTGACAGCTGTGGTCGAGCGAGCTGCGGTCGATGGTGGGCTAAGTTTGCCTGCGCTGGGATCGGACGGGTTGCGTGCGATGAGTTTTGCGCTTGCGGACTCCGCGACTGCGATGGTCAAGAGTGGCCAGTTTGCTTTGAAGTCGGGACAAATCGACAGCGCGATCCGGATTGCCGAAGAAGCCCTGAAGAGTGATCCGAACAACGCTGCAGCGATCTCTTTGTTGAACGCGGCTCGTGAAGAAGCTGGTGAGGATGTTCCGACAGGCAAGTTCATGCAGGCACCTCTGGCGGGAGATCAGCCAGGCGATTTGTTGGCTGAAGTGGACGCCCTGCGAGCTGCATCGGCCCAAGCTTTGAAAGTCGACGTTACCAATCAAATCAATTCAGCCTACAAGTTGGCCAATCGTGATCCAACGGCCGTCAAGAATTCTCTGAAGCTGTTGCTGGAAGAGCTGGACAATGCCACCGATGTCGACGCGGCGTTGCGGGCTCAATTGCGTGATCAGGTACGATCTGCCCTGCGGGATACTTCGATCAAAGAGGCTCGCTACCTGGAGCAAGTTCAGCAAGCCGAGGCGATTCGCACGCAAGCTGATCAAGTTCAGCGGCTGTTGGCAGAAACAGGTCGGCGGGAAGAGTCATTGAAGATGTTGGTAGAACAATTCAATTATCTCATGTCTCAAAAACAATTCTTGGCGGCTAGCAAAGACGTTGCACCTGAGATTGGTAAGTTGGCTCCGGACACTCCGTTGGATTATGTCAGTCGCGAGAAGAGCTCCATCACTTCCAATCAAAAGCTGTTATTGGAGGCATTCGAAGCCCGTGAACAGGGCTTCGTCGATTCGATGCGTGGTGTGGAAGAAGCCGCTGTTCCCTTCGATGGTATTCCTCCTTTGGTTTACCCACCAGCAGATGTTTGGCAGGCCTTGTCCGCTCGCCGGCTGGAACGATATGGTGCGATCAATCTTGCCGGAAGTAGCGATGTTGAGCAGAAAATCTACTCGGCCCTAAAGCAGGATCGTGAGTTCCATGAGATCGGCACACCACTGCAGACCGTCATGTCCACTCTCAGCAGCGAATTAGGAATTAACATTCAGCTGAACCGAACCGAACTGGAGGCGATCGCCGTTGACCCCGATGTGGCGGTCGACTTGGATCTGCCTGCGCCGATCTCGGTGCGCAGTGCCTTGCGCATCATGCTGGCTCCCCATGATTTGACGTACATCATTCGCAATGAAGTCTTGGAGATTACCAGTACTGATGCTGCCAACGATGACGCCATCAACAAGATCTATCCCGTCAGCGACTTGGTTATCCAGACATTCCCAGGCGGAGGCGGTATGGGAGGAATGATGGGTGGTATGGGCGGCATGGGCGGTGGCATGGGCGGCATGGGAGGTATGGGCGGCGGCATGGGCGGCATGGGAGGTATGGGCGGCGGCATGGGTGGCATGGGAGGTATGGGCGGCGGCATGATGGGCGGCATGGGGGGCGGCATGTTCGCCGTGCCTGACGATTCGTCCAAGTCGAATGCGAACGCCCGCCTGAAAATGCACCACAGCAGTTCGGTGATCGATGTGGCTGCTTGGGTCGCCAAATTCGAATCTGCCAACGATGAAGAACGAGTTGTATTGGACGAGAAAGTTCATCGTCTTGTTCAGAGTACGATCGAAGTTGCCTCAGCCCATTTGGAAGTGGACAACCAGGCGGGAGCTCAGGGCGAGTTCGAGAAGATCATTGAATTGGTCGGTGGTTTGCTCGGAGCCGGATTTCCACAACCCTGGATGTATCAAGCATTGAGTTTGAGCATGGAAGCTTGCGATTATCCCGACAAAGATATTGAACGCGTGCTGTTGAGCAGTTTGGATTTTGCAGGTGATTCAAGTCAAGCATTTCACTTGGCGTCCTACATGGCTCGCCGCGGTATGAAGGGCGAAGCACTCTCCCTGTTGCACGATATTGCCGTTACGGAACCGTACCGTTATGACGTGTTCACGCTCGCTTTGCCTTTGGCATCTGAGTTGGGTGAGCTAGATGCCCTGCGTTGGACCTGCTTGGGCATTCTGAGCAAGGCTTGGACCAAACAGCAGGCCAGTCTCTATCGTCAGGCAGAACGCGTTGCAAAGGCTACCCAATTGAAGTTGGCTCGTGATGGGCGCGTTGTCGAAGCAAAAGTATTCGGCGAAGAGATCAAGGCAGCCACGGTTCGCGACTTGGCCGTCCGCGTCATCTGGTCTGGAAACGCTGATCTGGACATACGAGTCCGCGAGCCAGCAGGTACGATTTGCACTGTGGCCAATCCCTATTCTGTCGCTGGTGGCGTGCTGCTGAGCGACGCATCCAGTTCGAGCGAAAAGCCCTCGCTGGAAGGTTACTCCGAGTACTATGTTTGCTCCGAGGGCTACTCTGGCCAGTACGATATCATGGTTCGCAAGGTCTGGGGGGAAGTCGCCGGTGGAAAAGCGACTGTGGAAATCTATACCGACTACGGCACTCCTGAGCAGTCCTGCATCGTGCAACAGTTTGATGTTGCAGATCATGACACCGTCTTTCAAGTTGCCGTGAAGAACGGTCACCGTCAGCAACCGATCGCTGAAGCCCAGCTGGCCAATGTTCAGAAGAAGCAGATGAAGACTGCAAGCGCCGTTCTTGGCCAGTTCGGTGGCAGTAGTAGCAGTGCCGCGGACGATTTTGCTAACATTAGGCAGGCCTTAGCGGCCCGTACGCTGGGGCTTGGCTTCCCTGTAGGTGGAGGAGTCATTGGTTACATGCCACAGATTACCAATCTTCAGGAAGGTGCTAATTTGAGTGTCAGTGGTGCCATTTCTGCGGATCGTCGGTACGTTAAATTCGCTCCGACGCCCTTCTTCAATGGCATTGGTGAAGTGTTGACATTCAACTTTGTCAGTGGTCAGCAGGGCCAAAACGGTCAGGGCGGTGGCGGATTTGGTGGCGCTGGCATCGGCGGTGGTTTGGGAGGGGGCGGCCAAGGCGGTATCGGCTTCTAGACCGGGTAAATACCATCCAACTCGTACCGCAGTCTGGCAAAGCACCTAGCTCTTGCCCAGAACCCATTTCTTAAAGCAGTCAAGACGCAGCGAGCTTAGCTCGCTGCGTTTCTTTATTTGTGTCGTTTCGTAATTTCAGCACAGTCTTTTCGTTATTGACCCCGGCAGCCAGCAAACGCTACCTTCTCAAGGCCAGCGGCATGGCTTGTGCCCTATTAACATCCCGATTTGGTTGCGACTATTCCGTGGAACCGGCTTAACCCTGCCAATTCCAGGGGAAGATGCTCCTGGCCAGTACGAAGCTAAATCCGCTTCTCAATTTTGACGGAGCACTGGTCTGTCGAGGAAGAACGGTCGCTTTAGGATAAAGCCAGATTTCAGACGATCACCCTGATCCGTGAGAGTCGGCTGTTTGGGGGTTTTTCTTAGCCGTAGCAGGAATAGTTGGGTTGAATCCATGCAATGTCAATGAAGGCGCGCATAATGACACATTCCGACAACCATACGTGTTCTCGTCGAGCGGCTTTGGGAATTTTGATTTTGGGTCTGCCCACCTGCGCCGGGTGCTTTTCACCTTGGTTCAGCAAAGATGCTGAAATGTCGCCGCAGCGAAAGAGACGTGAGAAGATTCGTGAATCCTTGGAATCTGAAGAGCGGCCGAAGATTCTCTCGGATATAGGTATTGAACGCCTGCTGACGAGAGCTCGGCTGGAAAACGTGGGGCTCGTAACGCGTTTGGTTGGCACTGGAGGCAAGGTTCGCCCAAGTCAACCACGCGACCGCATGCTCGCCGAAATGGCCCGCAATTCGACGCATTCGCCAAACGCGCTGTTGGACGACCCTGGAACTGCCATGGTTGTTGCTACAGTTGACGTACCGCCAGCAGCTCGCAAAGGCACTCTATTGGACGTAACGGTCGACTTGTCGTCGCATGCCGAGGCTACTAGCTTGGAACGCGGTTGGCTCGTGGAAACTCCGCTGATGGAAATGAGCCAGCTGGGAGGGCAAGTTCTCGAAGGCTTCAAGTATGCATCCGGAGAAGGTCAAATTGTGACCGTCGCTCAGGTAACTGGCAGCCAGGACCCCAAGGATCAACTCAAGGGTATGGTCATTGGTGGCGCGGTATTGTTGAAGCAGCGTGAGCTTGGAATCGGAATCCATCAGGAGTTTGCAGATGCAGTTACCCTGGCCGCAGTCCTGCCAGAGATAAACAAGCGTTTTACCATTTTTCAAGGTTCAAAACACGTTGGCGTAGCAACACCAACGGACGACAACAACATTCGTGTTTTGGTTCCGCACCGCTACGATCGTGACCCCTTCCATTTCATTAGCGTAGTATTGAACACTGCCTTCAATGAACTACCGCAAGAAAGGTCGGCTCGGGTGGAGCAGTTGACACGTCAATTGCAGGAGCCAACGACCGTGCGGCGGGCGTGTTGGCAGTTGGAAGCACTCGGAGAAGAGGCGGTTCCAGCCCTGCTGTCCGCCGTCAATTCAACAAATCCGGAAATCCGTTTTTACGCGGCACATAGCTTGGCCTATTTGGACGATCGACGCGCGATCGCGCCGTTGTTCGAGCTTTGCAAGCAGGAGCCAGCCTTTCAAGCGATGTGTTTGAATGGCTTGTCGGTCATTTCGCATTACGAAGCTGAAGATGCGTTGCGAGAGTTGCTGCACGCGGCGGATCCCAAATGTAAGTACGGGGCAGTTCGCGCTTTGCGATGGCGCGATGAGCGAGATCCGCAGGTCTCAAGCACTGTCATTGGGGAAACAGGGAAAATTCTTGAGGTGCCTTCGGAGGGGCCTCCTTTGGTAGCCGTTAGTCTCTCGCAGATTCCTGAAATCGTCATCTTTGGATCCAACCCTAGTCTGGTGCTTCCAGAGATTGAGTATGTGAATCCGCGTATGCTGGTACGCACGGAAGGGCCGGGCGTGGTTTCAATCAACCATTTCGAGCCAGGTCAAGAGGACCGTATCGTACAAGCCGCACCGGATCTGCGAGCCATGCTGGTCGGAATTGCCGAGGCGGGCGGGACGTACGGAGATTGGGTCAGCTTCATCCGCTTGTGTCGAGAAAAAGCGTATTTGGCGGAACCGGTCGCGGTAAACCCCATTCCAGAAGCAGGCCAAGTTTATCATCGTGAGCAAGGGCAACGACTGGAGCCTGGCGAGAAACTGTTAGATGACACTTTCATCGATTCGCTGCCGCTGCTGCCCGATGATGAAGCTCAAAAAGAAGCGAAATGGTACAACCCGTTTAGCTGGTAATTGACTGTGAGTTGAAACGGCTCTGCTGTCTCAAACAATTCGTGTCGCCCCGGAATATTCATGCTAACCGCTCTCGAACTCGCTGGCTTTAAGAGCTTTGCCGACCGCACACGATTCGATTTTCCGGATGGCATCACGGTCATCGTTGGCCCAAATGGATCCGGCAAATCCAATGTGGTTGACGCGATCAAATGGGTGCTTGGCGCGCAAAGTGCAAAGTCCTTGCGTGGCAAGGACATGATCGACGTAATCTTCAAGGGATCTAGCTCGAGCGGTCGCAAACCAGCCAACACAGCTGAGGCGACGTTGGTGTTCGATAACTCGGGTAAGCACTTTCCTATCGACGCTGAGGAAGTGCAAGTCACGCGCCGTGTCTATCGCAGTGGCGAAAGTGAATACCAAATCAATGGTAATTCTTGTCGACTGAAGGACATCAAGGATCTCTTCCGCGGTACGGGGGTTGGCGTTGATGCTTACAGTTTGATCGAGCAGGGGAAAGTCGATCGCATGCTGCAAGCATCGCCCAAAGATCGACGGCTGATTTTCGAAGAGGCAGCTGGAATCAGCCGCTTCAATGCCAAAAAAGCTGAGGCTGCGCGGCGATTGCAACGTGTCGATCAGAATCTGGTTCGACTGAAAGATATTGTGGATGAGGTACACACACGACTGAGTACGCTGAAGAGCCAGGCCACCAAAGCGAACAAGTTTCGCGAGTTGACCGCACGTCTCAACGAAGTTCGCGTGCTACTGGGGTGGAATGAATTCAGAAGGTTGCGGGAGGAAAGGATTGCGGCGGAGCAGAAAACGGAACGACTGCTCGGCGAAATCGTACGTGCCGAAGAGGAATTGAATACATCTCAGGTGGCTGCGCAACAAGCAGAGCTGGCGCTGCACGCGGTAGCAGAACAATGTCAAGATGTTGAATCGACTTTGCAAGAGTCGCAGCAGCGAGTCGCCGTTGGTCAGAATGAAAGAGCAGCTCTTCAATCTCGCGTCAAGGAATCCTTGGACGAGCAGGCGAGGCAGGCCAATCGCCTGTTGGCCCTGCGCGCACGCGCGGGGTCCTTTCAAGAGCACGTGGCAGAAATTCAAGCCAGGTTCGAGCAGTCGGAATTGTCGTTCACGCAAACCAAGCAACGAGCCGATCAAGCGTCGCAACAGGCCGATGGATTGCGCCAAACATTGGCGGACGTCAACCTGCGGCAGCAAAAACTGCGAAATGAGCTAGTCGTTCATCTGCGGCAAGCATCGGACAAATCTGCTTCGGTCGCACATCAGGAGAATACACTTTCGGAATTGATGCAATCAATCTCCAAAACAAAGCGGCAGATTGAGGAGAATCAACAAGCCGAATCGTCGGCTCGCAAAGCGGTCGAGCTAACCGCAGCACGTCTGAAAGAAGTGCATTTGCTAAGCGGGCAAGCGAACGCCGATCTTTCACAAGCTCGTGTTGAATTGCGGGACAATGAAACCCGCCTCGCTTCACTTCAGGAGCAAGCTGGCGTACTTCAAGGAATTCTGCAGGGTGCGAGTGAACGTCTGGCGATTCTCGAACAACTTCAGCAACACCTGGAGGGTGTCGACGCGGGGGCTCGCTACGTACTGGACCTGGCGGCAAAATCTGATAGCCCGGCGCTGCGGTCGGTGCGCGGTCTGGTTGCGGAACAGTTGGAAGTTGATGTGAATCTAGCGCCGTTGATCGACACGGCCCTGGGGCACACCGCTCACGCACTGATTCTGGAAGACGGTCAGTTGTATCAAACGGTTCGCGCGGGTCAGTTGGAGGTCCCAGGGCGATTGAGCCTTATTCGCATGGACCGATTGCCAGTACGGCGATACGGCGAAAAGGTGCAATTGGAAGGTGTGCAAGGTGTCATCGGTCGCGCAGACCGAATGGTCACGTGCCATGCCGATGTAGCACCACTGTTTCGATATCTTTTGGGAACGACGTGGCTGGTTGAAGATCTGGATGTTGCCTTTGAGCTCGGGCACTTTCGTGGTGCAGGCTTGCGTTTTGTGACGGCTGCTTGCGAGCTGATTGACGCCGATGGAACATTGACGATCGGAGGCATTCAGTCTTCCTCCGGGCTCGTGTCTCGCCGTAGCGAAATTCAGAACGCCAAAGAGGAAATCGTTGACTGCAAGACGCGTTACCAGCGCTCTCAAGGTGAGATTGAGCGAGCTAATAGCCGCATTGAGAAACTGACACCGCGCGTCGCTGAGCTCGAAGTCGCAGCTAAGAATCTTGCGCAAGAATTTGCGCATCAACAAGCCGGAGCGCAGAACGCGGTCGGCAAGTTGGACGAATTGGAAACAAAGGCAGAGGCACTTCAACAAAAACTGCAAGAATCCGAGGCGAAGTATGCCGAGATCGAGCCAACTATCACTGGACTGATCGAAGAGGTCAGGTCAATTCGCGCTGCGGCAGCTACCATCGAGTCTGAACTGAAGGAGCACGACCATTCGGCCGAAGCAATCAACGCGGATCTGAAACGAGCAATCGAGGCAGAGACGAATTCGCGTATCGAACAAGCTCGGGCTGAGCAACGACTTGAGTCTGCACAATCGGTTTTAGAGCAGTCGAATCGCAATCAGCAAGAACGACTTCAAGCAGTCAATGAAGCCACGCAGGAACTTAGGCGGCTGCAATCGAAGCAAGAGGCTGTGGAACTCAAGATCCTGTGTTTGACCAGCGGCTTGGCAGACGACTATTTGGTGAGTGAATCTGCCGAAGGTAAACTGGACGAATTGGCAAAAGAAGCTGCCATTCTGCGACGCAATCGATCTGTCGCAGTCAAGAACTTGGAATCTGCTACACGGGCTTTAGACAAACTGCGATCCGCTCGCGAGGCGTCCAATAATGAACTGCAGCGTAGTCTTGAGGCCAGCTCGGCTCTGCTCAAGCGTTATCGGGACGATCATGAAATCGATCTCGAGAGCCTGAGTTTGGAAGAAGAAATCAACGATCCCAAGATTCTGGCTGAGCTGGATAATGAAGCTGCCAAATTGCGACAGGACATTGCTTCCGTTGGCGAAATCAACATGGCTGCCCTGGCTGAATTGGACGAGTTGCAAGGTCGCTTCGACTACCTCAATAACCAATACGACGATCTGCAGGCTGCCAAAGACTCACTTCAGCGTATCATTCAAAAGATCAATACCGACTCCAGGAAAATGTTTCTTGAAACACTGGAGATCATTCGCACGAATTTTCAAAAGCTCTATCGGAAGTCTTTTGGAGGCGGTAGCGCTGACATTGTCCTGGAAGCAGGTGAAGACGTGCTGGAATGCGGCATAGATATTATCGCCACTCCCCCAGGCAAAACGGCGCTGTCGAATTCATTGCTCAGCGGGGGCGAAAAGGCGCTGACTGCAGTAGCGTTGCTGTTGGCGATTTTCCAATATCGCCCCAGCCCTTTCTGCGTTCTGGATGAAGTGGATGCACCGTTTGATGAGGCGAATATTGGTCGATTCGTAAACGTTTTGACAGAGTTTCTCGATTGGACCAAGTTTATCATCGTCACTCATTCAAAGAAGACGATGACTGCTTCAACGACTCTGTATGGCGTAACGATGCAAGAGTCAGGGGTCAGCAAGCAGGTAGCCGTTCGGTTTGAGGACGTGAACGAGAAAGGAGAAGTCATTTCAGCAAACGAGAGTAAACGTCGCGCCGCGTAAAATTGCACTGCTGCGCACTTATTGAATACACTGCAAACCCTGAAAAATGACCAACAGGCCATCCCAGGGCGCTATGCTTCGCCGTTAAATACCACAGGCCCTTTGTCCTTTTCAAGAACCGCAAACGCCAGACTTTCCAGTGCTCGGCTGTCCTGAAAGCAGATGTCAAAGTATGATTATGCTACCTCGCACGGCGTTATCGGTGTGCGACATTCCATCCAAGTTTGGCGGCTCTTGACTTGATACTACCTGTGTCACAGCAATCATCGCACTTTGCTGCGTATCAGCCTGTAAAGCAGCGATACGATGAATATGTGGATATCCACGGATCGGTTCGTCACGTATGGCAGCCGGTACGTGAGACGCTGGACGCACTTGGCGCTGAAGGCTTGCAAGCTGCCTCAATCGAGGTGGATCGTCTTGTTCGAGAGAGCGGTGCGAATTTTCAAGCTCCTCGTGGTCGACAGTTTGTCGGTCGACCCTGGCAATTGGCTGCTACGCCTTTCGTCATGGATGCCGCTCAGTGGAGATTATTGCAGCAGGGTTTGCAACAACGCGTACGAGTCTTGGAAGCCGTCGTCCAGGATTTGCTTGGAGCACAACGGTTGTTTCAAGAACGGATCATTCCCGCTAGCCTGCTAAGCGCGAATCCGTTCTATAGCCGGGCATATCACGAATTGCCCTGCCTGGCTAAGCGGCTGACATTATGCGCGACCGATCTGGCCAAGGACCAAGATGGCTCCTGGTGGGTTACCGGCGATCGGACGCGTGCCCCGAGCGGTCTTGGTTACGCCCTTGAGAATCGGATCATTACCAGTCGCGTGTTTCCCAAGCTGATACACAGTAGCAACGTCTGCCGCTTGGCTTCGTTTTTCGTCCGTTTGCAAAGTCACTTCAGCTCGTTGGCCAGACCTTGCCTGGAAAATCCGCATGTAGCCATCCTCACGCCCGGTATGGACAGCTATCGCTACGTGGAAGACGCCTACCTGGCCCGTTACTTGGGTTACACTCTCGTGCAGGGCCGGGACCTGGCTGTTCGCGGCAACCGACTGACTCTGAAAACTCTGGCTGGCCTCCAGCCCATAGACGTCCTTTGGCGACATGTGTCTGACCGGAAATGTGATCCGCTCGAACTCGAGCCTACTTCAATGCAAGGGATCACTGGACTCTTGCAAACGATTCGGGCAGGTACCGTCGCTGTCGTAAACAGCATCGGTGCCTCATTGGCTCAGATGCCTGCCTTAGTACCATTCCTACCCGCAGCGGCACGATTCCTGTTCGGCGAAGAGTTGATTCTGCCCAGTCTAGCAACGTACTGGTGTGGCGGGGCGAGGGAGCGATTATACACCTTGGAGCATCTGGAAGAATTGAGCATCCGCGATGCGTTTTCAGTATCCTCCAAACCGCCAATGCAACCTCGCGAGATGAGTGCTGCGCAAGTTTCGCAGTTGGTGGATCGTATCAATAAGAATCCACACTTATTCATCGCCCAAGCATCCCCAGCCCGCAGCACGACACCAGTTTGGCACGATGGGAAAATGCATGCCTGGCATACCGCTCTCCGATGCTTTCAGTTGCAAACGGAATCCGACGTCGAGATTATGCCCGGTGGCCTGGTGCGGGTCAGTCCTGACGCGTTGAGCTTGGACCACAGCCCAACCAGCGGTCGCCTTGGGCAAGATTGTTGGGTCGTATCCGACACGCCGGTCGATCACGAGATTTCGTTATTACCACCGCTGCACGCTCCCTTAAAACTGGTGCGGGGTGGTATCGCGTTGCCAAGTCGCGTTGCCGAAAACCTGTATTGGCTAGGACGCAGCGCCGAGAGAGCCGAAGCTATCGCCCGTCTATTGCGCTGTACGCTTTCACGAATTGTGGGTGAGACCGTTAGTGCCCGACTGCCAGATCTGCCTAGGCTTGTAGCTGCTTTGGCTGCCCTGGGGCAGATCGAGCCCGATTATGCGATTGCGGAATTTGAAGCGATCCTACCTGCCTTGGAAACTCAATTGCCAGCTTCAGTATTTGATCAAGATCAAGCCGTCGGATTGCGAGCGGGTGTCACCGACATGGAAGAAAAGGCAGCAGCCGTACACGATCGTATTTCTCTCGACGCCTATCGCATCATCACACAAGTCGGCAAGCACCTGGATTACGAACAAACGATTCCAGACGCGGGAATGACCATCAACCGGCTCGATGGGATCATCGGCGATCTGCTCGCCTTTTCAGGTGTCGCGAGTGAAAGCATGACCCGCACGCATGGCTGGCGATTCTTGCAACTGGGACGCCGAATCGAACGGGCCCATCAAACGGCAGAATTACTTGCGGCTACCTTGGTCAACCCGATCCAAGACGAAAGGCAATTGCTGGAGTCTATCCTGCAGGCGACGGATTGCTTGATGACCTACCGCTCGCGATATCTCTTGCAGTTGCAGCCCGAAGCAACGATCGATTTGTTGGTCAACGACGTGTCCAATCCACGATCGGTCGCATTTCAGTTGATTGCAATTAACGGATTGCTGGAAGAATTGCCTCGGGACGTTAGCATCAATCACCCGGTGGAAGAACAGCACATTGCACGCGATCTGTTTCAGGCCGTCGAGGCGTCAGTGCCAGCACAACTGGCAACGGTTAGCGGCAAGAAGCTGCGATCCAATTTGGATAGTATCGTGACACAGCTTATCAATCAGCTGCCCAAGCTGTCCGATGCGATATCGGCCCGCTACTTGATCCACACCGCACCGTCACAAGAGTTGACTGGTCGCTTGAGTGGGGTGACCACATGAGTTTTTCAATTCCGTTCTTATGCTGTAGGTAGATGCTCCAAATGTGTAGCGGGACTGGTTTGACCGAGGGGAAGCGATTGCCAACCGAGGATGTGTTTCGGATTCGTCGTTGAAAAATGGCAGTGCCAGACGAACCGCATCCAGCTAATGATCCGAAGAATTCGAGCACGATACAGCAGCTTTCCTGAATATCAAACATTGCAAACCCCAATACGCTACCGTATACGACACAGCACTCATTACGAGTATTCGGCACCCGTCGCGATCTGCCAAAATCATTTGCGCATGATGCCGAGGTCGATGAAGACACTCACGACAACGGTCGAATGCCACGAATCGCAAGTGGAGATCTCTCCATCGCCTTCGTTTCGATCCGAGCACGTGGACTACTTTGGGAATCGCGTACTCTGTTTTACGATCGAATCATTGCATCAAGAGCTGACGGTGACAGCGACTAGCGAAGTCAGTGTCTGCCAACACCGCAAAGTCGAGGAGAACACGTCCTTGGCTTGGGAGAAAGTACGTGACGATGTAGCAAGGGGGCGAGATTCCCGATGGCTTGAAGCACAGGAGTTTGTATTTGATTCACCGCGCATTGCGCGCGGGGCCGACTTCGCCGAGTTTGCACAAGTATCTTTTCTACCGGGTCGTGAAGTGGTGGAAGCCACTCGCAATCTGACTCGTAGAATACATTCCAGTTTTCGATATGACGTTACAGCCACGGATGTTAACACGTCCACAGACGAAGCACTGGCTCTCCGGGCGGGTGTCTGCCAGGATTTCGCTCATGTCCAAATAGCCTGCCTGCGATCTCTCGGCATCCCCGCCCGTTATGTTAGCGGATATCTCAGGACGGCGCCGCCGCCCGGGATAGCGCGGATGGTGGGGGCAGACGAGTCTCACGCTTGGGTCAGCGTCTACTGCGGCAGCCAACTGGGTTGGATCGATTTCGACCCAACCAACAACTGTGTGGCTGAAACCAACCACATACCCATTTGCGTTGGACGCGACTATAGCGAAGTAAGTCCGATGCGTGGCGTTGTCATAGGAGGAGGCACAACCGCCCTGTCTGTCCACGTAGATGTAGATTCCATCTAGCCAGGATTCATGCTGGCAATTCCTCCAGATCAACTATGATCCCGTTGTGCTGAATTCTTCCCTCAAGGTCGCAGCAGGCGCAGTTGGCATACATCGTGTCCCCGACAATCTTCGTACCGAAGTTACCGATGTCTGATTCGTCGTGAATGTGACCGAAAGCATGCAGTCTTGGCGAAATTCGGTCGCGAACATGCCGGGCTAGCGATGGGCAGCCGACATGGATCATGCGTTGATTAGCCATGTCGTGTGTTAAATCCTTAATGCCCTTGGGTGGACCGTGAGTGATGAGTAAGTCGATGCCTTGTGGAATCGATTGCCACAAGTTAGCCAGTTCACGTTTGGTTTTCATATATGCCCAGTTGAAAAACTCTGGCGTGAACGGTGACCCGAATATCCTCCAGCCTTCGATTCGCGTTTCGGCGTGAATCAGAAACTGAATCTTCGGAAAATCGGCCGGATTGATTAGCCCTTGCTCGATGGCGATCGAATGATTGCCGGGTACAAAGATCTTATTTGGCACACTCAATGCCGAATACCATTCGAAGAATGCTTGCGATTCTTTTGCATTCAGTGCAAGATCTCCGGTATCAGATTCATCACCACAATGGACGACCAAATCCACATCGACTGGAACGCTCAGCTGCAAGTGGTGGTTGTGTGTATCGGAAATAATCCACGCTTTCACGCGAACAGCCCTGCTGATTGCAACTGGGAAGAAGAGGAGTGAATGGGGAAGTATCGCGTGGCAGCGACGATCACGGGCCATGGTTTTGTTGGCATTTATTCAGCTGCGTTGCTGCCAACGTTTACCCCATGATCAGTCCCATGATTTCCGCCCGTGAAGACAGGTTGTCGCGGAACACTCCGCGCATGGAGGAAGTCGTGCAAGTACTTCCAGGTTTGTTGATTCCGCGAATGGTCATGCACGAATGGGTTGCTTCCAGAACGACCGCAACACCGCGTGCATCCAGTTTTGATTCGACCAAGTCGGCTATGGCTTCCGTCATGCGCTCCTGAACCTGGGGTCTTCGCGCGATTCCTTCAACAACTCTCGCCAGCTTGCTGA
The DNA here is from genome assembly GCA_020426625.1 of Planctomycetales bacterium. Classification (GTDB taxonomy): domain Bacteria; phylum Planctomycetota; class Planctomycetia; order Pirellulales; family Pirellulaceae; genus Aureliella. The sequence continues at coordinate 17,637 of JAGQPR010000094.1, forward strand.
GACCGACAACTTTACCATCTGGCAAATAACCCACATGGGCTTTACCCGTGAAGGGCAATAGATGGTGTTCGCACATGCTGCAAAAATTGATGTTTTTGATTAATACGACTTCATCATACTTTTCCGTAAACACTTTTTCGAGATGTTGCGACGGATCTTGTTTCAGCCCCACAAACATTTCGGCATACATTCGCGCAACGCGAGCCGGTGTGTCCAGGAGACCTTCGCGATCGGGATCTTCTCCTACGGCACTTAAGATCTCACGAACGGCTTTTTCGATTCGAGCGTGGTCGACCGCGGGCGGCGCCCCGTTGGTTACAGGCATGTTCAGACTTTAAATTATCTATATCACATCACGGGAACTACACGGACTCAGCGACTATTGGTGCAGTTGCCCAGTGCGGCCAAGGAGCTGAAACGGTAAAAGCCTTGCGAGTATCCGGATGAGTCAATGTTAAACTTTCAGCATGCAGACAAAGTGTACGCACTTCACCGCCTTCGGCAATCGGCGTGTCGGCCTGTCCTCTGCCGTACAGGGAATCGCCAACGATACTGTGCCCCATATGAGCCAAATGTAGCCTGATCTGATGGGTGCGGCCCGTCTCGGGAATGGCTTCAATCAAGCTGGTTCCGTCGTCCATTCGGCCCAATACAAGAAAACGCGTCAAGGACAGCAATCCATCGGGTGTAATGCAACGAGTACCGTAGACCCCTGGTTTCTCGGAAATTCTCTCGGAGCACAATTTCTCACGCCATTGTGGATGCCCCACCACTCTCGCGATGTAACGTTTACTCACATCCGAAGTTGAGAACTGTGGTTGGACAAATTTGGCCGATCGATGTTTTCTGCACAACAATACGATGCCGGATGTATCGGAGTCTAACCGATGCGCCAGCCGCAGTTTTTCGTGTTGGTAAACGCTGGACAATATGCTGGTTAGCGTATTTCGATTGAATCGACCGCTGGGATGGCATGGCAAAGGTGCCGGTTTGTTGACAACCACGATACTGGAATCCTCGTGGAGCAACTGGATTTGCGGGTTGATATGCGGCTCAACCGTGTTGGGGATCATTTGTTCATAGCACTGGCCAGCTTTTACTGGTTGGTTTGCTCGGACTTCGAAGTGTTGTTCTCCGCGGTTGATCACTCGTTGAATCTGCCCTTGCGCCAACCACTCCAGCCACTGCTCCACGGAAGTAGGCGGATGCCAATCACAAAGAAACTCGATCAACGTTCGCCCATCACATTTGCCGGGGACGTACATCTGGCGCACGTTGGTGTATGGATGACTACCGGGCTGGCTTCCAGCGACTGCTGAGATTTGCGCCTGCCTGCAAGCAAGAGCTTTTCGTTTGGCCTCAGCTGGGTCGACATAGCATTTGGGACAATACTTGCCAAACAGGAATGTTGGGCTGGCTACATCCCGAGGTGACAAGACTGCTTGACACGCGAAACACAATAGGTCTCCAGTGGGTTGAAGCTGAGGATCGAGTGCTACACGACCGTCGAACACAAAGCAGGCGCCGTCGTAATGCGCACCTCCACACTCTTCAAAGTACTTTAGGATGCCGCCGTCTAACTGAAAAACCGACTCAAACCCAGCTTGCTCCATCATGGGACCCGCCTTTTCGCAGCGAATGCCTCCGGTGCAGAACATGACAATCGGTTCCGTCTTCGCCTCGGGAGGCAAGTTTTCAATGGCCTGGGGGAAATCGCGGAAGTTGCCGATTCCCAATTGTTCAGCGCCGTGAAACGTACCCAATTCGACTTCGTAGTCATTGCGGACGTCCAGCAAGCGGATTTTGCGCCCCTCGTCCAACCACTGTTTCAGTTGCTGGGCAGTTAGCTTTTGCGATGGCTTGTGCTCTGGGTCGATACCGTCAATCCCGAAGGCAATGATCTCATTCTTGATTCGCACAAGCATGCGACGAAATGGCTGGGTGGCAGAGAAACTGTCCTTGGTCTGCAGATCACAGAACTCTTCTCGCTGACGCAAGTTGTCTACAAACGATTGCACTTTTTCAGGAAGACCCGCCAGAAAGAGATTGATACCTTCTTCGCTAAGTAAAATCGTTCCTTTCAGTTCCAAGCTGTCACATAGCCCCTTCAATTCTTCGCGCAATTCGTCCAGATGATCTAATTTGACGAATTTGTAAGCGGAAATATTCAGAAATGTAGGTTCTGGCTGCGGTTCTTCTTCCGCTCCTGGGGTACTCATCATAATCATGGTCGTAGTCCCTGAATGTTCGCGGCAGGACCTGCGCTCAGTCGTAAGTACTTACAGATTAGTCACTTACACGCCGGTCGGACGATTTCGGCTTTGGAGGAATTCGCAGAAATCGATTTTATCGCGAATTCAAGGTAGATGTAGCCCCAAATCACCTAGCTTGGGCTGAATCAGAAAAGCACCGAAGGTCGACCCAACCAATCAAGAAACTCAGTCTGCCATGCCCAGCCCGGGGAATTGACGCAAGATGCTTTACTGCGAGATGCGAATCACAGTATCATATACATTCGGCTTGAAGATAGTCAGCAGGCAATCCACCTCATTTGGGCTACTCAGCAGAACGCAGAACTCGATCGCAGCCAAGCGACTAGTGGTCTGTTACAGCCTAATTTTAGGGTAGTGGGATTCGCCAGAATTCCTCTCAACCGGGGAATTCTGGCGA
>JAGQPR010000095.1 GCA_020426625.1 Planctomycetales bacterium
AATTACCGTTTGCAAACCGAAAATCTTTTAGCCGCGTGCAAGACATTTTCCTAGCGCCATCGAGGCCAACCTCATGTCGGAAATCACCAACCCAGTGGAAGCGTTGTTCCTGCGAGCTTTAGAGGTCCCGCTGGCGGAGAGAGAGGCTTTCCTGACACAACAGTGCGGCGATGACGCTGATCTTCTCGCACAGGCGCAAGAGCTCCTTGCGGCCCATGAGCAGACGGGCTCCTTTGTCGTCGACCGCCACGCGGGCTTTGCGGAGACTTCTACGTCGACTCGCATCGAGCTTGGCGAGGCGATCGGTCCTTACAAGCTGCTGCAGGAGATCGGCGAAGGCGGCATGGGTATCGTCTACATGGCCGATCAGAAGGAGCCGATCAAACGTCGCGTCGCGCTCAAGATCATCAAGCCGGGAATGGACAGCAAGCAGGTACTGGCTCGCTTCGAGGCCGAGCGTCAAGCCTTGGCCATGATGAACCATCCCAACATCGCCAAAATACATGACGCGGGCACGACCGAAGGCGGCTTGCCCTTTTTTGCGATGGAGTTAGTCAAAGGAGTCCCGATCACCAAGTTCTGCGATGACAATCGATTCAGCACCAAGCAGCGTTTGGAACTGTTTATCGATGTTTGCAAAGCAGTTCAACATGCTCATCAAAAAGGCGTGATCCATCGCGACTTGAAACCATCCAACGTCCTGGTTGCCAAGTTCGACGACCAGCCCGTCGTCAAAGTCATCGACTTTGGAGTAGCCAAGGCAACGAACCAGGAGTTGACCGAGCGCACCATGTTCACTCAGTTCGGGCAGATTGTCGGCACGCTGGAATACATGAGCCCTGAACAAGCCCAGTTCAATCAGCTCGATATCGATACCCGGAGTGACATCTACTCACTCGGAGTACTCCTCTACGAACTGCTGACCGGTGCTCCTCCTTTCGATCGCGATCGTCTCCGCACGGCAGCTTTCGACGAGATCATTCGCATTATCCGCGAAGAAGAGCCACCACGCCCCAGTGCTCGACTCAGTACCCTTGGCAAAGATGCGGAATTGGTTTCCCAGTCACGAGGCACCGACGTTTCCACCCTCGGGCGTCTCGTCCGCGGCGATGTCGATCTCATCGTCATGAAAGCCATGGAAAAGGATCGTGGCCGCCGATACGAGTCTGCCAGCGGATTAGCAGCGGATTTGAAACGGTACTTGGATGGTCAGCCCATCGAAGCGCGACCTGCAAGCGTGCTCTATCGACTTTCACGTTACTACTCGCGGAATCGATTTTTCGTGACAGCCGTATCAATGATGCTGATTGTCTTTACATCTCTTGGAGCATTCGCTCTCAATAGGCTGTTTCGCGAGCGTGATATAGCTCGTCGGCTGCAACAGGAGTTCTTTGAGAAGGCACTAACAGAACTTATGTCGGGCAATACAAACGATCAGAACACAGTCGATTCCGCGCAGTCTAACCTCACCAACCAAACTCATGTCAGCATCCTCCGAGGGGTACAGAATTTAAACAATGGAAACCCAATCGCAACTATCGACGAACTCGAGCCGATTGTCGAAGCTGGCTCGAAGGACGTGAAAGCGAATGCTTTGCTGGCGATGGCATACTATCAATCAGGTCGGCTTTGGGACGGTATACGTCAGAGGGATCTCACAAACAAAATTGCTCATCGAGACGAGGTTGACGAGCTGTTCTTGGCATTCAGTTCTATGGGCGTGGACCCACGGGGCATGCAGTTTTCAACTGACTACTTGAAAGCAAATAGAACTCCACTGGGCTTCCTGGTTGACGCTGAGGTTCGAACTTGGAACTGCGTTTATGCTGATGAACCCGTTCGAGCGGTAGCCAAGGCGCGAGAACAGTTTCTTGCTGCGAAGCCATACTTTGATAGCTCGGCGTACGCGCTGCATGTGGAGCTTATGGTTTACCAAACTTCGATCGAGATCGCGGAACGATTCGGCCAACCAGCGGATGAATTCTACAGCAAAGCTCGAAAGGCAGAATCGCAACTTGCTAAAGAATTTCCCGAGCATATTTGGGCCCGATTCTGGCGAGGATCTTTTTTCTGGCTGAATGACGACTTTGAATCGGCGGCGCAAGTTTGGAACGTCGAGAAGAACGACTTGTTATTGGCTAACTGCGCTCTTGCGCTGATTCGCCTTAACAAAATCGAAGAAGCCATGATGGTCGCAGAAAAGATTGATGATCCGCTTTTCCGGGTTTTCGTAGCCCCAGGGCTGATGCAGACCGAGTCTGGTCGTAAGATTTTGCGCAATGCGTTTTTTGCAGCAGTTGAAAGGGCCCGCGACCGATTGGAGTATCGAGAGCCATTTTTGCTTGCAGCGGGCGCTTTGGCTGGAGTCAAAGAAAGCGAGCGTCGGAACATCGCGGAACAGTGGTTAGCAACCTGGGAGGACGGCAAAGGAGATTGGTTGGACTGGAACTTGGAAGTTCTGAGGTACTTCCTTGAGGGAGATCGCAACCTGCTTGTGAAATCTGAGAAGAACGGTGTATATCAGGAATACTCACAGTTCTATTTGGCACTTTTTGATATCACTGATGGTAACAGAATCGACGAGGGGCTCGCAAGGTTTCGCCAGTTCGATGATTTGCATGATTCAATGTACCTGGGCCGTATGTGGGCAGATTGCTTGAGCGAACAGCTAGGGAATCCACAGGTTCGGAGTGAGCTGGAAACTCGGCTGTCTCAAGTGAATTAGGCCTGTGTTTCCCGAATCTCCCTGGTAGAACTTAGCGAATGAAATTGCTCGGTTCGCCATTTCGGCTGCCTGGGGTAGATCCTGTTCAGCGAGAAGCTTGCAATGTACGAGATACGGATTGCGATTCAACGTGCGTTTCTGCGAATCAGCGAGATCGCTAGCCATGGTACACGCTTCTTCAATAAGTTTTGTTGCTGTCGTGTAGTCACGCCCGTGCACCTCAGCAAGAAGGGTCAGTAGCTCAACCTCGGCACTTGGGTTGGACTCACTATCCCGCAGCAATTCTAGAATGCTGCTCAAGTACGCTTCGGCTGCGGAATATTGCTCCAAATACTCTAGCAAAAAGTACTTCGCAAAGATTGCCTCTGCATTCATTGATGAAGGGGCGATTCTTCCTGCAGCTTGACTCGCATCACCTAGATGCCTGGACTGTTGTTCGTTATTTCCCATGCGAGCATAGATATTGGCAGCAGTGAGATGAGCAACGAGTAGGGTCGAAATCACGTATTCATTGTTCTCCCACGCCGAGTTTGCGCTTGAAAGATCGCTAATCGCGATCCGAATTCGTTCGAGTGCGGCGTCATTATCAATAGTGTCTTGGGCAAGCCAGGTTGACGCATAACCTCTTGCATACTTTACTGCCACACTAGTGCGATTATCCTCCCGAACTTCATCAAGATACTCACATGCCAGCTCCGGATAATTCCATCCCAATGCCTGTCCGACGTAAAGTTTGTCTTCGAGGTCGAATTCCCGCGCGTCGAGTTTGAGCAACTCATCCATCGATCTGAAATAGGCTAACTCTTCCCCTGTATAGAGCTGCAAAAGTGCTTCTAGGCTCTTGAGGGGGACGCCATCATCGCCAGCATAAGCGGCTGCGTTAAAATGTTCGGCGGCTTCAACTAGGCGTTCTTCATAGATGGCTATATGCCCAAGCATCCGTTCAACCCAAGCAGTATCTGCGCCGAGTGATCGCGCTGCCTCGCATGCTGAATAAGCTTTTTCTAGTTCCCCTGAAACAATCAATTCATACGTAATAGCTTGCGTCCGAATCAATGCATCTACCCGGTTTTTCCGCAGCAATACCAGAATTGAGCCGAGCAGGAGCAAGGCAGCGAAACCCAACGAAACAGCAGCTGGATTTCTACGAACGAACTTAGACGCTTTTCCAATCCAACCAATTCGCCTAGCGCTAATCGCATGCCGATTAACGTACTTTCGAAGATCGTCAGCCAACATGCCCACGGTTTGGTATCGGCGATCGGGATCCTTATCCATAGCCTTCATACAAATGGTGTCGAGGTCGAGAGGGACCTTGCGATTGATCTTGCGAGTGGAGACCGGTTCCTTGTGAAGAATTTGACTGAGGACTTGATCGCGGGTTTGTCCTGGGAAAGGTGGCTGATGGGTAAGTAGTTCGTAGAGTGTTGCTCCTAGGGAATAAATATCGGTTCGGTGGTCGAGTTGGACTCGCCCAGCTGTGATTTGTTCAGGCGACATGTAGAGCGGCGAGCCCACGAATTCACCGCTGACGGTCATACCAGGTTGTTCGAGCATTCTTGCCAAGCCAAAGTCATTGATACTCAGTCGGCCATCGGGTCCGAGTAGCAGATTGGATGGTTTCACGTCGCGATGAATGACGCCGTGTTCGTGGGCATGATCCAGTGCCTCCGCCACGTCGGCAATCATCGTGGCCACTTCATCGAAATAGATGGTGCCCGAAGTCGTTGAGATGGTGGAGCTGTTAGAGGTTGTCGAAGATGACGAAGAGCCCTCCCCGTTCGCATGACTCGCGACCCTCCCGCAAGCGGGAGGGTGAGTTACGTTCAGCATTTCGACACCGTCGAAAGCAAACCGTTGTTCTGATCTTGTGTCACTGAACCGCGATGCCGTTGCGGCGAGTGACTCGTCGGTGCCGTTTTCAGAGTGTGTACGTTCCTTGATGACTTGGTCAAGCGAGGGACCGTCGATCAGTTCCATGGCGTAGAAGTGAATGCCCTTGTCTTCACCAGTGGTGTATATCGGTACTATGTTAGTATGATGCAATTTGCCAGCAGCTTCTGCCTCGCGACGAAAGCGCAAGATGGCTTTGCTGCTCAGGCCCAGACCGCTCGACAACACTTTCAACGCCACTTTGCGCTTTAGCGACTTTTGCCGAGCCTCATACACGACTCCCATTCCACCTCGACCAAGCTCCCCAAGGATCTCAAAGTCGCCGATTGACTTCGGGAGGCTGCGTTCCTCCTTCATGTCACTCCTAGCATGCATCGCAGTTGTGTCCAACAAACTGTCCGGAGATTGATCCGCAAAGAATAGCTTTTCGACACGTGCGCTTTGTGCCTCATTGAGAGCCTTGTCCCGTAGAAACGAACTTAGCTCGCCGTCCTTCAGGTGCTTCGCTATGTCAAAGAGTTCCTCGTCTGTCATTGTCTCGCATTTCCTACAGGCCGGTTGATCAGATTAGGCACTTCGAGCTCTTCTCGCATAAGCAAAGTCTTGCTGAAGTGGTACTGCCTCATCCATATTTGCTTTGTCTCGACGCATTTTCGAAAGTGGTCGAAGCAACGGTTGTCCGAGAGTGCTCGGAGACGCAGGCCGATCAAGTAGTGGGCCTGAACCTCTCCAGTAAGCGAGCCATCCACCTCGGCCAACAAATCGCTTTCACTTCCCCCGCTTAAGAAACGGAGACGGGCAATAGCATTATTAAACGACGTATCTACTCCGCTAGCGAGTGTCGACAAAGCGTATGCACTCTCGCTCTCAACAAAGCCAAGATCTCCAACGAGCAGTGGAATCTCTAGCGAAGCTACCAGTGTGAGTGCGTCTAGTCCGTCAAGCGAATTGTATATTTCCATCGCGAGCTGACTTTCACCAGTGATTGCCAAAGCACAGGCATCACCGATTGCCTGGAATGGAGAGTCGCTTGAAGCGTTCCGCTGGTTTTCCAATGACCAGGACTCGTCGAAACGAAGCAGGACTGCAGCCCGCAACGCTTGCCACCAATCGTTCCGCGCTTTCTTGAACTCCTCCGCGACTCGAGGCGAATCGACGAGTTCGTAATACGCAAATCGCGAGTCTGCGGCCCAACCATTGGGAAACCGTTCCATTGCCTTGGCTAGCTCCTCCATCTCTGAAAGCAACTTGGCCAGGTCCACTTCTTCACTAGCGAAAAGGCAGGCTGCAATGCGACAATGCAGTCTCACAAACAGAATGAATGGACTGTCTGGGGTCTGCGATTCAAATGGCCGAATCTTCTCCAAGGCCTGCAATGCATAGCGTGCTTCGCCAGTATCATAGGCCTCGTGAAAGAGGCACATGGCCATCATGGCCTGTGCGAACGGCCAAGGCCTATCTGATTCAATCACCTGGTCTATTGTCTTAATTGCCTCAGTGGGATCTTCGTAGACCTGTGACCAGCCTCGGAAAAGCAACTCGTAGCGTCCAAACTCTTTTGAGGGTGGGAGATCGAAAAGTGATTCATCAAACCCACCTTCCTGAGATGCTGCAGACGTGGCTGTGTAAGCTCCAGTATCTCCAATAGCCGCCATTTTTAATGCACAGGAAATCCCAAGATTGTCTGGCGATAACCGGTGAGCATCTGCCAGCAGCTTACGTGCCTGCGGGCTATCACCGGTGAATTGATAAGCCAACCCTAGAATTAGCAGAGTCCATTCTTCAGGTGCCTTTGCTTGGCGGGCTTCTAGGGAGATTTGCTTGGCTGCCTTCAAGTCGCCTTGCAATGCCGCTTCAATCCCACGTTCAATCAATGATTGGTGCCAACTGACTATCGCAGCATCTCGTTCCCCCAATAATCGTTCAAGCTCCGCTTGCCGATTCCACATCCCAAGAAATCCAAGCGAAAGTGCGAGGACAACCGCGCTGGCAGCGCTCACAAGAACCCGGTTCCTCTTCCACAGTTTGGCGGTACGATAAGCAATCGTCGGCGGTCTTGCCTCGACCGTATCGCCTTGCAAATAGTTGTTGAGATCCTCAGCCAATCGACTGGCGGATTCGTATCGACGGGAGCGATCTTTCTCGAGGGCCTTCATGACAATCCAGTCCAAGTCGCCACGAAGCGTTCGGGACAACGAGCTTTGATCGGTCTTCCGATAAGCGGCCGTTTGAGCGGCAGCTCCGCCTTGACTGCTAAGCCTAAGGCTTGGGCGTGGTGGTTCTTGTTCTCGGATTGTGCGCAGGATCTGCTCAAGGCCTTGGCTACGCAATTCCTTTCCGTTCAACGGGGTTTCGCCAACGAGTAACTCGTAAAGTACCACGCCGAGAGAATAAACGTCGGTGCGCGTATCAACATCCAGTTGATTGAGTACCGCTTGCTCGGGACTCATGTACTCCAGCGTTCCGACGATCTGACCAAGTTGTGTATAGAGAGTCTTCTCGGTGAGCTTCTGATGCGTGGCTTTGGCGACACCGAAGTCGATCACTTTGGGTACTGGGCGATCATCATATTGAGCGACGAGGATGTTGGACGTAAATATTCGCCGAAGGGGTGAAATTGAGCAACTGATCTGGCGAGAGCTGTGTGGATTGGCTACAGCGGAGCATTATGAGTGCTTCGCTTTTTCAATCAGACTCTGTTCACGAGCAGCTTCAGTTGCTGAAGTCTGTGGTTGAGCAGTTGCGTGGGGAGGTTGGCCAACTCCGAGAAGAAAACGCTGCCTTGCGGCAGGAGAACGCGGAGCTTCGGCAACAAGTCTGGGATCTGAAGCGGGAAGTTGGCTACTGGAAGAGCCGCCATGCTGATGCGGTACGAAAAAACGTCAAATTACAAGCTGAGCTGGATCAGGCGAAAGCGGAGATCCGTCAGCTCAAAGCCGAACGCTTCGGCAAGAAATCGGAGAAGCAGTCTGCTGCCGATCGCTCGCACGATCTAAGCGACTCCGACATGCCACCCAAGGAGCCAAAGCACCGTGGTCAGCAGCCCGATCGTCCTGGACCGAAACGAAGAGACCATTCGCACTTGCCCGTTAGCGAAGATGTCATTGACTTGCCGGAAGAGGAAAAAGTTTGTGCTTGCTGCGGCCTGCCGATAACGGATCTGGGTTGCACCAAGGACAGCGAACAGATTGAAATAGAAACGGAACTATTTCGAAAGCGATTGAAACGCAAACGTTACCGTCGCACTTGCACCTGCGAGAAGCAACCTCGAACGGTCACCGCACCGTTGCCTCCGAAACTGGTGCCCAAAAGTAAATTTGGCACCAGCATCTGGACCCATTTGCTGTTAGAGAAATTTCATCTGCAGCGTCCAACTCATCGCACCATTGAGCAACTTCGATTGCTAGGGCTGCGGCTTGCACCGGGCACGATTGCTGATGGATTCAAGCGTATCGAACCGCTGCTGACTCCTATTTACGATGCCATTCGACTTCATCACGTGCAGTCAGCTTATTTCCACGCGGACGAAACACGTTGGCGACTTTTTGTGGAAAAAGCCGGCAAAGTAAGCCATCGGTGGTGGTTGTGGTTGTTCGCGGGCGAGGACTCGGTCGTCTTCGTACTGGATCCAAGCCGCAGCCACCATGTGCCGCAAACCCATTTCCCGCCGGATGCTTCGGGTGTGTTGATGGTCGATCGCTACAGTGGTTACAAAGCCATGCAGCAAGTCAAAGATGGCAAGCTCGTGCTGGCGTTTTGCTGGGCGCATGTACGCCGTGACTTTGTGCAAGTTGGCAAAGGCTTTCCGGAGCTGAAGAACTGGGCGTTGACATGGCTGGGCTGTATCCGCCAGTTGTATCGTCTCAATCGCGAGCGACTACGCCATGCACCAGATACCGAGAAGTGGTCCGCGGCTGACACCGTACTACGACAACACATAGAGGTGATGGCTGCCCTGCGCGACGGCGAACTTAGTAATGATCGCCTTCGTGAACCTTGTCGCAAAGCACTCAGTAGTTTGAAGGAACACTGGAGTGGTCTCACGCTGTTCGTGGACGATTCCCGGGTTCCCATGGATAACAACTATGGCGAACGACTGATTCGCAATCCTGCCGTGGGTCGCAAGAATTACTACGGAAGCGGAGCCGAGTGGTCCGGTCGCCTCGCCGTAATGATGTTCTCGATCTTTGCCACGCTTGTTATCTGGAAGATCAATCCCAAGGCTTGGTTGACCTGGTACTTCAACGCTTGCGCAGCCAATGCGGGGCAAGCCCCAACAAATCCAGAAACATTCTTGCCTTGGAATCTGACGGAGGACCGCCTCACAGAGCTCCGGAATCCGAAGGGCGAATCGCTTTCCAACACCTCGTGAACGATCAATCCGTCTTGCCCATCGCAAGGTCGACAATCTCAACGATCGACTGCCTCAAAAGCCCTCGTCGCAAATCCCCGGGATACCCCTACGCGCCGGTCACCCCTTCGGCGAATATTTACTGTTGGACGGCTTTAGGTCTCGATGGATGATGCCTTTCTGATGAGCATGCTGAATCGCGTTGCACACATCCATCATCAGACGCACTCGCTGCTCAGTCGGCAAGCGGTTGTCATCACAATATTTATTGATCGGGACTCCCTTCACCAACTCCATCACGAAGTAAGGAAGTCCCAAGGCCGTCCGACGCTCATCCGCCGGGCGTCCTCTATCCCCGCCTGAATCGTTCGCGATTTCCGATGCGTTCTGACCGACGGAGCGGTCAACGACATTGGGACCACTCTGCGTCCAGCCTGCGTCGAGCACTTTGGCGATGTTGGGGTGATCCATTAAAGCGAGTGATTGTCGTTCCGCCTCAAACCGAGCGACGACTTGCTTGCTATCCATGCCAGCCTTAATAACTTTGAAGGCGACCACGCGTTTGACTGGCCGGAGCTGCTCAGCCATGTAGACGGTACCCATGCCGCCTTCGCCGATCTTCTGCAGCAATTTGTAATTGCCAATGATTTGATCGATAGATTGACCGTCCGTAGCTGGACTATCTGCCGTACTGGCCAGGTCAAGCAGACTGTCCTTCTTTTGGTCCGCCCGCAGCAGCGACTCGACACGCTCGATCTGAGACTCGTCCACGGCATGATTTCCCAAGTAATCACGCTGCTGAGAATTCGAAAGTCGCTGTGCCCCCTCAAACAGCTCTTCATCAGTCATGCTTCGACGCCCCTTTTCAGGCTCATGGCACCATGTCCCGGACAACGCCCAATTAAGTCGTCCGGATTGTTTGCCCAATATTCAGTGCGAAATTCAGGTCCAATTTACATCAACTGATAGCGAATTTTCTTGGGTTTCGTGCTCCGTTCATTTCAGATTGCATTCCCTCAAGCGGGCAGCGGCTGGTCGATGAGGCTAAACTGTCTGTCATGAACGACGTCACCAATTTACTTCAGCGATTGCAGGCCGGGGAAGACGCAGCGAGCGGCGAGTTGCTGGTCGTTATTTACCGAGACCTTCGCGAGCAGGCGCAACGGCAGCTCTCTCGTGAAAAGCCAGGGCAAACCCTGCAAGCCACCGCGCTGGTCCACGAAGCGTATTTGCGGTTGCTAGGGCCTTCGTCGAACGACGATTCCAGCCAAAGGAATTGGCGTAGCCGCGGCCACTTTTTCGCTGCCGCAGCCGAAGCCATGCGGCGAATTCTGGTCGAGCGTGCTCGCCGCAAAATGGCAAAGAAACGCGGCGAAAACGCTGAACGGGTGGATATCGAGCTCGACTATCTGGCCGGAAAAGAGCATGACGCCAAGCTGTTAGCACTCGATGAGGCGCTCAGAAAGCTTGAAGCTACGGAACCTCAGAAGGCGCAGGTGGTGAAGCTCCGCTTCTTTGCTGGCATGACGATTGAACAGACTGCGCAGGCCTTGGACATTGGCACTTCTACTGTGGATCGGTATTGGACGTATGCCAGAGCTTGGTTGCAACGCGAGATGTCTTGAGCACGCTAGCTTCGCACGTGCCCGCCTGGCGTTTGCTCATTTCCTGCGTAGCTCTGGAAATTTTCTTAAAATCGTTGGGGTTATCTTCCGCAGTTTTACGCACGGAAGAGTAGCAGCAGAAAACTCTCCCCAGTGAGCCAATTTATGAACGATGAGTCCATTTTCTCGGAAGCCTTGTCGATGGACAGCAGTCATGAACGCGACGAGTACCTCCAGCAAGCCTGTCAGGACGAAGCCCAGCGTCAGCGAATCGACGAGCTTTTGGCCAGCCACAAGCTGTCCAACAGCCTGCTGGATCGCGATTTGACGGGCGGAGTGGATGCCCAAGGCCTAGTGGGGTCGACGATCGATGCACTGGGCGTCTTGGGGGCCAAAGAGAATCAAGTCGGCGGCAGCTATCGCATGCTACATCTGTTGGGAGAAGGCGGCATGGGCTCGGTCTATATGGCCGAGCAGATCCAGCCTGTGAAACGTCGCGTGGCCGTGAAGATTATCAAACAGGGCATGAATTCCGAGCAGTTTGTGGCCCGGTTTGAAGCCGAGCGTCAGGCTCTTGCCATGATGGATCATCCGAGCATCGCCAAAGTCCTCGATGCCGGTTGCACCCAGCAGAAACTACCCTTCTTCGTCATGGAGTTGGTCAAAGGCATTCCCATCACGGAGTTCTGCGACCAGAACAAACTAGGCACCGAAGCACGCTTGGAATTGTTCATCCAAGTTTGCAACGCCGTTCAACATGCCCACCAGAAAGGCATCATCCACCGCGACTTGAAGCCATCTAACGTGATGGTTGCCATGTACGACGATCGGCCTGTGCCCAAGGTCATCGATTTCGGAGTTGCCAAGGCTACTCATCAGCAATTGACCGAACAAACGCTGTACACCGTTCCCGGACAGATCGTGGGAACTTGGGAGTACATGAGCCCTGAACAAGCGATCTTGAACCAGCTAGACGTGGATACTCGTACCGACATCTATTCGCTGGGTGTCATTCTCTATGAGCTGTTGACTGGCCACACGCCTCTAGACCTCAAGTCGCTTGGTTCCGGTGCTCTCGAAGAACGCTTGCGTCGCATTCGCGAAGAAGAACCCTCTCGACCGAGCCTTCGAGTCAGCAGTCTTGGTGCGGACGCTGGTTCGCTAGCAACATACCGCGGCACCGAAGCTAAATCACTGACGCAAACCCTTCGCGGTGACCTCGACTGGATCGTCATGAAAGCTCTCGAGAAGGATCGGTCTCGCCGATACGAAACGGCGAATGGATTTGCAGCCGAGATCAGACGGTTTCTAAGCGACGAACCAATTAGCTTTAGGCCTCCTTCCAGTTGGGAGCAGTTTGAAAGGCTTTACCGTAGACATCGCGTGATTGGAAACGCCGCTTGCGCGGTAATGCTCGCCTTAGTTGCAGCATCGCTAATATCTCTTTACGCAATTAGAAAGACTTCGCATTCTCTGCAAATCGCGCACGAGGCCGTATACGAAAGACTAATCACTGTCGCTTTAACGGGAGATCGTGAACGAACGAAACGCCTACTGTCTGAAGCTCGCGATACCGGGCTAGATGCGCACAAGCTTTCCTTTGCTGAGGCCGTGGACCGATTCAACGCGGATGACCCTGACCTTGCGATTCAGCTTGCAAGTAAAATCCCCAAAGATCATGAGCAATTCCTTGCCGCTCAGGCCTTAATAGCAGCATCTTATGCCAACGCAGGACTTGATGGCGAGCACATTGCAACGCTCGAATTAGTTCGTGGACTAGACCCACCGGAAACGGCTGAAGAGTGTCTGTTCATGAGCAGTGCTGAGATTGATCGCAAGAAATCATTCGAACATGCAGAAAAGGCTTTCGAACAAAGAAAAAGTGCAACCGCATTACTGGCAAAAGCTGAAGCCTTGCATTTATACGCGAACGACTCTGGTAACCCAGAGCTCACGAGGTTAGGACTAGATCTGATTACTGCCGCAGAAGCCTATCTTGGCGAGACTTCGCATGTTCTTGCAGTAAGACTGTGCACAGAGCATTTATTGGCAAAGCATGCTTCACAGGGAGAATCTGACCTGCTTTTAGACTCGGCAAATCGGACTGCTGAGAGGTTATCCAAATCTGGCTTGCATTCATTGAGTTGGGTCGCGCCCCTTTACTTCTTTGACACCGGGCAAAACACGCGAGCTATCGAGGCTTGGCGCGGAGTTGATTTGACTGGGAACGTCCTAAGTCAATATATAGCTTCACTGCACTTAGCAACATTCGATGACTCAGAGATTGCCCTCAAGAAGTACGATGAAATTGTTGGGACAGACGAGGAAAACCCTTGGATTCTTCTGAGTAGAATTCCTCTAATGCGCGAGCATCCCGTGGAACGGAGACTCGTCCCGGAGGCGATCATGCGGCTGCGTCAGGCTACAGAGGCCAGGCCCGAGATGCAGAGTCTGCTAATCAAAGAGATCCTGGATCCTGTTGAGCAGAGGGAATACGCGAGACAAATTCTACAGCATGCTGATGGGCGCTACGAAGCATGGGGCATGCGAAACTGCATAGAGTTTCTGGCGGGGGAACCTACGCCTGAACGGATTCAAGAATCGATCGCATCAGCAGGCAACTCTGACGAAATAAAATGCTCTATTGAATTTACAGTTGGCTGGCGACTGCTCCAGGAACCCGATCGACGCGCTGAAGCCATCGAGCATTTTCGGTCATGCCTTGCAACGGACATCTGGTACTACTTCGATTACAACTGGGCCAAGGCGTATCTCAAGAAAATGGAGGAAAGTGACTGGCCGACCTGGACTGAAAAGTCAATTGCACTTTGAGTTCCTGGTGTTGAAGTGTTAAGTGTGTTTCTTGCAATAGCCGATCTGTAACGAGCTCAAGCTATACTGACAGTGATGCTGCTTTGTCGGTTTTATGTGAGATCGTCCAGCTTTCAGCGAATGCGCACATTCGCTAAGCTTTTTTACGTCCTGGAGCCAGGGTGAAAGTATGACAACTGGCACCGCAAGCACTACTGCTCATTAGCCGAAACAGCCTTCTTATAGGCGAAGGATGCGGAAAATTGAACGCATCTGCCTTCCTTGAATTCAACGTTCATGCCTTGGTGACTAAGCACATTCCCCAGGTCCTTTGCATTGGGAAGCAACTGCAACACTTGTTCTTTGAGCATGCCGATTTTGATGCCTTCTGACGTCTTGCCCAGGAAGGGTCGAGAACTGGGACCGTAGACTCGATCGCCAAAACAAGTGATCGAGACAACTCCCTCTTTCGATGAAACCACGATTCGAAACCCTGTTGATGCATAATGTGCCGTGGCCAGTTCATAGGCTGGTTCTGCGGGGATCAAATTGAAGCCCTTGCCAGGGACGATGACGGGACGTCCGGATGAGTCAAGTTCGGGTTCCATGGCTGGCCTGGAATCCAAGCTCTCGGGCTGCCCCAACAAATTCACGACTTCGCTTAAGCTCATTCCAAACTGGATTGGTCCCATTCCCTGGTCGGAGGAAAGGACAAAGCCTGAGGTTGAAGCGTCTGGTTCGACCCGTGCGATTCGTTCAACTTCATAGCCGCTCGGAACCTCGACAGCAAAAAGCGACTCTTGCAGCTCTCGGTCGTACTCGAACGAGGACAAAATCTCACGCCTGCGTTCACCAGCAATTACGCCGCGATCTACATCGATCCTCCACGGTAGGTTCGTCTCCCTGTCGATTAAAACTGTTGCGACATCCCCATCGAATGCTGCTCTGATCTCAAGAAACGGTCGTCCATCTACAACTGTGTGGCGAGTCCCAGTTCCTGCAACTGGTTGCATTTCAATCAGCATGTCGTAGACACCAAAGACGATGCGACGCAAGGCATCCAAGTTGTAAATCGGTTCGACTCTTGTGCTTTTGTCTCCGTGGTCAACGGTCATTAACTCGAGCGAATCACCGTTCAGCACGTGCAATTCCAGTCCCTGATCCACACGCACAAAGTATGGCTCTCGGTAGCTGAAGCGAGATTGCTGCAGCAGTTCATCATCGGAAAAGGTATCGAGCTTGAATACCACTGTTTTCGCGCTGCTCAATGCGGCTTGCATCTGAGCAAGCGCACGATTGGCAGAGCCTATCCACGAACTGGCGACTGCTCCCACAATCGCAAGCATGGAAGCAGCCACAGCTAACTTGGCAACATAGCGATGGAGCGAACGCCCGGCCACCTTCCGCTGCCCCGGTTCGGCCGTGGAATCACTCGTACTGCTGGCCACGTTTGGAGATGGCCATTCAATGGGTGGATCCGTGAATTCGGGCAACTTCTGTTGCTTCAAAAGATCGATCGCGATGTCGACGACATCCCGCTGTTCGTTTTCATGCTTAGCGATCACGTCTAGCTCCAAATAGAATTAACGAGTTTTCAATGAATGATTCGGTTGTTGGTCGCGTCTAGTTTCTTCCTTAAGTGCTGTCGGGTCCGATACACCAACGTGCCGACATGTGAGGCAGCGATTCCAAGAGTCTCTCCTGTCTCCGCGTAAGACCGATCTTCGATGCAACACAGCCAAAAAGCTTCAGCCTGTGTTTCCGGCAGTTGACTGAGCTCGTATCGCAATGACTCGAGCAGATCAGAACAACGAGCCCTGTCATCGGAAGCACTGTCGATGAGTGAAGATGGATCGACATTCGCTATCAAGCCGGTACCATCGCGCTTACGAACAGTATCCAGTGCTCTTCGAACGGCCAGCCAACGAAGAAAGCCCGGCATATTTTCGACAGGCCGTGCATTGGCGCGACGAAATGCCTCAAGAAAAACTTCTTGATAGCAGTCCTCTACATCTACCTGGTTGCGAAGTATCCGTGCGATGGCAGCCCAGACCATCTGGCCACAATCACTTCGAACCACTTCCCAATCGTACATTCGAAGCTCCCGTTTTGTGCCACCGATCTTAGCCATCTACTAACTATGGCGAATCTCAACCGAGAAAAATGACAAGATGCACTGAAAAATTCGGGCTAGGGAGAGACAGATTAGAGTGGTCAGTTATTTGTCGAACAATACTATGTGCCACGGGTGGGGTGAGTTGTGATGGCGTTCGACATTCACAGCCCGCTCGGCAAGTGGGATGTGCGTCTTGTATTGAGACGTGCGTCCTGTATGGCACACAGGATGCAAACGGATGGGTACTGCAAGTTCAACTTGATCTATTGAAGAATCGATCGTATGAACGTACGATACTAACTGCTGGTGGAAGAAATTCGGCTCCATGCCGTGTGGATACCTTCGGGCGGTCCCTATATCCGCCGGCTTTTTTGATAGAGGGACTCAACAGTGAGTTCCCTTTTCTTTGAATAGTACACTCCGTAACTATCTTTGCCAGTGCGATCAACCGAGCCGTATATTTCCTACCGGATACCGAAGCTGACTATTTCCATTCGCGGAGCTCCCAGTCAAACTTTCAAGGATTCTTCGAGCAATCTTCGCAACTCCTTATAGTCCGTTTTTCCGGTCCCCAAAACCGGTACCGACTCGATATGCCGAACTTCATCCAGTCGCATGACGCCGCGTAGACCCGATTCGAGCAACATCTCACTCGCCCGGCGGAGAGATAAGTCTTGGGTCGTGAACAGTACTATGTGCCTCCCGTCTTCAGTTTCCATGCCTTCAACGGCAACTTTAGGACCATTCTCGTCCGGAGGGAAAGCTCGCGCGAAGGGCTCCTCAAGTGCTGGAAGAGAGATCATCTCTCCTCCTGCTTTCAAGAATCGTTTCAAGCGTCCTTGGAACAGCAGGAATCCATCGTCGTCCATCGACACCAGATCACCTGTCTTGTACCACAATTTGCCGTCCACCTCCACAAAGGGCGACGGACCATCATGACGGTAGTATCCGTCGAAAATGCTTGGGCCAGCAACCAGCAGCATGCCGGTTTCGTGCGCCGAGACAGGGCGACCGGATTCCACATCGACGATGCATACTTCCACACTGCGAACCGGTTTGCCAACCGAACCCGACTTCCTGTTGCCAACAAGATTTGCCGCAACAACTGGCGAACATTCGGTGATGCCATAACCCTCGAGTATGACTGCATCGGGAACCAATTTCGCACATTGCTGGAAAATGGAATCCGGGCACTTCTCAGCTCCGGTCACGATCTTTTTCAAGCTCTTTAAATCATCTCCTTTGCAAGCTGACAAAAGATCAGACAACGCGGACACAGCACCTGAGCGCACAGCGCCTGAGCTCAGCACGTCAGCGAACGTGGACCAAGCCGAGGCCTATTGCAGTTTCGAGCCGGAAGGGTTCACCGCTGATTTCCGGGATTTCCGCCCTGGGGTCCCGTTCCGCCCGCCGCAAGCTCGCATCACTCACCCCTGCTGCTATGCGGAGGTGGCTGACAGAAAAGCAGATTCCGTTCCAGCAATTAAACGTGAGCTTCGCATTCCATAGCCAATCAATTAACGAGGTCGCAAAGCGAGAGTCTCGTCAACGATTCGCCGATGGGTTGGACCCACGCTGCAAATCCCAGGGCTACCAGTTGCCGCTCCTGTAGCTAATCCAACCCGCCGCAAGCCGTTGTATCTGAGGGAGCCCGCGCCCAAATGGACTGGGCGACCGATCGACTTTTAGCTTGAAGGCTGGCGCGGAGTTGAACTGTTCACTTACATCCTAGGTTACTCGAGGCGGCAGTACATCTCGTTCGCCGTGCGGCGGGATTTCGAGACCACAGCACGCGAGCATATCGCCGCCTCTTGTATCGCCTGCCAGGCTGAAAAAAATTCGATTTGGCGTGGCCACCCGAAACCAGAAGACCTCCCCCGGGATCGATGCTGGCAAGCATTGAGTAATCACTTGGACAAATGACACTGATTGCGCGAATCGTGCATCAAGGCGGATGCAAATGGCTTACAATAAGCATTCACGCACAAGTTTCTTGGCACTTGAACAACCGTGGCAAATGCCAAGGCGCTTAACTATGCGGAAGAAGTTCTGCATGGATGCACAGGACTTGATTTGTTCGGACAGGCATCCTTGTGAAAACCTTTTACAGCACCGAGCGAGAAAACCGTGTTCTCACTATTAGGCCGTAACACAATTCTTTGCGATCGATTGACTCGCCGCGAGTGGCTGCGAGTTGGTGGCATTGGTGCATTCGGCTTGACCCTTAACCACCTGCAAGCGTCCCGTGCCGGTTCGCCAACCGCCACGATGCCAGCGCTTGCGGCTTCGTTCGGCAAGGCGCGACGATGCATCGTGTTGTTTATGCTGGGTGGACCGCCGCAACACGAGACCTGGGACCCCAAGCCAGAGGCCCCGAGCGAGATTCGAGGCGAGTTCGGTACAATCCCAACTGCCACGCCAGGCTACCATGTAGGGGAGCTGATGCCTTTGACCGCGCAGTGGACGCAACGCATTGCGGTCTTGCGAGCGATGGCGACTGACGACAATGCCCACTCCTCAAGTGGTTATTGGATGTTCACTGGGCGTCCCCATTCCCCCAAAGGCCAAGAGAACGCGTTGCCAGGTGCGCCAAACAACTGGCCGTCAGTGGCTTCAGTTGTACGACACCTGAAGGGCGATCCGACAAGCTTGCCTGGGGCTATGCGTTTGCCTGAGGAGATTTGGAACACCGGACATATCGTCTGGCCCGGCCAAGATGCCGGATGGCTGGGCGGGCACGCGGATCCTTGGTTGCTAACCTGCGACCCCAATCAAGCTGACTTTCACATTCCAGACATTAGCCTGCCGATCGAAGTCTCCCCGGATAGGTTTGCCAAACGTAGTGCGCTGCGCGATTTGCTGAATGGGCAGCTTCGCGCTACAACTAGCGCCAGCGTGGACCGTTGGTCGGGCTGGCAAGCCAAAGCCATCGATCTCATGCAAGCCACTGAAACTCAAAAGGCTTTCGCCTTGGACCAAGAATCCGAGAAGGCGCGAGATCGTTACGGGCGGAATCGATTTGGACAAAGCGTGTTGCTCGCGCGACGATTGATCGAAGCGGGCGTTGCGCTGGTACAAGTCAATTGGACTCGCTGGCCTGATGATGACAATGTTGCCCCTGCTTGGGATACACACGCGAAGAATAGTGAGCGGCTCAAGAAGGCATTAATGCCGCCCATGGATCAAGCGTACTCTGCGTTGCTGAGCGACTTGGAGCAGCGAGGCATGCTAGACGATACGTTGGTGGTGTGGATGGGCGAGTTTGGTCGGTCACCGAAGATCAATGCGGCTGGAGGACGCGATCACTGGGGCCACGTTTTCTCGGTCGCCTTGGCTGGTGGCGGCGTGCAGGGTGGGGCAATCTACGGACAATCAGACCGTCATGGAGGATATCCCCTTGAAGGCCGCGTTGAACCTCAAGACCTGGCTGCAACCATTCTTCATTGCTTGGGGGTCCCACCGGAAACGATGCTCACGGACCCCGAGGGCCGTAGAGTGCCCATAGTTACCGGTAGGCCTATCGAGGCCATCTTGTAACGCACAAACTCCTTGGAAGAGCTCATGAGCCAAATTTCCCAATGCCGTAACCGTCGCGCGTTTCTGGTGGCCTCTACCTGTGGGTTTGCCGGAATTCAATTCGGCAAGCCAGCTGCGATAACTGGCGAAGAACGGCAACTCGTTGCTGCCGAAAGCGCTGGTGGGCGACGAGGCGGGCAAGCCAAGTCGGTGATCCTCTTTTTTCTTTGCGGTGGCGCTTCGCATGTCGACACCTGGGACATGAAGACTGCTGCTCCTGCTGAATACCGCGGACCCTTCAAACCAATCGCTACATCGGCAACGGACATCCAATGTTGTGAGCATATGCCGCTACTGGCCAAGCAGGCTCATCACCTGGCTGTGATTCGATCCGTTTGTGGCACCGTCAACACCAACGACCATCATGCCGGGTACTACTACAACCTGACTGGACACGTGCCAGATAGCTCATTCAAAACGCTGGGAAATGATCGCCGACCTTACACAGACGATTGGCCATTCATCGGATCGGTTGTCGGATCGCGTAGCGGCAATCGAAAAGGGCTGGCCGGTGCCATCACGCTGCCACACAAACCGAGCAAATTGCCTTACACTCGTCCCGGGCAATTTGCAGGTCGACTTGGAGTTGAATTTGATCCGCTGTACTTACAGGGCTCGGTGGAACAACCGTTGAAATTCCAAATACCTTCGTTGGTGCTATCGGGTGACGTTACAGCAGAGCAAATGCGTTCGCGACAACAGTTGTTGCAACGAATTGATGCCGCTCGCCGGAAGTTTGATTACTCCCACTCCCAGCGGACCTGGAAACAGCATCAGCAACGTTCGCTTGATTTG
>JAGQPR010000096.1 GCA_020426625.1 Planctomycetales bacterium
CGCGGAACCGCTAGTCTCTACTCCCAAAGCACTTACGTCGACATTCGCATGTGTCTCCGGCGCTAGCTCGCCAGTTGAAGTGCGAAAGTGACCGGGGTTGATTCCGGACGTGAACCTTAAGATGCCCGCAGTTCGATTGCGAATCGAATGTGCAAATGACACGCCCACGTTACGCAGTCCGTGACTGTCAATTCAGACGCTAATCGGAGTGCGGTTGGTGTCTTCAACTGGTTATTCAAACTGTGGATGTTGTTCTGACTGCCGACCCTTGGGCGGAGCAGTCTGGGTAGCTGTTTGTCGATCCTCGAAGCTCACTTGCACCGGTCTGGTGACCGGAGCGACCTCATTGCTTGTAAACGTTCAATCCCAGCGGAAAGAAGCTCCGCAGCGTCGCTCCCTTGCTCAATAAGCTGGGATGCAACGCAGGTGCTTGGCATGCAAACAGAGGGTGCCCATTTGCTTGCAGCTGTTCTCGGTTGCTACAATCGGATGGAGTTGGCCCCTACCATGATGCCGTTAATACAAAGATTGCAATGCTATGAATCAAGTTACATCTGGCCGCTTGGTCTGGTTCTTTCTCGCGCTTTTGACGGTTCCCACAGCGATCTTTCCGATGAAAGTCGCCAATGGTCAAACCAACGTTTTCGCTGAAAAAGCGAATGCCTTTCTAGCTAAGGCGGCCTCCGATAAGACTTCGGCCGTAGCAGTATTAGTCGCGAGCGACGGCAAGATCGTGTTTCAAGGTGCCGCTGGACAAGCTGACTTGGAGAAGCACGTACCAGCGACCGTTGATACCAAGTTTCGAATTGGTTCGATCACCAAGCAGTTCACTGCAGCAGCAATCTTAAAGTTAGCTGAAGAGGGGAAACTGAAAATCAGCGATCCGCTTGCCAAGTACTTCCCAGACTTTACTAAGAACAAGTCGATTACGCTCGAACACTTGTTGACACACACATCGGGATTGCCGGGCTACACGGAGAAAGCAGATTTTTATTCCCGCGTTACTCAACCAATCAAACCACATGACTTAATCAACTGGGCGAAAAGCGATGAACTGGAGTTCGCGCCAGGGACAGAGTTTCACTACTGCAACACAGGTTATTTTTTGCTTGGAGAAATTGTCGCAAAAGTTTCTGGGAAGTCCTATGCTGGTTTTCTCGATTCGACGTTTTTTCAAAAGCTTGGCATGAAGAGTACTGGAGTATACGACAACGCTTCGCCTCCAACGAGAATGGCAAGCGGTTACTCTTTTACAGAAAACAAGTACCAGCCAGCGTTGAATTGGGACATGAGTTGGGCTGGGGGGGCCGGTGCTTTATATTCAACCGTCGGCGATCTATTTATTTGGAACGAAGCGTTTCATGGCGGGAAAGTAATCAGTCGTGATTCTCTCAAGGCAGCAACCACTGTTTACAAGCTGCCCAAAGGAGCCACAGCCAGTATGAGCTACGGCTATGGATTGTGTTCAACGACCCATCGTCGCTTACCAGTGATCGGTCACTCTGGAGGTTTGCAGGGGTGGATGGCGGATCTACTTTACTTTCCAGAGCAGAAGACCACGATCGCGGTGTTAACCAACGCGATGCCAGGAGCACCGGAGATGAACCCGCAGATGATCTCTCGAACTGCTGCAGGGAAGTTCTTGGCGGATGTTATCGCCAAGCTCCCTCCTCGAAATGTCGATAAGACAATCGATCCAAAATCGTATGCTGACTATCTCGGTCGGTACGATTATGTTTCTGCAGTCATGGAAGTGACAACGGAGGGTGGAAAACTCTTTGCTCAACTCACTGGCCAGCCAAAGTTCGAGTTGTTGCCCGAGAGCAAGGATCATTACTTCTGGAAAGATGTTGATGCCGAAGTCATTTTTCAACGTAACGAACAAGGAAAAGTCACGAGCGGTATTCACACGCAAGCGGGCAGCTCCTTCGGAGTAGCGAAGATCGCGGAAGACGAGAAGGTCGAAGCCGCTGATTTGAACGCTTTCGTCGGTCAGTATCAATATGGGCCAGCCACCATGACGACCAGCGTAGAGAATGGGCAACTGTTTGCGCAGCTAACGGATCAGCCAAAGTTCCCCATTTTTTCAAAAGGAAAGAACACCTTCGAATGGAGAGTCGTTAAGGCTCAGGTAGAATTCATCATAGATAGTGAAGGGGTTGTTACCGCAGCCCGTCATACTCAAAACGGGACTACCTTTGACGCGCCGAAAAAGTAGTGTTTGGCAAAATAGCGTTGGATCGGCACTTGTGTCGAAAGGTCGTTAGCTCCAAATTCAAATTGCCATTCGTAATCGAATGAACCACGAATTCCGCAGCCGACCGCGTTCTTATCGATGATCAGAGGTCACGACGGGGAATGTCCGCGTATTGGCAGGAATGTCAGCAATTGCCTCGCGGTACTTGGGACATTTATATCTGCAATCGAACGAGCATTTCGAGATCCCTTACTAGCCAAACTGTGAAACACGAAGGGATAGCTGGAACCTGGGCTGCAGCAAGGCATTTGGAGTCCAGGAATTGAACGAACTCCGCGCAAAGAATCTGAAAAACCGATAGTGTTTGGCCTAATCGCCAACTCGCTCCAATTAGACACGCCGGTGGACTGGACCGTCGCGGATATCATTTTGACTGCGCGGAATGCTCGAATCCCGGTCTGAAATAGTTCGTCGTTCATAACACAGGACGAACCGACCTGAGTGAGAAGCGTTTCTACTGCAATTACCGAGGAGTTCGGTGCATGCTCAGCGTTATGAATGAGACGATTGTGTCTGCGACCGCCGGACCAATCGCCAACAGCAGCGGTTTATGAAATGGGGCTTGCGAAATCGTCAGAAGCGACGGGAAGGAACCTGACCCGGGTCAATGACACCTTGGGCGCATCGCGCGACGGAGTCAGCACACAGCGGACACAGCACTCGGAGGGGCAGATTCGGAATGCAATAAAGTGGTGTGTCCGCATTTCCTTCCACATGCGCCAACTCGATCCACAAAGGTCGGAAGCCGCCTGAGTCATATGAGGGCCTCTCTGCATCGATACTTGCGGGCTCGATCTGTGGATGCACACGGATCTCACCGGCTACCCGCCAGTACCAGCTCTCGAAAACTGCTACGATTGGCGATTTCCAATCCCACCACCAAGTGCTGTGTCCGCATCTTCTCGTGTGTCCGCATCTTCTCGTGTGGCGAACACTATTAGCTGTGTCCGAATTTTCTCGTGCCGTCGCCGTCGCTAAACGCAGACATTTTCAGATGAAATCGCGGCGCAAGTCCAGACCGCTCGCGAAGTCCACGACCGCAGCACCGATGGAAGAGGGAATTCTGGCGAATGCCACTACCGAGGAATGATCTGCCGTTCGCTTCGATCACGACCGCAGAGGAAACGCGGACACAGCAGTCTGACGAGTGCAGAGGAAACGCGGACACAGCAGTCTGACGAGTGCAGAGGAAACGCGGACACAGCAGTCTGACGAGTAATTGAGTATCCCACCACCAAGTGCTGTGTCCGCATTTTCTGCCCTTCCAGAATCAAGCCGTGGTGGGGAGAGCTAGTCCCTTCTCAAACTGTAGCTGGTAGAACTGCCTCAATCCCAGGGTATCGCTGAAAGTCAGTGGCATTCAGAGTGACAATCTTCTGAATTCCGTTAGCGAGCATGATGGAGACAAGTTTTGCGTCGTGAACAGAGACTCCGGTAATTGCGTGGTCTACAACGAGGCTGCGCCAATGTTGGTACGATACTGCTGTCTCCGTGAGCACAGAAGTGTATCGCTCGATGAACTGCACTCGGCTGTTTGTGATTTGAGCTGATTGCCCGTAGCCGCCGCGAGCAGAAGATGGACGAGTGGAAACGTTCCAAAACTCAGAGATGTTTTGTGCTGTCGTAAATAGCCGCCCCGAAGTCGACCGAATCGTCTTCAACGCTCTTCGGATGTCTGTGTTTGCTGAATCTGAGCTATCAAAGAGACGCAGCAAGACTCCTGTATCGATTAGATAATCCATCAATCGTGGTCTGAGTAGATGTCATCTCGGGAGAAGTCTGCGGGAAGAGGGGGGCTCGACTCAAACGAAAGGCTTGCAAGGTCATTATCAAAATCACCTTGCTCGCTCACTTGGAGAGCTGAAGCCTGCTGGCTTACGATTTGGCTGAGATAGACCCTTACCGTTACCCCCTTTGCGTCTGCAAGGGAGTGGAGGGTCTGTGCCGTTTTCTCATCCACTTCGATTGATTGCATACGTCTATTCTAGCCCGATATTTGCCAGAAGTGAAGGAAATTCGGTACCTGATTGACCGAGAGGAAGCTGAACAAGATTCGTTGGCCGTTTGGCCCAGTGTCGTGGTAGAACAAGTACATGGATGTCGAAATGGACAATGCTATAGTTGCCGATGCTCTGTCACCGCTTGTTTCTACTTTTGACCGAGCGGCTTTAGAGGCTTTGGTTCGGACTGGGGGGCACAGCGCGGACTGGGGACAAAGGGACTGGGGGCAAAGCGGACACAGCACTCGGAGGGGCAGATTCCCGCCTGCGTCATATGAGGGCCTATCCGTTGGAAAATCCTGAACCACCGATAACTCTTTCCCCGACGGCCCAATCCGAACTAGCTCGACTACATAGTCATACTCGCCATAGTCATTCCGGGCGGGCTACTTATCTAAATCCCCACCAAACTTGTAACTTTCTTCAAAACCACTGCTAATCCGCTCCTCAAGACTAGCGGGTCGTTCAACCTTGTCCCAATCAATTTCTGGCTGGAAGCGATCAACTCTTTGAATTCGCTCCTCGTTCAAACGGATCTGTTCTTGAGTCACCTTTGCTCGGAACATCTCCCGTTCCTTGCGGTCCGGTGCGACAGCAAAATAAAACCAGGTGCAAGGGATTGCAATGACTACTATACCCACAAGTAATTTAGGAAGCTCATCGTTCAAAGTTACTTTGCTCATTGCCTACATGCCTCTGGCAGGTTAAGTAAATACACAGAAACGACCGCCAATAGAGTTGTGTTGTGCAGCAAAGCAGGCTGCGCATCAAATTGTAGTGGAATTGCTTTAACTATCAAATGTTTTGTCTACCGCAGGCAAGCTGGTAATGTTCGCCGAAAGTTTAGCTACTGCACGGGCATTCCACAGAAATGGTCAAGTGCAGCTAAACTTGCCACAGTCGTCTACGGCTCCGAAAGTTGTATTTTGACCAACGGTAAACGGCGGGCGACGAGTGGCTCTGCTGGAATCCGCTTCTAAGCGTGTTGATTGTGGCCTTGTCGATTTCGGTAAGCCCAACTGCCAACGTGTCGCCGATAGACCAGTCAACTTGTTCGAGCCAAAGATCGAGTTGCCGATGACACCACTTCGATTCAAGTCCGATTTCGTTATGACGAGAAAACGCGGACACAGCACTTGGCGTGGGGACACACAAAGAAATCGATTCTATCGCAGCCGACTATGACGACGTCATCATTGATGGCCCACCAAGAACAGCTGAAATTGCGAAGTCAATTATTCTGGCTGCTGAACTGGTGGTTATCCCAATCCAGCCTTCACCTCTGGATGTTTGGGAAGCCGCTAAGACACTCGATGTCGTGGAAGAAGCGAAGGTCTACCGGCCGGACATTGTCTGCGTAATCGCGGTCAATCGCCGCATTGCAAATACCGCTATCGGCCGCGATGTCCGTGAAGCCCTTGCCGAGCTAGACGTTCCAGTGCTGAAGGCAGACATTGGCCAGCGAGTTGCATTCGCCGAGACGGCAGCCACGGGGCAAACAGTGCTGGATCAGCGGCGAGGGAAGGCCCAGCAGGAAGTAAAGGGTTTGTAGACGAATTGCGGAGGAAGAAATGACCAAGAAGATCAAGATTAGCCCTCGGCCCCGGTAAACCACCGAAGTCTAGACCGAAAGCGCCAATGCTTGGATAAACGATGGGGACGCCCCGACAGGCATTAAATCGAAGCCGATACGCTTGACGTTTGATCTAGACCGAGAACTCCACAATCAGTTGCGACGGCATTGCTTCGATCAAGACGTCCACGTATCAGAATTACTGCGCGATCTCATCACCAGAGAACTCACGATGCGCGTTGAGCGAGGCTAGTAACAAGACAGTAGGGCGTCCCGAATTCCTTAAAGCAATGACATAATCTTGGAGTGATAATTTATCTTATGGAAGACCAAGCGATGGTCATCCATGGCTGGATATCTCACGGCATCATTTTGAGCAGTAAATATGCATCGGCGTTTCACGCCGAATGCAAACAGCCAAAACCCGAAACTGCGTCGGTCATTTTGTCCGATGCAGATTGCGGAGTTCCGTATCTACCCGACGAGGGCATTCATGTATTGCCCACTCTCATTCGTGACACATGTCGGTTCGTCCTGAGCGCGCAAGGCCGCGACGCAAATGACGTGAGCGGGCGGCCGATATTACGCCCTCTGAAGGGGCTGGCCGCAGCGAAGTCCAACCAACTTCGCGCCTAGATCGAGACGACCACCACCACGAGGAGACTCGCGTTTCCAGCAAAGGTGCTGGCAGCCTATACAGGTTGGGACTGGTTGGTCGACAAATCGATTAGGGTGAGGATCCGGGCAATAAGACGCCTTGTGCAATCAGCTTCAACGGCAATGTCTTCCCCCTTAAGGCTCTTCATCCGATCGGGCTTTCCGCCGCGGCGAGATTCGAGATAAACTGCGTTGGACGGACCATCCTACGCTATCTAGCGGTCGAATCCCGAGTCCATCATTTTGGTCCGCGTCACGCTGCCATGGACTGAGCGAATGGCAGGTTAAGGAACTTCTGGTGACGGGCCGACAGATTTGGGATAGAACCAATACTTTAGTTCGTCGGCAAAATCCATAGCGCGCAACCACTGGCGCTGGCCAGCGTCCTTTCGGAGAATCATCGCGTGCTTTAAGTCCTGAATAATTGCCTGATTATCGCCATAATAATTGTGTCCCAAAATGCTGAGGTCGATTTGGGAGACATCGATCGTATCGACGCCGGGAATCACGACTAATCCATCGCCCGATTCGCCGGCCCGCCGAAAGCCGTGGACTCTCTTCGACATCAGCAGTGCCTTATCGTTGGAGGACGCGTAGAGCGTTACGCGGTTGGCCACATTCATGATTGATGGTTTACTTACAATGCGCTGCTTGAAGACATCTGCGTCGACATCCGGTGCGGCCAGCACAACTTCGTTAAACATCTTTGCCGGGGAATCTGTTTGGCCTTGTGCAATAGCAATTTCCTTCAAGACAACAGTCATTGCGCGATTGCCCATGCTGTGTGCGACCAAATTGATGGTTGCGGTTGGGTTCTTGTTCTTGATCGTTAGGATGAATTCTTTGAGATGTTCGGTTGTGTACTTAATACTCTCCTCGTCAGCTGTGTAGCCCAGGATCGATCCCTGCGACGGCCAGCTATAGGCGATGGGTGCGCCGGTGAATTCCATGTCATAGGCAATCTGAGCCGTCCGGCGGACGGCATCCTCAAACGTCAAGTTGAAGCCATGGACGAACAGAAAGAGTTCGCGTTCCGACGACTCGCGCATTTTGTCGTCAAGTTCCAAAAAGAAAACCTCTTCCGAACGACGCGATACGTTGAGCAAGACGACATGTTGCGTGGGATCCTCCTTGAACTCCAACCTTAGAATGCTGGGGGCTTCCAATTTGCCCATCTCGTGAGCCACGGGAATACTTACCGTCGCCACGCCATACTCCAATTCACCGCGGACTGTCCCGTAGTAAATGCTGTCGCGCTCGGCGGCAACGCGTTGCCGATTTAATCGGTGTAACGTTCCGTACGCAAGGAATACTGTGGCCGCCGAAGACAGCACTGTCAAAGTTCCCAACAGGAGGCGTCGCGATTTGACGAAGCGTGCCGATATGAACAAGAGTAATGCGACCGCAGCCGACATGAAGCTGGTCGCAAACGTCGCTGCGATCTTCCTGAAACCGTCTAAACCAGCAACCACAGGCGCTCTATCCGTGCCATAGAAGACCTTGACTTCAGCATAGCCTTCCGCCAAAGGCGTGGGCGCGGGTTTCTCAACTTCCGCCATGGGCGCCGCCGACTTTTCCATTGGCGGTTGGAGATTGGGGGCGCCGAAATTTGGCAGACCACGGGATACTTCATCAGGACGCTCCTCACTGGTCGGTGGATTGCTCGGTGCATCCTCTTGCATGCTCGGCAATGGGGCTGTGGAATCGACGTCCACTTCGTCGCTATCCGGTCGTTGCTCGTCGGGACTCTGTATAGCTGATCCAACTTCTTGGAACGGTGCGTCTTGCCGCCCACAGCCAAAGTGAGCGACGGTAATCGCGCAAAGGGGGATCCATAAGAACTGATTGCGCAACGTTTTCATAGACATCTTCTTTCCTTGTTCGGTCGTCGGGCGCAAAAAACGGCGTTGATTGCAGAGGCTCAATTCTATGACAGAAAGAGCCCTCTTGCGCGACCGCTGCGGTTTCGATCTTCATTATCCATCATGCCACTATCATCGGAATTCGCGGAGGTCTGACGTCCGCCAGTGCTCAGCCACGGGCTGTGGTAAGGCGAAACGACTCGGCTGTGCTGACGCCCAATCCTCTCGGCCACTATGGGGCTATTCCGACCGTGTGGTTGGCATCGTTGTCCACGAGCGGGTGTAGATGTGGTAGTCTTCCGCCGCTTTGGGCGGGGAGCCTCGCGTCATTTCGACGGCCCCTCCGAACATCGCATCGCTCAACAACTCGCCGAGCGGATTCTTTCCACGTCCGAGTCCAGACCGAGTTCTTTCCAACGTGGGTTGTGTTAGGAACGCGAAACTTACTGGCTGCTCGATGGGATTGCCTTTCAACGCCAGCACCACCAAATATTCCTTACCAATCGTCTTGGCATTGATTTTTCCTGTCAGACTGGGAACTTTGTTGCCGGGGAAAAGCCGATTGACTCGACCACGTGTCGGGAAGAGCGGATAAATGCCATAACCACTGTCGATCATTAGGATCGTTACATCTAACGGTTCATGCGAGGTGTTTTCAACTTGGATCGCGATTCGGTCCTTGTCATAGAGTTTGACATCGCCCCGCCCAAACTCGACTGGCTGGGCGTCTTCCTCATTCCTGTATCGCACGATCTGGATGTCCAGGATTCCTGAATCTTCCATTCCCTGAGCGGAAACTCGCAGTAGTGTTTGCGCCCGTGCTATTCGCGTCAATGACTCGCTCAGCCATGAATCGAAAGCGTCGCCCGTTGGGGCGGGCCCGAAAAGAGGGGGCAGCTCTGCACCCTGCTCTCGCACTGGGAAACCGGTTGCTGGCACCACAAACAGCTGCTTCGACTGATCATCATCGTAACGTAACAGCCAATCGGCGTGATCGGAGATTGCCAACTGAGCCAAGTGGGCATTTTCACTGACGAAGCGACTGAGTGACATTTCCACCTTTCGTGCTTCGTCCGCTGTCATCGATTCACCGTCGTCGCCAATTCGGTCCGCAGCGATTTTCAATCGTTGATCACCGTAATCGAGGAATACGGTCTCGCACCGCATTCCCGCAGCTAGCTTAGTGGGCGCAGGTTGATCGTTGTAAGTGCAGGGTGTTACTTGGGCCTCAAGTGCTTGCAGGCCACCATCCAACACTTTCACGTAGATTTCCGTGGTTCTTAGGGATCGGTGGCCTAGCCTCAAGTGCTTGCAGGCCACCATCCAACACTTTCACATGTCCCATAACCTGGTCTGCGTTCGCTTCGCCGGCTGGCGGGTACAGTGCCATGACGCTGTGCTTCGTCGTACCCGACAAAGCTCCTGAATTGATTTTCCAACCACCGCTAGTTTGATCCTGTTCAAGCACGATTCGGGATCTCTCGGGGAACGTCTTGAGCCCCAAAACCTCGCGATCGATGGTCGTCCCTTCTAGCACTGGAGTCGGCGAGGTGCGGTTCATGCCGACATATCTCCGGTGAATCTGGCCCACCAACTCGCGGTACGTCATGGGAGATTGCGCTTGCGTCAGAATTTCGCTGAGCGTGTACGTCAATAAGCCGTAGTACTTCTTTTCCGCACCGTCTATCGGAAGCAGCTTTTCCACGGTTCCTTCAAAGGACTGGGCAGCATAAAGCGCGACGACAACGGGTGCGTTTGGGGTCGCAAGCGTGGCACCAGTCGTACCGCGAGTCCTCTCGCCACTCTCCAGCAACTGAACTTCGTTTTCCGTAGTGACGCTTCCGCGGCTGGCTGCTAGCGCGTGTGCCTGCTGTATCGCCGCTTCAGGTATGCCTAGGACGTCCGGCCGCAATTCCCGTTTGACTTCGTCACTCGCGTTTCGAGTCATGGTGCCGCTGTTGCAGGCGTCAATAATGACCCACAGCGATGCTCCACTTTCAGAAATAGCGTTAATCCAATCACGGATATCGTCATCTCTAATGGAGTTTTCGAGTTCTCCGATTTTGGCGTTCCAGCTACCGACGTCGCGAGGCAGAAACACTTCATCCAGACCATCATTTTCCGGATTGTCGTCGTCCCATTCGCGCTGCGGCGACTGAGTCCCATGTCCCGCCATGAGTACTACGAGCTGATCGCCTTGGTTGGCCACGTCGGCAAGTCGTCGCCACTCGCGCTCGATGTTGGCTCGCGTGGGCAATGAATTCGGATTACCCTGATTGTCGGCGAGGATGGTAACATTCTTCTCGGGAAACTGAAATCGTTCGACGAGCAGTTTCTTGGCCAACAACACGTCGTTCGCCGGTCCGACCAGATGGAGGTCGGATGCAAAGTTGGGATAGACGGTGCAGCCAATCAACAATGCATGCCGCTCCTCCGCCATTAGAGGCCAAGCAAAAACAACCGCAACGAAAACAAGAGCCAACCTGCCTGGCGAAGGGCGAGTCCATATCTTCATGCTGCTAATTCCGAGTTTCGAAAAGTTATGCACCAACCCAACCGCCTACCCTGGGCAAGAGTGGTGCAGCCATTGGCCATGATCACTTCCGACAAAGCCCTGAGACAGATTCCTCACCCATTGTGTTACACTTGAAGAAGCAATTTATTTTACACTTCTGGATTGCGCTATGGTCTCGTCGGATTCGTTTTCTGGCTGACGTTTAAATATATGAGATGTAGTGCCATTATGAATGAGCAAGAAACGACTGCTGTACGAAAACAAGTTGTTTTCGGGTCGCTCGTGTTCATCGTTATTTGTTTCGCAATTGTTGGAATTGTTGCTTACATTTCGGACACGATGGCGCGCAATGCGGCCCATGCCGCTTATGAACGGCTGAGCCTTAAGAATATCACATCCGACGAAGTCCATCAGATTGTTGGTCGCCCGTGTGATGCGGTGAAATCTGGGTCGGAGTTCAAAGGGCAGATCGATGAATCCTACACTTGGCATGGACTGTTTCGTCACTATACGCTTTACGTTGTGTACAGACCAACCTTCGCGAAGCAAGGTGAACAATCCAAACAAGGCCATTTGTTGGCGGGAGTATCGCTCGTCAGTCGTTTTCAAGCCATGGCCGCGGCGACTGCACAAGTGAATTGGGAGAATCGAGAAAGTGCAGAAGCTGCCGAAGCAGGAATCCCTGACATCGTTGAGTTGACTGAGCAGGATGCCCAAGAGCATTATGGGTTTGCGGGACCGCTATCCCAATTCAGTGATGCGGATAGCTCTGCGCCGCAAGAGCCTCAGGATGGGCTGACTTTCGCATCTTCATCGGCACGCTTTGCGTTGCTAGTTGGCGTGGATGAGTACCCAGATCTTGGGCCAGCACAACAACTAAAGGGCTGCGCGAACGATGTCGCGGCCATGCGCAAATTGCTTGTTGATCGATTTGGATTTCGCGATTCCAACGTCACGGCGCTTATCAACGGCGCAGCCACTGGACAGGCTATCAGGCTTGCACTTCACGGTTTGGTCGAACAAGTCGCAGCCCTTCCAGCGAGAGAGCTACCCGCGCAGATTGTTTTTCATTTCAGCGGTCATGGATCGCAGATTGCGGACCAGCCGCGGGGTGACCCGAGTCGTGACGAAGGCGACTTCCTCGATGAGACGCTCGTCCCATCTGATGCCAAACTGTGGATTGACGACGACTATCAGGACATTCGTGATGACGAAATCTTTGAATGGGTTGAGCAAATCTCCCAGGACCAACGAGCCAAAGTGTTTGTGGTATGCGACTGTTCTCATTTCGGTACCGGTTCTCGCGGCGCGACAAACATACGGCAGCTCATCCGTGAAGACTTGAATCCGACACCGTACTCCACTCAAAGGCCAAGCGTAGATCGCAAAGTGCCCACAGGTACTGTGTTCTTGAGTGCGTGTCGCGCTGGGGAAGTGGAGCCAGAGATTCAAGACGGTGAAGAAACCTACGGATTGTTGACTCGTTTTCTGGTCGAGTCACTGACGGTAGAGCGCGAGCTTTCGAGACTTTCGTATCGGGACTTGCAGGCGGCAATAGTCGCGAGTTATCAAGGCGACCGACGGGTAATGCAGGCCCCTTCACCGATGATTGCGGGTTCGGAATCCGCTCTGCTTTCCTCCGTCTTGGGTAATGGGCCTTCCGGGGATCTGCCGCCTTACATTAAAGCGTCCCTGTCTCCTACCCAAATAAGCTTGAATGCCGGGAAATTCCATCGTGTCACCGAGGGGGCGTTGTTTGAACTCTATCAGAAGCCGGAAGATATTGCGCCTTTTTCGACGGCAGGCAGCAAAACAGCTAATCGGTCCGTGGCCTGGTTGCAGACTACCAACGTAGATTCAGTTACCTCTGAGGCTCAAGTCGTTGAGTGGGATGGCAATCACATGAGGGTGGGCGAAGGGGAGTTGCCGCCGACATTGAAGGAAGGGTTCGCCGTACAGCGATATCATGAGACGGGTGATCCGGCAGAGATGCGGATAAAAGTCGTGCGCGTCGACAGCATGGGCGTTGACGGACCACCGCTTGGACCCGCGGACGCGTCAGTGCCAAAATCAATTGTCGAAACGTTAAGTGAATCGAAGATCGCCAAAGCAGGCGATATTCATCCGGTTTGGGTCACCGATGTAAACAAGCCGTGTGACTTGCTCATCAGACTGGACGGGGATTATGCCACGCTGTTCCTTGCCACTGGCGTAGCTGAGATTCTGCGGCAGTTTCAAAATGTTGAGCGCAGCTTGCCGACATCCCTCCGTGGTGGCTGGGGCCCGATCTATTTGCCTTCCGTTAAGGTACAGCACGAGCCGTCGAGCCTCGGTAACGACGAATCTCTCACTTTCGGGGAGTACCTGCGGCGAATTATGAAGATCAGAAACATCCTCAGTCTGGCATCAGTCGGTCATCCTGCGAGCAAACGCGATTACCGGTTGAAGTTGGAATTGCTACAAGTCGAACTGGATGATTCGCAATCTATTGTCGCTACAAAACCGTTTCCGGTTGGTCCCGATGGAATTCGGGAATTACGCGAAGATCAGACGTATGCATTTGGAGTCACAAACACGCAGAAAAACGGTAAGCCCGTGTATGTGACAGCGTTGGAAATCACACCCAACTTGGGCATCGTGATTCACTTTCCTTATCTGGAAAAAGAGATTCGATTGGAGCCAGGAAATTCCTATTTTGGTGACCCATTTGCACCTGATCCTCCTAAGGACCTTGGTACGAATCATGCCATCCTGTTTGCGTCCCATGAACCATTGGATCTAAAATTTTTGGAACAGGCCGACTTACCGAAGTTGATGAAGCCCCTTGCAGGGGGCGCGAGCTCTGAATCGTTGACAAGCTTGGTTCGAGAACAAGCATTTTTTGAGCCGCGGAAACCTCTCGCCCAACGACTGGAACGCACGCGATCCAAGAAGTCATGGTACGCAGGTGTCACTAGCTGGAGAACGCTTCCGGGAGACTACGGCCGTCTCAACACACGCTTCCGACCAAGTAAGCCTTTCGCGTTTGCCGATGAAAGCGCGGCGGAGAATACAAATGACGACAACGTCAAGGCTGATCAGCGATTAGTAGTGCAAGTTGGACATTACGATCATGTGTATTCCGTCGCCTTTTCAAGGGATAGCCTGCAAGTGCTAACGGGAAGCAAGGATAGAATCGCCCGATTGTTTGATGTCGCCACCGGAAGAGAGATTCGCAAGTTCGAAGGACATTCGGGCGAGGTCACGTCGGTCACCTTTTCAAAGGATAGTCGACAAGTTCTCACGAGTAGTCGCGACGGAACGGCGAGATTGTGGGACGTGGGAACTGGCAAAGTAGTCCGAATATTTGAGGGGCATTCGTATGCGGTGACCGATGCAGCGTTCTCACACGATGGCCAACAAGTCGTCACTGGCAGCTTGGACAAGACCGCTCGGCTGTGGCAGGTCGACAGCGGAAAGTTCGTCCGGGAACTCACGGGGCACACGGACGAAGTACTCTCCGTCGTCTTTTCGCCAGACGGACAGACGGTATTGACCGGCAGTAAAGATAATACCGCCCGACTTTGGAATGTGGCCACTGGCAACGAGATCCGCCGATTCGACGGGCACGCTGGCATCGTGCGATCTGTAGCCTTTTCTCACTCGGGCACTCAAGTGCTAACGGGCAGCAGTGATTGGACCTCTCGATTATGGGATGTGGCCACAGGCGAATTGGTCCAGACCTTTGTGGGCCATCAAGGCTATGTGTTGTCGGTCGATTTTTCCTCGGATGACCGACAAGTGCTAACGTCCAGCCGAGATAAGACCGCGCGATTGTGGGATGCGACATCCGGCGTTGAAATTCGCAAATTCGTGGGACATCTATCTTCGCTTACGGCGGCCGTCTTCTCGGCTGACGGGGGGCTAGTACTGACCGGCAGCGAGGACAATACCGCAAGAATCTTTGATCGATCAAACGGCAACGAGATACATCAATTCCGGGGAGACTCGAGCTTCGTTCGGGCAGTCGCTTTTGCGCCGGACGGTCGACGACTGCTAACCGGTAGTAACGACGCGATCGCGCGAGTCTGGGACACAACCACCGGAAAAGAGCTTCGCAGGCTTAAGGGACACACGGATGCGGTCTTATCCGTCGCGTTTTCCTCCGATGGCCGGCGAGCAATAACCGGAAGCATGGATAAGACCGCGCGATTATGGAACGTGGAAACGGGCAATGAAATCCGCACGTTCGACGGACATTCTCTGTCTGTCATGGCGGTTTCCTTTTCACCCGACGATCGATACGTGCTGACCGGGAGTGGCGATATGACTGCGCGATTGTGGGATGCGGAAACTGGAGAACTGAAACGGACATTTAAGGGACATGCGGACTATGTGTCCTCTGCCGTCTTTTCTCCCGATGGTGGACAAGTGCTGACCGCCAGTTGGGATCACACCGCTCGGATCTGGGATATTTCCAATGGTCAAGAGACCCATAAGTTT
The DNA here is from genome assembly GCA_020426625.1 of Planctomycetales bacterium. Lineage (GTDB taxonomy): Bacteria > Planctomycetota > Planctomycetia > Pirellulales > Pirellulaceae > Aureliella. Next base: position 15,347 of record JAGQPR010000096.1, read on the forward strand.
GAAGGACATCTATGGTCGTTAATGACGGCCGTCTTTTCTCCGGACGGAGAGCAAGTTTTGACCAGCAGTTGGGACGGAACCGCACGAATCTGGGACGCTAAGACCTGCGAACAGATTCGAATGTTGGAAGGACACACTGACCACGTCTGGTGTGCAGTATTCTCTCCTGACGGCCAGAAGGTGTTGACGGGAAGTTGGGACAAGAGCGCGATGCTTTGGGATGCCGTGAGTGGTGCGCACGAACACACATTCAAAGGTCATTCCAGTTTCGTTCAGTCGGTCGCCTTTTCGCCCGACGGTAGACAAGTTCTGACTGGAAGCAGGGATACGACTTCGCGATTGTGGGACACGGAGACTGGAAATGAGCTCTGCAAGCTCGTTAATTTCATGAATGGTTGGGCAGTGTTAGATCCTGACGGACGATTCGATGGCTCCGACAGCGGCGCTGTGGAAGGGCTGCATTGGGTGATCGGCGACGAGCCCATTGCGCTCGATCAACTCAAACAGCGTTACTACGAACCAGGCCTGTTGGCTAAAGTCATGGGCTTCAATAGCGAACCGCTGCGCGATGTAACCGCCTTCTCCAGTCCCAAACTCTTTCCCCAAGTCAGTCTCACAGCACCGACTGACGAAAGCTCACGCATGACCATCGATCTGAAACAGCGTGACGGTGGTTTCGGTCGCGTGGTCGTCAAGATCAACGGTAAAGAACTGACCGCTGATGCGCGAGGTTTAGAAGAAAATGCACAACTGCAACCGCGAGGTGACGTCCTGACGCTGGCGGTCGATCTCGCCAACGATCCAAGACTGATGCCAGGTAAGTCGAACAAGATCGAAGTGTTTGCTTTCAATGAAGAGGGGTTTCTGCGCAGCCGCGGCTTCGAATTAGATTATGAGCCACCAGGCGAAGAACAACTCATACAGCCGGATGTGTGGGCGATCGTGGTGGGGGTCTCGGACTACCGGGGCGATGCAATTGATCTGCGATTCGCCGCCAAAGATGCCGACAACTTTGCACAGGCCATCCGTGTTGCTGCCACGCGTCTGTTTGGCGCGGACCAGCTGCACCTGACACGGCTGAGCACCACCTTGGAAGACAACTCGCAGTGGCCCACCCGGTTAAACATCCTCAAGGCACTGCGCGACACACAACAGGCCCGGCCCGGCGACATTTTGATCGTGTACTTGGCGGGGCATGGAGTCAATCAGGGAGGGCAGGACGGAGACTTTCATTATCTGACAAGCGATGCGAGTTCAGCCGAGTTGCGTGATTTGGCGATTCGCGAACAAGTGGCACTGTCGAGTCTGGAGCTGACCGAAGCAATCAAACAGATTCCGGCACTGAAACAGGTGTTGATCCTGGACACGTGCGCTTCAGGGCAGTTGGTGCAAAAATTGAGCGAGAAGCGGCAAGTCTCTTCCAGCCAGATTAGGGCCTTGGAACGGGTCAAGGACCGGACGGGCATGTACGTCTTGGCCGGTTGTGCGGCAGATGCAGTCAGCTATGAGGCAAGCACCTACGGCCAAGGGCTTTTGACGCACAGTCTGTTGATGGGCATGCAAGGTGCAGCCCTACGCGAAGACCAGTTCGTGGACGTCTCCGGCTTGTTCGATTTTGCCGCGGACCGAGTACCAGAATTGGCCCGCGACATTGGCGGTATCCAACGCCCGGTTGTGGCGAGTCCGCGAGGTGGCGCCAGCTTCGACATCGGCCAAGTGGCAGAGGAGGACAAGTCGGCCATTCCGCTTCAAGCACCCCGTCCGCTGGTGCTGCGCGTCAATTTTCAGGATGAATTCGATTTTGTGGACACGTTGCTGTTGGGCAATCTAGTCAATCAACAACTCCGCGACATCTCAACTCGCAGTCCGCATGCACCCTTGATCTTCGTCGATACTGCACAATTCCCTAGCGCGTATCGCCTGGGTGGACGTTATGAAGTTGTGGGTGATACAGTCTCCGTTCGAGTCGTGCTCTCCGGTGGCGAGGAACCCCAGCGCTTCACTGTCGACGGCACCAAGTCTGACATTCAGCGACTAGCCGAGAAAATCGTCCAGGAAACTCAGGAGCGTCTGCCGACCGAGCAACAGTGACCTACCTTGTGCTCGCGGAGGTTGGGCACGCTGGAAGCTGCACGAATACCCGCTGATAAGTTGAGCGACCACCTCAGGCGCAAACTGCATTATGGTTGCGCGCGTGGCTGCCGGACACATCGGGGTACAAACTGATTTGGGTTGAGTCGTCGGAATGTAAGGGAAGATTCGTATCCCTAGACACCGGTTAGCTCGGTTGGCTCTATGTCCCTTCCCCCACCTGAAGGACCCAGGTCAGCTGTCTGGAATTGCCCGTTTCTAACCTGCGTCGGTGACGCACACCACGAGCACTTGCGATCAGCGGCGGCGTCTACCGGGCATCTTCCTCTTCCCAAGACAGTTCCCGCGTCACACGTTTCTTATGCAGTGGTATGTGCAATTCAACCATTCCCTTGCCGCGAGCTGGCAGCAAGCGCAACTGCATAAGGAGGGCGTGTCCTGAGCAGGAAAGCTTGGCTTTGGAACCTGCGCCGGAGTGAAACACCGAGGGGAGCTGGCAATTAGCTTCGGCCGATGAAACCGATGCAGTTTAGGGATTTGCACGTTCTGCATCGGCCATTTTGACCGGCGCGACTCATGATAGTCGTGGCCAAAGTGGCCCGACCAAGTGACAAATGACACGCCCTCTTAGTCACGTGGGACGAGCTTCGGCTGACCTGTGACCACTTACAGTTCGCGCGACGGCAGAGTTTGGATTCTTACAGCGGTTTGCGCACTAGTGTGGCATGGACAGAACGCCCGCCAATAGGCTTGCCGTTCGAGTCTACCAATCGGCCGCTAAGCTGCTTTGTGGCGTGGAGATACAAACGCAGTATTCGATGTGGATTCTCTGCAACAACCACGCCCGCCATCGATTGGTCCTTGGTTGTTGCCAAAGCACCGACCGCAACGGCCTGTGTTTGAATTAGAAACACGCCGTGATCTCGGTGCTCAAGTTTCTCATTACCTTTCGTTTCACGATCAACCGACCCAGCAATAATCGTAATTTCGTCGGTCGGTATTGGGTGGTTCTCGTCTTGTAGAACGACGCCAATGATTGTGCGAGCTTGATCGACCTCCCGGTGCAAGGCAACCGAGTTTTGGTGACCAGCCAGGATGCGCATTTTTTCAGACGTACGCCAATCCGCGTCATAGACGCTGACTTCTACGTCCTTGCCGAATTCAACTGCAGCGGTGGCTTTGCCTAGTTCGTCGGTGTAAACATAACGATCACGCGTCGAACTTCCCGAATGCTGCTTGCCGTCTTCCATCCACTGATAATCATGTGTCTGGCGAACATAGACGGGTTGATTGGCAACAGGACGTTTCATCGTCCCGGCAGTAACACTGATTGCGAGCATCTCAGGTTCTTGAAGGTGCAGAACCGCAGTTGGGACGAGAAAACGCCGACACAGCACTTGGCGTGGGAGGCGTTGAGTCCTGATCGTGGCAATTGTCGAGAGTACCTTGGCGGAGGACGAGAAAACGCGGACACAGCGCTTGGCGTGGGAGGCGTTGAGTCCTAATCGTGGAAATTGTCGAGAGTACCTTGGCGACTGGTTGGAAGTCGAAGAAAAACGTCCAACTGGCAACACCCAATCATGACTGGTCAACGCAAAACCGCTAGGTGGGAAAAAGGGAAATTCGGACACAGCCGTCTGCCGAGTCGAGATCTCCGAATAAGGTGATGATGTTGTGAAAGTTTTTTCGGTTCCTATTCGCGTGCAACCAGCATTGCCAGCTAGCCTCAATCCGTTGACTCGCCGCAATGGAGTTGGCATCTGAATGCGCCAACTCTTCCCTAGCTTTGGTTCCGCTTAGTCACAGCACGGCGTTTGGGCGGCGACATGTCTAGGCTTGATCGCAGATTTGCGACCGTTCTCGTTGGCTACCTACCTGTAGCGAAGTTACTCTCAATAGCTACACATTTGGCCTCAACTTCCACCACTACCGACTGCTGTGTCCGCATTTTGTTTCTTCACATCTGGTTCCGCTCGACAAGCGGAACCTACTTGCAAGTTGTCCTCCGGAACTGCGGAGCAGTGG
>JAGQPR010000097.1 GCA_020426625.1 Planctomycetales bacterium
CTCTTATCTCAGAGTAACGTCGGGGAGCACCCCATTGGTAACGCGTGTTGCGGTTCGAATGAAATCCAGGGAATGGTAGCACAACCCAAAAGATTAATTGACCGCTTCGGCTTTGAAATCAACTGCACCAAGTGCCGCGATCGCTGCCTTAAGGTCAAAGTCGCCATTCAACTTCAGCTCGACGACGCGCTCAGTGATTTGTCCTTCGGGGGTACCTGCTGGCTGTTCGGCGAGCTGCACGCCTTCGACACCTGGTTGAGCAGCCAAAGTTTCCTGTACTGTTGGCCAACAGCTGTAGGGACACGACATATTGGGCACACTCAGACGCTTATCAGCGACAAAGCGAATCACGTTGGCCGGTGCAACGCTAGCCGACTCGTCAGTGGGCAAGCTTTCCTCGGCATTGGCTTCACCTTCTTCTGCTTCGCCCTGTTCACCACCTGCATCGCCGTGCTCATGGTCGCCGTGCTCGTGGTCGCCATGATCATGGTCGGCATGGTCACCTTCTGCACCATGATCGTGGCCGTCGTGATCATGATCGCCCGAAACTCCACTTGAAGAAGGAGTGACAGCTGGAATCGTCTCTTCTGGCTGCTCGCTGCAACCCAAAGTCATCGCACCCACAATCATCAGCGACCAAGCAAACCAACGCATTGCATTCTCCAATATTTGGTTGAAAGATTATCAGGCCTCTCCGCACGATTGCGAACATCGAGACCTTTTTAAGTTTAGGCGCATCGGCAACTAATTCAATGACCTTCGCTAAGCCCTGATTATTCGAGCATAACCTTGTGAATTTGTCGATTTCGCGGCGGGCCGACGATCCAAATAGCTGAGGCGGGGTTCGAACCCGCACAGAGGGATGAACCTCCGCAGGATTTTAAGTCCTGTGTGTCTGCCAATTCCACCACTCAGCCGGGTGTACAAGTCATTTGCTAGCAAGGGGTTATGGAAATGCCAGCGCTGCCGAATACGGGCGCCCACTAACAGTCAACTGGTATCTGCCCAACACCTCAATTCGAGGGCTATCCTATCGTCCATGAATAAGCCGGGCAAGCCATATGCCGACTTTCCACTCATGTCATACAAAGGGACCAAGCTGGCTACCCCGCGTGGCGAGTTGCGTTGTCAAATCAGGCAAGCTAAAGGTTGTTTCGCTGCATAACAATCAGCGGAGTCAATTGCCTTCGAAACCATCAGCTACCGCCACCGCACCAGTAAGGCAACTCAAAAACGCGAGAGACGGCAGCGACTGCACGAACGACTGCCTGGAGCCTTAGCTATCCACCTAGTCGCCCGCCATGGTAACAGAAACAGGTTAAGAACCGCTTGAACCCTATCGACTTGAACACTATCGATCTGGCGAGCTTTTCTTGGTGTTTACAATTGACAATGTGAAAGAATGCAGCACCTCCTTGTTCTTGCCATTCGTCACCGACACGATAGTTCGAACATTCTCACTGGGGAACGATTCGGGAATGAGCCAGGATACCACCCCACGTGAGTCCACCGTCATACCTTCCGGACCGGATTCAAGGTGATATTGAAGTTCGCCGGTATTCGATTTCCCCTCAATCTGATATCGGAACTCACTCCCGAGAGACACCTGATGCGGCGGAAGCGAGTCCACGAAAACGAACTGTTGATCGCGATCAAGCATCGCTTGAACAAAATCAAGCTTGCGCAAAAAGACCCGCTTGGCAGCAGCATCAAATGTGACCAGCATTTTGGCCACGGGAAAATATTTCAACCTCTCAAAGCCGCGCGCAAGTTGGCTTCGAATGGCAGATGCATCGGTCGTAGGTACTTCGTCGATGCCAACGTACGTATACACGATGTGGCGATCACACATAGTACAAATGTGCAGTCTGGCAGGAGTTTCGCCGTGGGATTGCTCATGCGGCGGAATTTCGAGTGCTACAAAATACCGAGGGTCAATCGTGGGGAATAAAGTGCAATGTTCAAGCCACTTTGCCTCCACACGCTCTAGCTCTTTATCGAAGATGCCTATGTCACACGAAATGTACGATCCGTCAGCTGATGGCCAGCACCACGCTGCGGGTTGGCCTTTATAGTCGATCCGCTCCGGAAAGAAGTTTTTCTGGTTGATGGTAACGCGGTTGGGCGTGCGGCCCGCCAGCCCAATTGTTGTTCCATCGGTGGACATGTATGGGACATGACCGTCAGTATGCGGAAACGGAATGGCCCCCTCGAGCTCTAATGGTGCCATTGTCTGGAGGTCAATTAGCAGGTTACTATCCGTTGCAGCCAGATAAAGCGGGCCATCACTATTGCAGCCCATTTGTGCATACCGCATGACATGTCCCGAAGGAATTCCGTCAACACGCTCGCGTTGGAAGCCGTCGAATCGCCAGCGCTGTATTAGGGAATCCCCGGGAAATACCAGTACAAACCGTTCGCGTCCTGCAGCTATCAGAACGTCCTCGGTGACGTCCTTAATGGCAAAGGCAAGCTGGCCGTCATTGAGGTCCAAAATGGCTACCATCGACTCATCTTTGAGGTGCATCAGCATATATCGCCCGCCAGCCCCGATGGTATAGGAATAGGCCTGCGACGTGAGCTCGACCACTTTTTTCGCGCCATCGAACTTACTCTGATCTAAATCATCGACATCGACCGGACTGACGCCTTTCGACGATCGAGAGTGATCCCGTTGCTCAGTAGCCGATTGAATGTCAATTCTTCCGGACTTACCGGCCATTACCGATCCCTGCGAGGTGACAACCAATCGATAATTGAACCCCTCCAGATCTGGCTCAGCTGGGGCAATAGTCAATCGCTTGGCTTGAGCTAAATCGACTTCCAGCTCCGACTTACCGATGCTCACCCGCACGCGGGACAGGCCTCCAACGTTGGCACGCTGCGTCTGATCCGACGTTACGACTTTCGGAAGCTCAGATGCATCGCTGAAATCGATTGCCCTGAGATCGCTTAACAGATACTTCGTCTCACCAACCGTTACGTGTTGATCTACCACTTGTCCAGCGATAGAACCGTGACTGAAGTCGGCGTGAACTTGCAATTTCGCGGGACCGGGGCCGCCTGGAACCGGCACCCACTTCGCCAAAAACTTTTCGCCGGCCTGCTGGGCGACAGGAATGGGCCTTGCCGGCATACCCTCAACGCTCACTTCCATGCTGACTTCGAATTCATTCGGCGGTTCCAGAATCCATCGGACGTCAATCGGAACGTCCAGCTCCGTTGATAAATCATTAGGGCTGATGGCTCCAATGTCGAATTCAATCACGGGCTTACTGACGAAGTGGCGAACATGCGAGACCGGTATAGCGAAATTAACTCCCGTTCCGATAATTCCGCTTTCTACCATTCCGATTACCTGCCCAAGCAGGTCGACCACAGGGCCACCGGAATTTCCCGGGTTCACGGCATTGCTGAATTGAATCCGCTCCAAAACGCCCTGTTTCTTGCGCAGGGCAGACACTGCCCCTGCCGTGACGCTAATCGCAGGGTATTCGTTGCTGCCTGAGAGCAAAGTGCCAAAGGGAAATCCGAGTGCTAGTACAGGTGTCGTCTCAAATACGGCAGCATCATTTCCCAGTTGTAGTGCCTTGAATTCCCCTCCCGTGACCCAAAGCAGCGCCAAATCGAGGTCAGAATCTATTCGAACAACGCTCGCGTCCAATACCCTTTGATTTGGTTCTCCCGCATCAACCACCAAGGATACGGTCTTTCCGACAGTCGCATCATCACCGAGCACATGATGATTCGTAACGAACCAGCCAGAAGGTTCGATACAGAATGCGCTGGCCTGAAATCTCCGATCTCGAACAACTAAAGCGGTCGCCGACTTGGCAGCGTCGATGACATCGCGACGACTGATTTGCTTTTGCTCTGTCGCTTCGACGTTGGCTTTATTGTTCTCTTCTATGGCGATACTGCGGGGCTCCTGCACAACAACGCGGCTCTGTGGAATACCAACTGCGATATAAGCCGGAGCCAGCGCTAACAGACTCAAAGGAGTAGCCAAACCCGCGCCAAGGCTACCAGAAATGCTACCGTCCGCCTCCTGCTCGCGCTTGAGTTTGGTCACCAGCCTTGCGTGGAAAAGTTGCCATGCTTCTGGACGGGTCAGATATAGGGCTTGGGAGATGTAGAAGCGCGCATACTCAGGGTATTCGGACTGTTCGTCGACATTTCGCTCGACGTATTTCCGAATCGCCTCAAAGTGCGGTGAGTCGGTTCGTTTGGCGATCACTTGAGCTAAACATGCAAGTGAGCTGCGCGTAATCGACTTGTTGCCTCCCGATCCGGTCGCGAAGTCGAAATAAGAGATCGCGCCGTTTTCACTAGTGGAATTGTCGATCACCCGAAACGCGTCATCGATAGCCTTAGCAGGGACTTCGATGCCTGCCTCTCGAGCCGCCAGCAGGGAAATCAGCACCGTGCCTGTTACCGAAGTATCTGTGTCGCGGGATGTCGGCGAGTACCTCCAGCCGAGGTGACCATTCTTGGACTGTGCTTTCAGAGTGCATTGCACCGCCAGTTCGAGAGCCTTGGCAACAGCGCTGTGGGGAGATGAGGGGTCGTCGGATTCCCAGAGCTTACCGTCGTTGACGTGCCCATTGGCTTTAGCCAGCGCCAAGGTTGCATAAGCATGGTGATACATGCTCTCGCCCATATAGCCAGTTACGGGATCTTGCGACCTGATGATGAAGCGTAGAGCACTGTGTATGGCCCGACTATAGGGACCGTTGTTCGGATCCTCTTCCGACGAAAGCAAAGCTATCAAAGCTAGGCCAGTTGTGCCGGGCCCTTCATGCGCATTGCGCCAACTACCTTCTATGCTCTGCGAGTTGACTAAGTACAGGAATCCTTTCTCCCTGATGTTATTGGCGTCGTTTTCAACCGCAGCAAAATTCTCAGGTTCAATAATTTGACAAAAACCCAAGCTTGAACAGCCTAAGCAGCACGAGAATACGATAGTTGCAACAACCGGTACGTTCATTTGTTCTCTGAGTTTCTTAGAGGTTTGGCGTTGCACCAACTGGTCCGAGTGAAGCAATTCCGTGGGCCAAGAATAGGGTCTGCGTTAGCTAAACTGAGCGCCCAACAAGCCAATACTTCTTTCCGAACAGCTTCTGTCGAAGCGGCAGGACGCGCCGTCGTCGACCAAACCAAGACCGACATCCAGAAACGCTGACGGATCATAAAGCAGTGGACCGCAGGTCTGGAAAAACCACTAGTTCTCAGTCGCATGATCCGCTTGGGCATGGCATCTTCCGCACGCGCGTATATAGCCGATGACGTGAGAACCGAATTGCGTACGCGTCAGGCACCTGGCAGCAATTTACCGGTTCGCCAACAAATAACTAATCTTAGTGGTCTTGGCAGCCAATTTCAATGAAGTCAGCCCTTTCATAAGGAACAGGTACAAGCACAACACACATCTTTTCTGATACTCAATTTGACAGCGGCCACTTTCGACGAATCTCCTGGCAAATCATGGATTGGCTGTCTTTAATGGAATCTTGGAGTATCGATGCAAAACCCTTCGAGAACCGGGGCTAACGCCAAACCGGCTAATCGAACGTGGCGCTGTCCTATCAAACAACTGTGGCGATCGCCCAAACCAATGCGGAAAAGCTTTTCGCGGATGCTTACCAAGGTTGCTATACTGCGGAGGGTTAACTGGCGTTGCGAGTGACCGAAAGATGTCCGCGACCGTCGTTGGACCGGAAATGTCCTTCCGCGTCGATCGATAGGAATCACGACTAAAAACACGGACGCTATAACGGCAATCCGTAATGAACAGGTCCGGAAGCATTCAAGAATGTTCAAAAGCTGTAAAAGCCAAGTCAGAAGATCGAATGAATACGTGATGCTTTGCGTATGTGCATTTGTTGCAACATACAGTGCTGAAGACGCTAGGACTGAAGAGTTTTCGCGCGACGTCGTTGTTCACACAAAGCAGGCAACAGCGCAGCTCATCGTGGACGGTAACGTCGTTCTTGGCACGGCTGTTTGTATCGACCCGAGTGGCCTGTTCCTCACAACTTGGGATTCCCTGCAGCAACAGGGAGACCGTCCACTGCAGTTGTGTCCCTACGTAAGGCTGGGCGAGGCCCCTCGTTTCGATGCCTCTGTAGTTCACAGCGACTCGCAACGAAACCTAATCCTGCTGCAAGCCCAATCAGCAGCACGTTTTGTGCACTTGGAAATTGAGACAAGACCGTCAATTGATCCTGCAAATGAGTTGCTGGCGTCCTTCAGCTTTCCAATCCAACAGGCGTCGCCAATTGAGGCCAGCGTTGCAACTATGACCTTGGACCAGTCAGAGCAAGCTACGAAGGAACGAATCCGGATTAAAGAGGTGCTGTTTCCCAAGGGTGCCCCGATCATCAATCGCCAGGGAAAGCTTGTTGGCATTGGACTGGGAGTCAGACCAAAGCGGAGCCGAGATTCCTACGGAATATCTTCAAACACGATACTGGAGTTTGTGCAGAAGTAAGCCAGTACTGTTACCGTTGGTTTTGACACTTGCACACCGCGTAGAGGACGATCGGATGTTACGTTGGCAATTCTTGCTATTAGCCGCTCTGCTGCTGAACGCTGCGGCTCAAACTTTGTGGGGCAAGGTGTTGCTGGGTCCCTTTTTCAATCCGCAAAACGGCAGTGTCTACTACTTGCTGGATGCCGTCGAATTGACGCAAAAGAATCTCTACGGGATACGGAACGAGCCAGGGCAATTTCGCGGGGGGTTAGCCCGCATTGACGACGCGGCCGAAAACCAATGGATAGTTGAGACCTTTGGCCCACTCGTGCCCGGAGACGATGAGCTGCTCGGCATCGGTAATAGTCTATCAACATCCCCCTTGCTTCATTTGCGCGTTGAGGGCGGAGCCGATTTCATCAATTGGTATGATCCGTCCGCGGCTGCACGGGTTCTTGAACTCCGCAATATCGTCTATGCCGCCATGTGGGGTAAGGGCCCACAAGCGGGACTATGGACGCCAATCGATATCCAGAAATTGGATGCGATGCCGCGCATTTATCCGGTGGCGGAAATCAAACCCGAGTATTGGGAGCGCTTGGTTGGAAAACCGGTACCGATGCACCCAGATCAACGTGATGCAGCCGTGAATACAGTCGCGCAGGTATCCAATGGTCAGGAGTACGTTGGTACGGCAACCTGTGTTTCACCTCAGGGCTGGTTTGTAACCTCTGCGGATGTTCTGGGAAAATCGCAGTGGAATACGATGTCCCTGGTCATCCGCGCGGGACAGCCGACTGAGTTTGTGACAGAAGCAAGTATCATTCATCGCGATCGGGAGAGCCAACTGGGGCTGCTCAAAGCGAATGGAACAGAGTTTTCGTCGGTACTTCTGCCATCAAGACCGCTGGATGACGCAATCCATGAAACCATTCCCGTTAAATGTTTTGGAACTGCAGGTTGGACGCCGCTGAGCATCCGGGAAGGGCGCCCCAACATCTTGAAGGCTGATCTTCGAGTGCGTTCTCTGGCGCACAACGAGTCAAATCAGTTGCAATTTTTTACGCTTAGCGAACTCTTTCCCCAGAATCTAGCGGGCGGTCCTGTATTTGATTCAGAAGGAGCGTTGCTCGGCGTGCTTCGTCGCTGCAAAAAGCCAGAGGTTGCAACGGCGAATCAAATCGAGGCCATACTCAAGCCACCGAGGCTGGAACTGCACCGCATGTCGGTCATGGACGACGAGGTTCTGCTTTCCGAGTCCTATCCAATTGAACTACACTGGATGCAGCAGAAACCGGTCGGTGCAAAGGTACTCGTGAATCTGCAGATAGGAAACGAGTCGCCTAAACAACTGCTCGCACAGCCCGTTGGAAATGGGCTTTACGAAATAACAACGCCACTGTGGCAAGAAACGAAGGTCGAAAGTTTTCGTGTTGCCGCCCGCTTTCCCAATGGCGTCATCGTAGCTAAAGCGCAGCCAACAACGCTCTCTTTAAGCGGCGGCGGATCAACGCGACAGATAAGCCTACTAGAGGTTGCGCGGTTGAAGAAGCGAGACAGTAGTACTAGTTTCGTGCTCGAAACAACCTCCGGTCAACAAATGGAGGGCATACTCACAGGACTGGAAAGTGTGGTCCTCATGGATGACAAGCAAGTGCTCAAAGTTGACTTGAACCGAGCCACTGAAATCCAGGTTCGTGCGCTCCCCGCCCGACTTGAACCGGTAACTTTCAACGTACAGGCTTTGACTGATGGAAAACTGTTGGTGGAAAACTCTTGGCGAATTCGCGTCAAGAAGCGAGACTCAAGGATTGAGGGGCAGTGGCAAGAAAGCTTCGCAGTAGACGGCTCCAAGATAGTACGCCCAATTTCTTCGCAACCAAACGCTGCTGAAGAGTAGCAACGCTTCAATGGTGGAAACTTTCCGTACGACCATGACGCAAGCAGCCGATCGGTTTCCCGCTACTAGGTTAAGGCGTCTTTGCACAAGTTAGCTGTATTCTTGATGGACCAAAGGCTACAATCTGCCACTGCTCCGCGGTTCCGGAAGACAACTCGCAACTAGATCTTTGGTGGCCCCAAGGCGAAGCGCGGAAGATACGGGGTTGGGTATTCACGCGGTTTTCTCTGCGTTCTCCGCGCCTCCGCGTTAAAGATTTGAATCGTTGTTGCGGCGAAGACGAAGATGTTAAATGGAACAAATTCACTGACGATTCTTGCAGCTGCGCTTAATCGAAAGCGTTAAAGAGCTTCAGGAGCGTTTGCACTGGTTTGCTCAACTTTGTTTCCGAAGCCGATGTTAAGTCCCAGGCGACTAACCACGCCTGTTCCGACTTCACCAGTCCGAATTCGTCGATCAATCGCCGTTCCATGTCAGGCAGATGGGCCGCGCCATAGAACACTCCGATGCGCTTCTTGCCCGCAGCGATTTGCTTCTGCAAACCATGCATGGCTTCCTCGTTGCGATCGATAATCAGCAATTGATTTAAGGCCTTGCCTAGAGATTGGTCGATGGAGCCACTGAGGGTGAACTGTTCCGCCAATACCTGCTTCAATTTGAGAGGGTTGGCCAACAGTTCGAATGGATTCTGTTCAGCCAGTGCCGAAGAATCCTGTCCATCGCCCTGCAATGGGTGCAGGTTCTGTTCTCGCATGATGTCGACCACTGTAGACAAGGCAAGCGTCAGCGGTGTATCCCCGCGCTGAGCCATTTTGTCGGCAATTTGACTGGGAGTCATGTCGGCTCGCACCATGTGCGGCTTCGTATAATCGATTTCACTTAGCTGCGATTGTAACCCGAGCGCATCCTTTGCAGTGTCTTGCAGCAGGGCCACCGGGTTGAAACCCTCCGGGCGTTTGCCGCCGCGAGGAACGACAGTACCCTCGGGCGCCACCAATTCATACAAGAGCACCTGGTAGTCGTCGAATCGCTGGTTAAGTTTCTCATAGTACGCTTTTTCACCTATATGCACCGCTGCAATAAGATCTACGCTAATGCCGTCTTCGCTTGGTGCACGATAGGTAACAATCGCCAGCTCTAGAGCTTGTGAAATTCCATTTCCATCCTTCTTGAGCCGCAAGAACTGCGTTGCTGCGTTGGCGTCGTGAGAATCGTCAATGCCCTCTGCCAGCGCAGCAGCGATAGCTGTATTCTCGTCGGGAGATGTTTCCGGCGACGTTTCCTGTACTTCGGCCACGGCTTGTCCAACGTCCTGGCAATAGGCGCTGGATGAGATACCAAGCCAGCAGCCAGCCAGGGCTATGAAGACTCGGGCGTTGCCAAAACAACTCATGCATTCGCTCCTTGATTGAAAAGCACTCTGTAGTGCATAGGTCGCAACATTGCCGCTGCCGAAATTGGTCGCGAGATTCCGCAGCTCACTTCGATCCAGAATCTATGCATTATAAATCATTCCGTCAGCGGCTACGCACGTGTATTCGTCGATCATTGGCGATTCTTGGCATTGCGCCGCTACAATCGTGCCTGTGAGGCGTTGGGCCAACGCCAGGACGGCTGGTCGAAATGACGCTGTCCTATTAGATTCCAAAAGCCTGATCGCAAAGTTTGCTTGGCTCCTGCAGCGGAGTTTGCCATGATGTTGGCATGTGTAGCCAGCGATTGATCGAGTCGCGTCCTGCTTCGAAACCGCGATTGATCAGCAGTCCGGGCTCAGAGAAGTCGAACCAAGGATAGTTACCCACGTCGGGTCGTATCAACAGATCGACATTTCTTTTTGAATGGCGGCGATAGAGTTGTTCGGCAATTTCATCCATGCGCAATAACACGTGCAAAGCCGACTTACAGCCATTGGTGGTTTCCAGGGTTGGTCCCACGTCGACTCCGATCAAAACGTCATGCGTGTACGTCTCGGCAATGGCCGATGGCAGGGAGTCGACAACGCCCAGGTCACTGAGCAAATAATTGTCCCACTCGACGGGTGGGAAAATCCCAGGAATGGCAGCAGAGGCGAGCACCGCTTTGCGAAGCGAACCGCGTTCCAGCACGACCGGATGTCCGGAAAGCAGGTCGACTGCAACGATACTCAACGGAATCAATGCATCTGCGATATCGATGTCCGGTACCAGGGTATCGACCACTTGTTGGAGCACACCGCAGCCAAGCAACGAAGATTGGCGAACCACGCGACTGAGCAAGTGCCGGGTCCACAAGTAACTTCGGATACGATCATACCAAGCCAGTAGCCCGGACGAATCCGACCTAACCTGTTTGGGATCAGCACCAAACAATGACTCTTGTTTGGATGCAAAATCGGAACTTGTTAGATAGGTCACGACGCGCGTCTGAAGAGTGGGCAAATCCTCGCCAGTTGAGTAGATTGCGGCCGTTAGCCCACCAATACTGCAACCCACCATGCGCTCGATGGCAAAGCCAGCATCGATGATTGCTTCCAGCGCGCCCAAATGTGCCATCCCTCTGGCACCTCCACCACCGAGTGCGACCACAGCCTTCAGACCTTGGCAAGGATTCGTGCTAGCCACCATGGGACCGCTCCTATTTACACTTGGTACGGCATCATAATTTCGTCAGCATCAATGCCATCGATTTCGCTCCAACCGTTTTCCGCTATAGCACCTCCCAACTCGGTAACACGGCGAAAATCACGATTGGTCGGTTGGTCGCCAGTCAGGCTGCGCCATAGTTGGCGGCACAGGACTTCAGCTGCTTGGCGAGTCAGCGGGTCACTACTTTGCGCTCCATACAAGCTAGTTACCAGCATGACTACTGCGTCCTGGATACGCTTGGACAGATGAGTCATCGAGCATTGGCGGTCTGCCAATTTCAGCTGATGGGTCCGCATTGCCCCCGAGACGTCGAAGCACTGCTGAGTTAGGAATTCACTCGCCTGGCCGGCCAGACGTCTGAATTCGATAGGCATGTTTTCGATGGCTGCCATGTGACTGCGAACCAACCGCATGCCGATCCACCATTTGGCGTAAGCAGCAAGAGGACCTTTCAGTTGCCATGCATGCGCTGGATTGAGTGGATTTGGCTTCTTGATACCGGCAGCAAAAAGTATGCGGCCGATAGGTTCAAAGTACTGTTTGCCATGCGTTTTGACTAGCGATTTAAAGAAAGCCATGGACAGCATCTCTCCTTCGCCTTCGTAGATACACGGAGCGAGAAACTCATGAACATTGTCGCCGAAAAGGTGACCGTGCAAGAATGAGCGGCCACCATGCGTCTTCATAAACAACTCGATAGCAGCCGTCTTTTGCACTTCGCTACCGAAAATCTTGGCAATGATGCACTCCATCTCCCCCCGGTACCCCAGGTCGAGCAAGTTGGAACACCAGGCGGACATGGCGTCGCAAGCGACGATGTAGCCAGCCAATTCACCCACGCGACGCCTTACCAACTCGCGCCGATCGATGGCTTCTCCGTAGGTCTTGCGGTACGCGGTCCAGGGCAGCATGTTGGCCATCATCAGTCGCATTGTGCCAGCTGCGTTGGCGCACAAAGAGACTCGGCCAAGATTCAAACCATGGTAGGCCACGGTAAGTCCGTCGCCGTGCAGCGGCTGAAGCAAGTTCTCGACAGGCACCGGGAATTGATTGAATTGAATGCCCTGGTTATGGGTATGCTTGAGGGCATGCAGCCGGTACTTTGTCAGGCTAAAGTTGGGCCCTTCGCTTTCCGGCAGGTCCACGATCAGTACCGCTGGTTTGTCTTCGATCAGACATACCAGACCAATTGTACGACCTGTTGTCACGTTGGTGATGAACAGTTTCGAGCCGGTCACATAGTAGTTATCTCCTTTCCTTACTGCTACTGTCTTGAGGGCTGTCAAGTCGCTACCAGCCCCGGGTTCTGTCAAGGCAAATGCGCTCAACCTCTGCCCGTTTGCGAGCGAGGGCAAGAAACGCTGCTTCTGAGCCTCAGTGCCAAAGGTACGCACGGGATCGACCGCGCCAATGCACCCGTGAACGCTCGCCAGCCCAGCCACGGTAGGATCGGCGCTAGCCATCTTGGTCAACAATCGTGAAAAGTCCAACATGGAAGCCCCTAGGCCTCCGTATTGAGGCGGTATCAACAGTCCCCAATATCCAGTCGTCGCCAAATCATGCAGCGTTTCGGCGCTGATCTTCTGCTGGTCGTCCAACAAACGTCCGCCGCGACGGCGTGCGCGAACTAGTCCCACCGCGCGATTCATCGCAATGTTGATTCGGTCGGACATGGCAGTTGGCGCAAAGCCAAACAACTTTGTTGGAATTTGTCGCTCCCAGATTGCACGATGCACGGGGCTGGCAGCCGTTTGATACTCTTGCGAAAACATGCTTTCGACTTGGTCGTCTGCTGTATCGATAGTACCCGTACGTCGAGCTTCATCGGCACTCTTTCCACCTAGCCGCAGAGCAGTTTCAGCGAAAGAAGTTCCTTCGTTACGGGCTAGCTCTGCAGCACGCTCAACCTCAGCTTCCGCTAAAAGATCAGGGGAGTGTTGTGTGTGAATACTCATCGCTGCGCTCCTTTACGAGAGAATCTGAGAGGGAGGAAAGAAACGATTCTGCTTTGTTTGCCGCACGCCTTAGTCCGTCCGCAGGTCGGAAGCGTTCGCCGAACGATTTTTCCAGGGCCTGCATGTTGGCGAGAACAGTTCGCGTTCCAAGCGTGTCAATCGTCCTGAGAGGTCCACCCCGGAATGGCGCATAGCCGGTACCCAAAACCATCCCCAGGTCAACCATCCAGGCTTGGGCCACGACAGCTTCGTCCAAGCAGTGTACGGATTCATTCAACAGGGCGTAGACCAGCCTGCGCTGCAACCAATTCAGATGGTCGTTGAATACGGCCCTACTTTCTTGAGGCACATTGCTACGGATGTTCAGCACCGCTGATAGAGAGTGGTTGACCCGGTTCTTGCCTTTGCTGATTGCAGTCCCACGATAGTCGTAAAAGCCACGATTTACCTTACGACCCAACCAGCCCTTTCCGGCCATTTGATTTAAGAACAGCGTGGGTACGGTAGAATCGGGTAGTACCTCGCTCAAGGATTCGGCGACATGCGCCGCCACGTCGACTCCCACTTGATCCAGCAGCTCCAGTGGTCCCATCGGCATTCCAAAGTCCCGCATACTTCGATCGATTGTCTGCACCGGAATACCCTCGGAGACCATCCTGACCGCCTCACCTAGGTACGGAAACAGCACGCGGTTGACCAGGAAGCCTGGTTTGTCGGAAGTTACAATGGGGGTCTTCCCAAGTTTTCGCACAAACGCCAGCAAGGCTTGCACCGTAGCTTCGCTAGTCGACTCCGTACGGACAACTTCGACCAATTGCATTTTTGCCACTGGATTGAAGAAATGCAGTCCTGCAACCGCTGGCCTGCGATAGGCACGCGTGGAAGAGGCAACCTGAGTGACACTAAGCGACGATGTGTTCGACGTCAAAATTGCGGCGTCTGGCAGATGTTGATCGAGGCACCGAAATACCTCTCGTTTGATCGAGTCGATTTCCAGCACCGCCTCAATTGCCAGGTCGCAATCGTCCATACACTCATACTCTGTCGTAAACTCCATGCGAGCACGAATCCGCGTGCGTTCTTCGTCGGACAATCGCTCACGGCGTTGCAGTTCAACGAGCAATTCGCTAACACGAGCCTGGCCAGCTTGAACTGCCTGGCTGCCGACCTCTTTAAATAACACTCGCATGCCCCGCGCGGCAGCCAGCGTGCCAATGCTGGCCCCCATAGTTCCTGCGCCGACCACAACTAATTTGTTCAGGTCGGTTGATGGCTGGTCGGAAATACACCAACTGGTAATCTTCTTGGCGCGATCCTGTTGAAGGAAAATTGCCAAAAGGCTACGAGCTGTTGGTGAGAAGATCAACTCCGAGAACGCACGCTGCTCTGCGGCAAAGCCCTCCGCCGGATCGGGACCCCAACTCAGATTCATGGCGTTGATAGCCTTTTCAGCCGCTGGATAGTGTCCAGCAAGCTTCTTTGCTTTGCGACGGGCAAAGTAGATTGCTAGCGAGCGTCCCAATCGAGTATCATCCACCAGAGCTTGTAATCTGTTTTTTTGGCCCGTCGAGTTCTGAAGCGTGCCCCCCAATATCCGTTCGATGACAGACGTTAGACCATCAGTCCAGGATTCAAGCGGGAGAACTTCGTCAACCAAGCCCCGCTGCCTTGCCGTGGCGGCATCGATTGCCGAGCCGGTCAAAACCATTTTGAGCGAGTGCGTAAGCCCGATTCGGCGAACAAGGCGTTGCGTACCACCCCAGCCTGGAATCAAGCCCAGCTTGATTTCTGGCAATCCTAGACGCGTAGAGCTGGAGTCGGTCGCGACGCGGAATCGGCAGGCAAGTGCAAATTCGAGTCCCCCCCCCATGCAAACACCATTGATGGCAGCCAACGTCGGAACAGGCAAGTCGGCGACTCGTTGCATCAACCGTTGCCCACGTTGGACAACCTCCAGCACCGTCGAAGTGCTGCTCAATGCAGCTATGGCATGAACATCGGCGCCTGCAAAAAAGCAGCCCGGTTTGCGACTGGCAAATACTATCAGACGATATTTGTCGGGGTTCGCTTCAACATGCTTTACGGCAGACTCCAGACCATCCAACATGGCGGAATCAAACACATTGACGCTGCGCTGCTGCGAATCGAGCCAAACATACAGCACGTCTCCGGAGCGATTATCGAGCGTCACACTTCGGTTCACGACTTGATTCATGTCTGTCTCCTTCTGGGTTCGGTCCAGTATCAGCAATCCGCAACACAGCTGTGATCTTCTATACTGTTTCAATCACCATCGCGACGCCTTGTCCGCCTCCGACGCACAACGTTGCTATCCCACGCTCGAGCTTCTTTTCTGCCAGCGCCCTGGCCAGTGTCAAAACGAGCCGCGTGCCACTGGCACCGACGGGATGTCCCAGTGCAATTGCACCACCGTGAACGTTCAGTTTTTCCATGGGAATTTCGCCCAGCGGTCTGGTTAAGTCCAGCGACTGGCGACAGAAACCTGTCGACGAAGCAGCGCTGATGCATGCCAAGACTTGGGCGGCAAAAGCTTCATTGATTTCGAACAGATCGAAATCACTCAGCGCATAACGCGTCTTACCAAGCAATTTGGCCATGGCGTAAACCGGACCGAGGCCCATTCTTCTCGGGTCGCAACCGGCTATCGCATAGTCGCTGACGTAGCCAATTGGGTGCACCGGCAAGTGTTTGGCTTGTTGTTCGTCCATGAGTACCAGCGCCACGGCACCATCGGTTAGCGGGCATGAATTACCGGCTGTCACCGTTCCTTCCTTTCTAAAGATGGGCTGTAACTTGGCAAGTTGTTCTAGTGATTGCCCTTCGCGTGGGCCAACGTCCTTGCGAATCTGCGCACCGTCCAACTGCAGTGGGAGGATTTCTCCGGAGAGAAAGCAGCGTTGTCCGGCAGCGATCGCTTTCTGATGACTCGCAAGGGCGAAAGCATCTTGATCATGTCGCGATACGGCGAATTCCTCCGCTAGGATCTCTGCGGTTTCGCCCATGTTCAGTTTGCAGGTGGGGTCGGTCAGCCCGAGTTGGACACCCACAACGGGCTTGAAATCCTTGGGTCTGAGCTGGGCAGACAGCCACATGCGATTCCAAAATGATTTGGCCCGTCGCAGGATCATCAGTTTTCGTTGGGTTGCTGGCTCGAACAACAGCGGAATGTTGGACATCGATTCGGTACCGCCAGTCAACACGACCTCAGATCTACCATCGCGAATCGCCTGCCAAGCAGACAAGATCGATTCCATTCCAGACGCGCAATTCCGATTGACGGTATGCGCAATTCTCTCCGGCGGGATACCCGCTTTCAGCGAAATTACCCGCGCGATGTTGGCTGCGTCTGGTGGCCCGGCAACGTTGCCGAAAATGACTTCGTCGATTTGGGCTGCCTCCAGTCCAGCCCGCTCGAGCGCGCCGTGCGCGGCATATACGCCCAAGTCAACGGCCGACAATCCAGCTAGCGCGCCAAACGATTTCGCTTGTGGCGTACGCACGCCTGCCAGGATTGCCAATCTAGATCGTCCATTCATGCTAATTCTCCTTGACCTGAGATTGCGAGTCCTGAGATTGCGAGTCCGATGTCGTCGGTCGATTTGCAAGCCGCAGTTGGCGACGCTGTACTTTGCCGAGAAAGTTCCTGGGTAGATCGCCGTGGATTTGCTCCCAGACTAATGGCCGTCGATGGGCTGCAAGCTTTTCTCGCGCTTCCGCTCGTAGGCGATTCACATCCCAAACCGCACGTGGCTGGAGAACGACAAAGGCCTTGACGATTTCACCGCGCATTTCGCAGGGAACTCCAACGACGGCAACGTCAGCAACACCAGCAAAACTGCGGATTACCTCTTCGACATCGCTAGGATAGACATTGAAACCCGAGGTGATGATCAGGTCCTTCATTCGATCGACGATGCGATAGAAACCGTCTGCGTCTCTGACCGCCAAGTCGCCGGTGTGCAGCCATCCTGCGCGCAGCGTCTGCTCGGTCGCAACTTGATTCTGCCAATAACCCAGCATGACTTGCGGCCCACGCACAACCAATTCACCAACATTGCCATCGCCAACGGTTTGATGTGTTTCAGGATCAATGATGCGACACTCGGTATCGGGTAGAGGTAATCCGATAGTTCCGGTTCGATTGCTGCCATCGAGCGGCCCAACATGGGTCACAGGAGAGGCTTCGCTCAGCCCATATCCTTCCACGACCATCGCCCCAGAATGATGTGCAAATTCCTTGGCGACATCAGGTGCGAGCGCCGCTCCGCCTGAGATTACCCATTTCAAAGAACGCAGATCAACCGGTCTTCGGCGCAAATATTTGTTCATTGCTGCCAGCATTGCTGGCACGGCGTGGAACACCGTCGGGCGTTTACGCTCAATCGCTCGCAAAGCATTTCGCACGCGGAATCGCGGTTGGATGTACAGCGTAGCGCCAAGCGCCGCCCCTCCGGCTAGCATCGTCGACATTCCATAGCAGTGGAAGAATGGCAGAACAGCCAGCATGCTCTCCTGTCCCATCGATCCGCCAGCCCAGATGGCCTGTTGAGTAGCATTGGCGACAATATTGCCGTGGCTAAGTGTTACTGCCTTTGGAGAACCAGTTGTTCCACCTGTGCTCAAGATGTAGGCAGGATCTCGTTGCGGCAACCGTTCGACAGGGGTCAATTCCGTTGTGCCGCTCTCAATCGCCTGCCACATGGGGATGATGGCCTCAGCTGACGTGCTGTGACGATTGCATCGCCAACGCAGCCAGCGATAAGCGAATGCTTTCCAGAACGGCAAATAGCTCTCGAGTGAGCTGGAGATCACATACTCGATAGATTCTGATTGTGGCAGCAAATGCAGAAACATATCAAAACAGACGATGAACCGGCACCGCGTATGCTCTACCAGTACACGTACGTCTTCGGCGACAGACAATGGGCTGATGGCCACTGCAACTCCACCCGCTCGCCAGATGCCATTCAGGGCAATCATATACTCTGGCGAATTCGGGAGCAGTATACCCACCCGATCTCCGGCCCCGATTCCATGGCGTTGTAGCCAGTTGGCAAAGCGAATAGCGGCCAAATTGACTTCGGCGTAAGAAAGTGTATGTCCGAAAAAGTCGACGGCGATTCGCTGCGGGACACTCGAAGATGCGCGGGAAAGTAGCCCCCAAGCGGGAAACCTCGGGTAATCGAGTGTCTGCGGAATCCCTGCAGGATACGCTTGGCGCCCTCGATCAACCTGCGGGGCTGCAGTGTTCAATCCCTGTGCGGCTTTCGATGGAACGGATGACATCGTCCACTCCCTGGACGAGCCCTAACGATGTTATGGCTTGCTTGAAAGGTGGTCGCCCTATTTGGCTGCCGATTCCATGGAGTTACGAACCCACGCTCAAACTCGTATCGCATCGTTGACTCGTCGCAATAAAGGACTCGAGTCTCACTTCAAGCTAGCACCTACAGCTCGACGGTAAGGTAAATCGCCTGTCTGCTTGATTCGCTTGCTGGCGAGCCTTCACTAGCCTTGCCTTCAAATCAATCATTCGTCGCACCTGCTAGAAAGTCAAGTAAAACCTCTTTATTTGCGATTAAGGAGATTTAATACACCCTTGAAGCTTGTGCAATTCTATCAATTATTCCTTTTGGACCTACCGATTCGCCGCTGGACAGTTCCCCGCGTGATGTGAATGCGGAACTGAAGAAGTCGACTAGTCCCTACTGTCCGGTAGGGATTGGATGGACACGTTGGAATCGTGTATCCTGACCCTCAGGCTTTGGAGATACAGACACGATATTGGTTGCCAATCAGCGAATTTCGCAGAAGGACCGACAGTGGCAGATACGAATGACGAGAGTTTGATGAGTCAACTTATGCGTTTGCTGCCAGGATATGGCGGATACCGCGATCGAGAAAGCCGACGGGAGGACGATCGAATCACGCGGCAATTCTTGTCACAACGTCTGAATGACTGCAAATCAGCTTGTGATTTGTTAGGCAACCAGGCAGTGTCTGCCGGGAATTTGGAATTGCCGTCAGTGCTCGAGTCGGTGCGAGCCCGCATTGAGGGAGTTCGCAATAGGCTGGATTCCGCCGTGGAAGGTTATTCCGGCTGGTTTACAACTCACTCTGTTGACGTGGAGTTACTGCAGCGAGTGTGTGAGGCGGACCAGCGACTGGTCTCGTATGTCGATCAGATCGACAATTTGCTGCGAGAAATAGCGGAAAAATCAAAAACGTTCGATGCTGGCAAAATTCGAAGCTTGATCGACAACTTGGACCGCGGCATCGATCGGCGAAACGAGATCTTAAGCAGCCCCACTGTTCATTGAGATCTGCGGAACCTACTGTGGGCGAGGCCAGTCCAGGCGGGGAAGGGACTCGTTACCTCATTCACGGTGTCTAGCAGGACTAGTGGTCTGTTACAGCCTAATTTTAGGGTAGTGGGATTCGCCAGAATTCCTCTCAATCGGGGAATTCTGGCGA
>JAGQPR010000098.1 GCA_020426625.1 Planctomycetales bacterium
CGGGAAGGTTACATCCCGCAAAGCCCCAAAGTAAGGTTCCTGGGTACCGTTCACCCCTTCGGCGAATATTTACGTCGAAAACGACGTAACTTTCGGTGGGAGGGTGAGTTGCGATGAAACTGTGGTGGTGATTAGCAGAAGTGTCGGAAATCTTGGCATTTCTCGGCGAACGCCACCGTTGGGTAAACGTAACTACCCCTCTCGCCGCAAGTCGCATTGCTTTCATGCAACTCGCGGAAGTGAGGGGCGGAGTCCCAGCGACGCGAAGGGCAATCTTCCCAACCTTGCCGACCCGCTTCGTGTGCCCGCTCGCGACTTTCCCAAAGCCAAAGAGTTAGTTAGTCTTGATGCGATTAGTCAGATGTGTCCGATGTGTCGAGAATCTTCCGTAAGTAAACTGCAACTGTCCGTCGCGATTAAGCATTGCGTTCACGCGAAACCAGCTACTAACGTGCTTTGGGGTAATGAGAGGTTCCGTGATCTTCCCGGACGCGTACTCAGCTGATCGTCCAGTCGGCGCGATAGTGCTCTTTGATAATAGCGTCTGCCTCAGGCAGCTCTGGTACCGACATAGACTGAGCATTCCATTCGATACGTTTTCCAGTACGCAAAGAAAGCGCACCCAAAAGTGCAATCTCCGTGAGATTCGCTCCGTAGCCAAAGTTGCTGCCGGCCGGTTCGCCACCTTTGCAGGCATCAAGCCAATTGCGTGCATGACTGGCAACTCGAGTGATCGACGGCTCCGGCTTCGCGGGAACTGCTGATGAAGTACCTAGTAGAGTTGGCGCCCCACCTGCGCCACCGCAGAACAAACTGCCTTCATCGCCTTCGAACAAGATTCCGCGACTGGGGAGCGGAGTATTGTCTGGCCAGTGAACTGGAACCGGGGGACGCAGACCGCCGTCGTACCAAGTAACTCGAACGCTTCCTCGCTTTTCATTGGCCGGAAACTCATAATAGCCGAGACATCCGTGCGGTCCGATTTCTGCGTTGCATGGCCCGGCGGGAGTAAAATCGATAGTCGTAGGATCCTTCAAGTCCAAAGCCCAACAAGCGGCGTCCAAATCATGGCAGGCAAAGTCGCCGATATTCGAATTCCCGAACGCCCAAAAATCGCGCCAGGCAACTGGAAAATACGCTGGCTCAAAAGAACGCTCTCGCCTTGGTCCTAGCCACAAATCCCAGTTTAGTCCCTTGGGAACTGCTGTCGACGTTGTCGGTTTGTCGGTCAAGGTTGGATTCCACCGATGACCGCTTACCCAGGCCTTTACTTCTCGGACGTTTCCAATTGCTCCCGACCACAACAACTCACAGGTTTCTCGGATGCCATTGGTCGAATGCCCTTGATTTCCCATCTGCGTTGCCAAACCAGTTTGCTTGGCGACGCGGGCAACTTGACGAGCTTCCCAAATATTATGGGTCAGCGGTTTCTCACAATAAACATGCTTGCCAGCACGCATGGCGGTAATGGAAACGTATGCATGCAGATGGTCTGGCGTACCGCACAGGATGGCGTCGATATCCGATTTCTCGGCTAACATTTCCCGGAAGTCCTCGAAAGTGGAGCACTGAAAGCCAGCTTCCTGGGCTCCGTAGAACTGCTCGACCATTTTTCGAGTGGGCTCGCGTCCTCCTTCATCCCGATAATAGAAGTCTTGCAAACTGAACTCAGTGGCAGGATCTGCTACGGCGACGACACGAACGTCAGGTTCCTGCATCATTCCCTTAAGCACTTGACGGCCGCGCCCACCAGCACCGACGATCGCCAGATTGATCTTGTCGCTGGGGGCTACAAACTTTGGTCCTCCCAGAACGTGCCTGGGAACGATATGAAAGGTGGCTGCAGTGGCTGCAGCGCCGATCAGCGTGCGTCTAGATATCTTCATGACTGATCCTCGCAAAGTATAAGGGGAAGATTCGAGTTGGATAAGGTTTTAGTTTTGAGTACCTGACAGAGGCTGAGGGAAACAGATCCGTTAGCATAGCCTTGAGTCCGTTGCTGAGGCGGAGTATCCCCAAGTGGGCTTTCCCAGGACACCTATGCAATAACTTCGCGGATGGGTTGGCCGAAATCGCGTTCCAGCCGCTTGCGACCTGGCACGTGCATACTGTGGGGATCGAGTCCCAATTGATGCAAAATCGTGGCATGGATGTCGGTCACGTAGTGCCGATCTTCAACTGCATGGAAACCGATTTCGTCGGTTGCACCATGCACGCATCCGCCCTTGATGCCGCCGCCAGCCAGCCAAACTGAAAAACCATAGGGGTGGTGGTCTCTTCCGTCGGCCAGCTGAGATCCGGGGGTTCGACCAAACTCGGTTGCCCAGACGACTAGCGTCTCATCCAGCAAGCCGCGTTGCTTGAGATCCGTAAGAAGACCAGCAATCGGCTGATCAATTTGTTTGCACAAGCGAGAATGTCCACTCTTGAGGCTTCGATGTGCGTCCCAGGCCCCAGCTCCGCCATTACTTCCATGGTACACCTGAATGAATCGAACTCCCCGCTCGACCATCCGGCGAGCTGCCAACATCTGCTCGCCAAACACTTTGGTTTCTTTTTCAGAAATCCCATACAAGTCTAATGTCTGTTGCGATTCGCCTGAAAAGTCTACAGTTTCCGGTACCGCCATCTGCATACGGTAAGCCAATTCGTAGGACCGAATTCGAGCTGCCAAGGCTTCGTCTTCCGGGTACTGAACAGCTGCCATTCGATTCAATGCATCGATGGCTTCAAATTCATTTCTTTGGCGATCTGCCGAGACACCTTCTGGTCTGCGCGAGTAAGGAAGAGGATCGTTGGGATCCAACTGCAACATCACTCCATCGTATTGTGGTCCCAAGTAGTTGGCGCGATGGGTCTCCATACCTCCACAACAATCCGCTACCGGAGTGCCCATAACAACAAACTTCGGTAAGTTTTCATTCAGGCTTCCCAAGCCATAATTGACCCACGAACCAATCGTAGGAAAAAAGCCGTCTACCCGGTGGCGACCTGTGTGAAACTGCAACTGTGCACCGTGATTACTGTCCTCGGTCCACATAGATCGCACGATACTCAAATCGTCCGCATGCTTAGCTAAACTTGGCCACCAGTCGCTAATCCACAATCCGCTCTCCCCGTGCCGTTTGAATCCGGTCTGAAGCGGATACAACTCGGTGCGAACAAATCCGTTGTTGGGGTCGAACGCGACAACACGTTCATTCGCAAGATAATCTGACTTGAGGACAGCTGCGAAAGGAGTTTCATCAATGGTCTTGCCGGCATACTTGTTCAATGCAGGCTTGTAATCGAACGACTCCAGATGACTTGTCCCGCCGATCATAAACAGCCAAATGACGCTCTTTGCTTTGGCAATACGTCGCGAAATATCCAACCCTGCGGCTGAGTCTTCCAGCGGCGATGCCGCGAAGCACTTGTTCGCTTGCTTCTCGCCAGCCAATAACGCAGCTAAGGCAATACTGCCTACTCCGTGGGCCGAACCGGCAAGCAACTTTCTTCGGTTAATCATTTGCTTTCTCCGTTCTCGCCACACTTTTATTCAAGAGTTCGGCTTTCCCAAATCGTCTTGCTGGCTCAGCGCGTGATGTTGCAAACGGTCATTGACCTGCTCGTTATGCAATGCATGCCAAGCGGCACAGTACATCGCGGCCATTTCAATACGTAGTATACGCTTTCCCAAGCTGACTTGCTGCCAGCCAGCCCGGATAAAACGCTCGACTTCTTCGTCGACGAAGCCTCCTTCTGGGCCGATCGCTATTTGCGTGACCGCTGTTGCAGCTGAATTTCGCACAATTTCGCTCAATGGTGTCGCTGCACCATAGGGATGGGCAATGTAGCTGCGAGTCAGCACCGAGGAATTGCCCGCAGCCCCTTTGGCCAGTTCACATAGCTGAATTGGCTCTGTGACTTCCATCAGCTGATTGCGTCCAGACTGTTTGCACGCTTCGATAACCATCTTTTTCAATCGATTTACTGCGTTGCCGGTGGGCTGGGCCACTCCGCGGTGGCAGCATAATGGGCTGAGTTGTGTGGCGCCCAGTTGCACCAAGCCTTCAACTAAAGTTCTTTGACGGTCACCTTTCGGCAGCGCAATAAATAAATGTAATGGCGATCGCAGTTCTCGGTCCGAGTCGAGCCGCTGAATCAGTTCGGTTGTCACACTTCGTCGAGCAACGTCGCTAATGCGAGCTAACACTTCCTGTCCACGCCCATCAAACAGGATTACTTCGTCGCCCACTTTGAGCCGTAGCGACGTAAGCGCATGCTGCGACTCCTGTGCGTCCAATGCAAGCAATTTCGTATCGGCGATTTCTGAAACCCAGAATCTCGGGATTGACATGCCAGCTAACTGTTTTCAAAAGGTGAATGCCTGGTGTGCGCTCGTTTCACTCTGTGCCTATTGTAGCGATTAGTTCAAGTTTGATCGTTTCTCAGCCGATGGATTGCGAAAGGGAGACATGCCAACGCGATTCACCATTTTTAGAGGCTTTCTAAAGTGAGTTACTGGAGATACTGGCAACTGATTGGTGTTCCGTTTGCTGGCGATAGCATTCAGAATCTTCATCGCGGCGCAACTGTCGAAGAAGCCTTGGCTCGAATTGAATTCCTGATCAGTAATCGCCGAAGCGTGGGCTGTCTGATTGGACCTAGCGGAGTTGGAAAATCAAGTATCCTTCGCCACTGCGCTCAGAACCCTCCGTTGATCGCAGAGGTGCCTAGCCTACAAGTATTGCGAACATCGCTATTGGGAATGTCGGAGGGTGAGCTTCTCAGAGATCTGGGCACTCGCCTGACTGGCAGTCGAAAGCTGCAGAATACAGCAACGGCTTGGCACGTATTATGTGATTACTTTCAAGCCGCCAGCCGCGAAGACGTGCAAACGGTACTGTTGGTCGACGACACCGAAAGCAGTACATCAGCTGCCGAAGCTGATCTCAACCGACTCTTGTCTATGGCATTTCCGTTAACAGTTGTCTTTTCGGTAGAAAGCCAACTATCCAGCGCTGTTAGCCGCATATTGTTTGACCGGACGGAATTGCAGATTGAACTTCCAGCTTGGGAGCTCGAGCAGACGGAGTGCTTTCTGAAATGGGCCTTTGAGCAACAAGGACGGAGCGAATCCATCTTTACGCCACAGGCAATCAAGCGTATCCAAGAGTTAAGTCGTGGAGTCGCCCGGCGTATCGTTCAGCTAGTCGACCTGGCATTGGTCGCCGGAGCAGTTGCACAAGTGAGCATCGTTGATGCCGATTGCGTTGAACAAGTTGCTTGGGAGTTGCCCAAGACAACTGCGGCCTAAATCTATTACACGATAAGGAATCTTGTATGCTGGCGACCCAATGGCGAGTGATGGCAGCGATTTTCCTCGGAATGATTCTGACTAGTTCCCAAGTCTCGCAAGCGCAGCAATTAGGATCGAACAACTCGGCCGAACAGCTTGATAGTCTTCACGTCGTCGATTTGGAAGATCAGCTCAAGAATGGACTTCGAGTGGTAACACCGCAGCAACTGCAGTTCGTCAAAACGGTGGTGCTGTACGTGGACAAGAAACGCATCCCCAGAGCGATGGTCAATTTGGTTTATCGTTGGTCACTGGAGAAGCACGAAAGCGTGCCGTTTCCCTATTTCGAGTTCGCGATGCGTGCATTAGCCAAACGCCGCGGTGTTCTGTTTCCCACCTGAACATCTGGGGCGGATTGCCTCGGCGATTTGTGCACAATCACAAATCTCGAGCAGACATACAGGCACCGTTAGGGACAAAGTCGATTCGTGATATCCCCCGCAGCGGAAAAACTGCAGGAGTCAAACGTACCGCGAAGCTCGATTTGGCTGCGAAGCCCGATTTGGCTGCTTAGCTTGCCAGCGCTGCGAAGCCTGCTTTCTTGGACCTGCCATATCTCGATCAACTCAGCTAGCAAATTGCCGGAATAGGCAGCTTGCAAACCCACGATGGATGTCGTGAATCTGGGATTGATTTCGACTAGAGTCCACTCGCGACCGGGGTCTTCACAGACCAGATCGAATCCTACCATGCCAGCCGCCCCTGGGCTGCATGCTTTCAAAGCGCCCTCCAGGACGTTTGCAAGCGAAGGATCGACTGGCGCGCTGGGCAATACCTCTCCACCGCAGTATTTGAGCCCAAATCCTCGTACGTGCTCCACTAATTCTATTCGCTGTTCGGTGAGGGGCAGCCAAGTCACTGAGCCCGATGGACTTACAAACGCGCTGCAACTGAACGACTGTCCCGACAAATAGGGCTGCACAATGATATTGGCTGGTGACGCTTCTCGTTGTTCCAGGGCTTTGGCTGTAGCCGCGAGCAGCTCGTTCGCATCACAGAGTCTAATTCCGTCACAATCAGCGCCATCAAACGGCTTGATCAACCAGCGAGCGCTTCCGTCCAGTATTCGGCAGCATGCGCGAGTCGATTCGATCCATTCGCAATCCACTGCATCCAGTCGCTGCGTTGGAGGATGGCGAATCCCCACCGTTTTGAACGCTTGGGCGGTGAGCCATTTGCAGCTGGCGTATCTGAGAAATCGGCCAGTGCAATTGCACAACAAAGCACGCACATTTTGCTGGCCCACATCGGATTGGAGCGACGCGATGCAGTGCTGCAGAATTTGATCGCATTCGGGTGCGATCGCAACGACCAAATCGCAATCGCGGGCAATCAAGCCCCAGTGGTTCAGCACGGATTGCTGAATATCGCTAGACTCCGGCGAAAGCACTCGCAAGGAGAGTGAGTTGGCAGCGACGGCACCGATGCTCTCTTGCAGTCCTTGAGCGATGGGTACGATCACGTCAAATCCAGCTGATGACAAACCGAGCGATACAGTCTCGAGCATCGCCCTGCCTTCTCGAAACAGCTTGTGCAACTCGTTGTGCTCTACTTCATTCGAGGACCTGCGAGAGCTGGAGGCGGTAAAATGATCGCCCGAGCAGCACGCCTGCTGGCCATTGTTAACGTTTTCGACAACGCCATCCACGCCACCACTGCAGACCCACTCAAAAACACCAATCTTCACTATTCAACCCACTGGATCAGCATGCTTTTTAGCTCGAAATTGCCAGCGATTCTATAGTCCAGCACGGCCTTTGCTAGCACACCGCCGGGGTAGATTCAAGAAAACTGGGCCAGCCAAACATTATCGGCGGATAGCGTGATTGGGCCACGCGCGACTTGCCGATTTTAACTTAAAGCGCTCGCCGCTTTTAGCCTGGTTTCACGGAGGAGTTTGTTATGGACGAGCAAGTGCTCTCGAGGCAGTTGGACAACTACTTGCAAAGACTGTCCGATGTGAATGAACGGTGGAGCGCTTGGTTGAATCAAATGGAGCAAGCGATCGGTCAAATCGACCTGAATCTGCTGAGCCAATTGGCACCTGTCGCACAGTCGCTGACGCAAGAATTGCAAGAGCTGACGGATACTCGTACGGAACTGTTAAAGTCAGCGGCACAACTGGGCTTGCCGAATGCCAACTTAAACGCGGCCGCACAAAAACTAAAAATGTGGCATCAAGGTCGCCTTAGAGATCGCCTTCGTTCAGCGCGGGGGCAGTTGGCGAGACTGCGTCGCATGCACACTTCGACGTGGGTGCTAACCAGCCAAATCTTACGCTACTACCGCGAAGTGATGAATCTGCTGATCGAAGGCAAAACCGAACCAAGCGTCTATGTGGCGAACCGCCATGCCGATACGGGTGGAGGCAGGCTGTTGGATGCAAGTCTTTAAGAACCGAATGTTTACTCAGATCCAGACGTAGCCATGTCACTATTCGCCGCCATACAGAATTCGGCCAACGCGTTGCAAGTCGCGCAGTTGGGCTTGCACGTCGTCGGCAACAATATCTCCAACGCGAACACTCCCGGCTACATTCGCCAGGAACTAGTCCAAGTCCCAACGGCGGGCGTCAAGGTCGGCGACACAATCCTCGGTTATGGGGTACGAGCCAAGGGCGTCGAGCAGAAGATCGACAACTTCATTTTGGCGCGACTGCGGCAGGTTCAGAGCGATCTATCCAGCAGCGAAGCCATTGACGAAAGCTACTCGCGACTGGAAGCCATCCTGGGTGAACTGACCGATACGGACATCAGCAGCCAATTGAGCGATTTCGCTTCAGCGATCAATGACGTGCTGAATCAACCAGGTAATGATGCGTTGCGGAGGTTGGTTGTCGAACGAGGCACAACGTTGGCAGGCAAGATCAATAATACTGCGCGACAACTTGACGACATCTCAGTCAACCTAACACAAGAAGTTCGAGGGTCCGTCGATGAAATTAATCGACTAACAGAGCAGATTGCAAAACTGAATCGGCGGATCGTTGAATTGGAGGGTGGCCGAACCAGCGGCAGCGATGCCGTCGGGCTTCGAGATGAACGCATCGCGCTCTTGCAGGAATTGTCTTCCATCGTGGACGTTCGAGCTGAGGAGCAGGCGAGCGGCTCGGTAACAGTCTTGATTGGCGGGGAATACCTGGTTGCCGAGGGAATCTATCGTCCGGTCAAATTCGCTTATAGGACTGACGGGGAAGAAGTCATCCCCGAAGTACGATTGGCTGATACGGATTCCCCAATTAGGGCCGCTGGCGGTCGGTTGCATGGCCTGTTGGAAGCCAGAGAAAACGCTATTGGCTCGGCCCTGGACAATTTGGATACGTTCGCACGAGATTTGATCGAACAGTTCAATTTAATCCATTCCCAGGGGCAGGGGTTGGATGGTTTCCGTGAAGTTACAGGCACCTATGTTTCCGACGACCCAAGTGGTCCGTTGGACCTGAGTGGCTACGCCGTCGGTTTAAAGAATGGACAATTCGAGATCCAGGTCAAGGACTTTTCCACCGGTCTAAGTACCACACATACAATTCGAGTCAAACTGACCGGAAGTGCCGATGACAGTTCCTTGGAAGATGTCCGACAGTCGATTGAAGCGATCGCAGGCTTGAATGCATCGATCACTTCGGAGGGAGCTTTGCGAATCGAGTCGGACAATGAAAAACTAGAGTTCTCTTTCCAGAACGACTCTTCCAACTTCCTGGCTGCCGCTGGTATCAATACCTTCTTTGTCGGAGACACAGCCAATTCGATTGCTGTAAATAATGTTATCGCTTCGGACCCTCGCAAATTCGCCGCCAGCCTATCGGGAATTGGTAGCGCTACCGATAACGCACTTCTTCTTGCAAATTCATTCGATAGTCCACTCGAAACGCTCGGTGGGCAATCCATTAAGCAAGCTTACGAGAGCATCGTGGTCGAGACAACGCAGGACATCAATGTTCAAGCGGGTGTATCCGATGGCTTGCGAAGCTTCTACCGTACCCTCGAGGGAGAACACCTAGCTGTATCTGGAGTCAATCTGGATGAAGAGGCCATCAAGATGATTTTCTATCAGCGCGCCTTCCAAGCCAGCAGTCGAGTAATCCAGGCGTCCGACGAAATGTTGCAGATCCTTGTTAGTTTGTAATTGCTGTACGAAAAGCCCAATGCCATTCTGCCGTCCTACTGCTGCGAGCTCAATCATCGTCTTCAGTGAGTTTTCCTAAACGCCATGGCGACCTCATATCCAGTTTCCGGCACCCGCGCGACCACGCAACAATCGATAGCTCGGCTGCTGTTTCAGATTCACACTGATCAATCTGCAATCACTGACTTGCAGACCCAATTGAGCACCGGCAGGAGAATTTCAAAGCCTAGCCAAAACCCCGGCGCAGCCATTCGGGCGTTGGCAGCTCAGCGCGGTCTCGAATTTAAAAGTCAGGTGGCCGACAATATTCAAAGTGCCGACACCATTCTGTCAAGCACCGAGTCAACTCTTAGTCAAGCACAAGCCGTATTGACAGAAATGCGAGGATTGGCCGTCGTTGCCGCTAGTAACACACTTACCGAAGAGGAGATTCTCGCTTTAGGTGTTCAGGTGGGAGCTGCGCTGCAGAAGTTACAAGAGCTGGGGAATGCCAAGTTTCGAGATCAATTTCTGTTTGCTGGCTCGCACGTACTAGAGAGTCCATTGGATGGAACCGGTGATACCGTCCGTTTCAATGGCGACGAATTTCAGCTTGAAACCATCTCGGATTTTTCGTCGACCATCGCCGCCAACGTAACAGCCAACGACGCTTTCGGAGTCATTTCGGAGCGAGTTACCGGAACCGCAGACCTCAACCCCAGCGTACTTGGCAGTACTCCACTGGCAAGTCTTAATCGCGGTAGCGGTGTGCGCCTCGGTGCATTCACGATCAGCAATGGCGTCGAGCTTGTCCAAATCGATCTATCTAACGCGCACGACTTGGACGATGTGATCGAGAAGATCGAAGCGACGACCATTGATTCCCGCGAACTAACGGTCAGCCTTTCTTCAAATGGCATCGACATCGAGTATGCAGACGGTCTGGGCGGGCTGCTGCGAGTGCGGGATATTGAGAGTGGAAACGTAGCGAATGACTTGGGCATCAACACATTGGGTAGCGCTGACATTGATCCAGTGATTGGTACCGATCTAGATCCCATCGTCACACCGACTACCCTGGTGAGCCAGCTGTTTGATGGGTCTGGAGTAGGAGACCCCAACAGCTTTCTGATTAGCCAAGGAGGCGAAGACTATCTGATAACGACCAGCGGCGTCAACACCGTGGAGGACTTGATCAACCGTATCCATCTTTCCGGCGCCAGCGTCCGCGCTTCGCTCGATTCAAGCGGACGCTACTTGGAATTGAAGAGCACCGAAAGCGGTTCGACGCTTTCTATAGGTGAAAACGGTAGCGACCTGGCCACTCTACTGGGAATTCGCACTTTCACCGAAGATACGCTACTGAGCGAGTTGAATTTGGGAGAAGGGATTTACCTTTCCGAGACCGGTGCCGACCTGGTATTCACGCGAAACGATGGAACCGAATTCGAAGTCGATCTCGGCGGCACTCAAACTGTAGCTGACGTGCTGCTTCGCATCAACAATAACGTTGCCAACTTTACTGCAGCGACGCGCATTGTCGCGTCTATCTCCAGCGCAGGCAATGGATTGGTGCTTACGTCACTTGCGGGAGCGCAGGAGATCGGTGTGCGAGATGCAGGCGGTAGCCATGCCGCGTACGGATTGGGTTTGGTTAACTTGGACGAGCCGCAAGCAACTGGAACTGCGGTAGGCACCGATAGCGTAATTAGCGGACGCGACGTGAGCGGTATCGAAGTTGATGGTGCATTCAACAGTTTGATACGTCTTCGGCAAGCGATCGAGTCCGGGCGCGTTGAAGACATTGGACGGATTGCTGCCTCGTTGGAAAGCGATTTGCAACGAGTTTCGCTTGCCAGGGGATATGTGGGTACTCGTCAGCAGTCGATCGACAGCATCAAAGATCTGACTGCCGATCAGCAGTTGTTGCTAACCCAAGTAGAATCGGACGAGTTGGATGCCGACTTAGCAAGCGTTATTTCCGAACTGTCGTCCCGCGAAGCGGCGCTACAGGCTTCCCTGCAGCTCATGGGGCAGACGACGCGGCTGACGCTCTTTGATTACCTATAAAAGGCTGGGTGTCTTGGGCATGGGTGCAAAAGCAAGGGGCGATGGGAATCCGCCCCGTTAAGGCTAGCGGCAGTTGAGAATAGACCTGTCCAATTCCGCTCACTTAAGCTAAAGCATTCTTTGAAGGTGCCCAGCAACGAAATCAAGAGGATAGAGACAAAAGCTGTATTCTCGCGACTGCGCTATGCGCAGTGCTTTTTCTTGCTTAGCCAATTCGTTCATGCGCTGGCGAGTCTGAGCGATAGTGCCGCTGGCCAGTTCAGCCAGTCTGCGATTGAGATTTGTCATCTCACGGTGCCACTGCCACTTGTCCCCTTTGTCCGGAATGTTGGCCAGCAATTCGCGTTTGCGTTCGACAAGAGACTTGGCCTCTACGCTGTCCATCCCAACAGTCTGGTCCGCGTGAAAACGCAAATCCCAAAGCTCTCGCTTGAGAGCCCGAATTTGCGCGCGAATTGAATTGGTGTTGTCTGTATAGGCTTCACCTACCTGCTCAGCACGCCCTTGTTCGCGTCGCTTGGGTTCGGGCCACGGCAAGCGAAGTGTTGCCGAAGCAACGCCCATCAACGGCGATTCCACGCCAAAGAAGTCTCTAATGATCGTGTCCGTCAGCTGATCGTATTTTGCCCCACCAATTCCGTGGATAAAGACGTTGCCAACGATCATTCGCAGGTACATGGTGGTTAATAGAGCTCTTGGCCGCAAACACACTCCGTCAACTTGCAAATCGAGCCACTGCGAAGAAGCATTGTCGCAATCCAAGCGACCTTCGATGATAGTTTGCCATCCCGCACGATCGCAAAGGATCAGTTGATCGTCGCGGACGCGCACCCATAACCGCTGACGCTGGGGAGCTTGTTTGCGATAAACCCACCACGGCGCCTCCAGCCAACCGTCCTGCTGCTCGAGCGCTGGAACGGGATGCGCGTGGTTTCTAATGCGATGGGCTTCGCGATAACGCTTCAGTTGGCGATTGTACGAATCTTGAAACCGTGGCAATTCGGAAAGCAGTTGAATACTGAATCGTGCAAAGGCTCGAGTCGACACCAAGTGGCTCAACGGAACTTCCAGCGTCTGCAGACCAATCCTCTGTTCCAGTTGGTGCCGCGCCCTGGCAATAGCCAATCCGGGGCGGCCTGTCTCATCCAGCGCGACCGATGCATCCGGCCACAGCTCAGTTAACAGCGGCTGCCGCATGCCCGAGGGTAGGGCTGCAACGACTCGCTCGGAAAAGGCATCCCAGGTCGCCCTAGACTGAAGCGAGCGCAGCTCCCATGGCACGGGTGTTCGCGATTCGTCGAAGGGTATGTCACGAACAAGAACTGAAGAACTCTCATTAGCAGGGAATGAAGGTACACTGATGTTGGTACTGCGGCAGAGATCATTGTCGACCAAAAAGTTGACTCCGATCCCGTTCACTCTTGAAGCGATCGCCGACAACAAGAAATTCTTGAACCAGACGCCGGGATGGAACAGCTCCGGTTGGTGCCCCGAGAGAATGATGGGTTGTTGGACAAATTCGACTGGATCAATTGACTGATAAGCCGATGTATAGCGAACGGCCAACTCGACGACTTCGCGGCGGGCTTCAGCTTGCACTTGATCCAACGCGTTACCGCAGAATTCCAATCCAGAGCCGGAGGAGGTAGCGTTTGCTTCCGAAACATGGCTAACAAGTTGATCGAGATCGGGTTCGATCAGCGCAGAATTGTCTCCTGCCGGAGCGCGGTAATCGCGATAGTCGCTATTGGCTAGTACAGTCATCAAGCCAAGCCCTGACAGGACGAGGATTCAGGCAATTCAAAACCACGGGATAGCATGGCTTTGATACTGCGATCTAGACACTCGTTATAGTAAGCTAGTCGTTTGTCCGCTTCATCCAAAGCACCTCCGAACGAGCGTTGTAAATCCAAGTAGATCAGCGGCACAGGCATTTCGATAATCTTGAATCCTTGCATAGCCGCTTGCGCCCATAATTCGAGCGGCATAGCGTATCCATCATCTTGGATGTCAAGTGACGACAACGTGGACACGCGATACGCCTTGAAACCACAAAACGCATCGGTCAGCTGCAATCCTAGCCGCTGGTTGATTTGTTTAGTGATCGCGCGATTGATGAATAATCGTTGCGAAGGTGGCTCACTGTCCCCGTCGTATTTCTTCAGGTAACGGCTGCCCGACACGATATCTGCGGAGGCGCACGCGGCAGCAAAACGTGGAAGACGTTTGGGCTGATGCTGTCCATCACAATCGAGCGTGACCAGGAAATCGTATTTCTCGTCCTGTGCGAAACGAAAGGCGGACTTCAGGGCAGCTCCGTACCCTCTATTCTTTTCATGCCGGACGACAGCGACACTTGGATGAGCCCGTAATTTGTCGGACGTGCCATCGACTGAGCCGTCATCGACTACCAGCACATGGTCGGCGTACTTCCCGACCTCGGCCAGAACCGAATCGACGTAATTCACTTCGTTGTATACGGGCAAAGCGGCCAACCACCTGGACATGGGAACCCTCTTAACAGTTCATCGTTCGATTGAATTTCCGTCTTGGCACGCTTGTTCTCTGTATCGCTTCCGTTCGCAAAACCGTTCGCACGTCCCAGGGTATGGAAGCGAATAATCGTTCACACACCAACCAATTTTCACTGCATTTTAGAATCTACAGCGGGTCCGTCAATGAACAGTTACGCGACTAGGGGGGCTAACGTGCTAAAGGCTAGTCCGTGCGGTGAGCGAATCCCATCGTGAGAAACGCAAGTAGTGGTGGGACTCAATTCAGTTGTTGGGTGGCTAACCGTGGGCCTACGCCCCCTACGCCTGGGACCGGACTGGGTCCAGTTCGACAGTAGAAGCCCAAACCTTGAGACCCGCGAATTCCTTGGCCAGTAGCTCGGCCAGCGTTTCAACGGAAAAGCGTTCACTGGCAAAGTGACCAGTCATTACCATTGCCATTCCCGCAGCCTCTGCCTCGAGGCAATTGTGGAACGTCGCCTCCCCAGTCAAAAATAAATCGCATTTCTGTCGGATCGCGTGTGGCAGCAGGCTGCCCCCGCTACCGCAAGCAATAGCCACGGTTGTCACAGCCGAACGCTGACCAACCCACCGCAAGCGGCAATGCGGCAACTGGCGATGCAACAGTTCTTCGACTTCAGTAAGCGTCGTGGGGCGCAAGAGCCGTCCAATACGACCAGTTCCAATCCGCCCGGCTGTTGAGATTTCCGAAGGTACCAATGGGCTTACGTTCTCGAGCCCTAGTTTGTCGGCGAGCATTGAATTCACGCCACACTCTGCCGAATCCCAGGCTGTGTGTAAGGAGTATACTGAGACGCCGTGAGAGGCCAACTGCCACAAAAGGTTACCCGCAGAGGTGTGCGTGGTGAGGCGAGCCAGGGGTCTAAAGGGCATTGGGTGGTGTGACACCAACAAGCCAACACCTGCAGCGATTGCTTCAGAGACTGTGTCTGGTGTTACTGTAAGGCAAGTCATTACCGACGAAACGTCACGTTCTGCATCACCCAGCAACAGCCCGACATTATCCCACTCTTCGGCAAGCTCAAGCGGAGCAAGTTGTTCCAGGAAGCGCGATATCTCATGGACAGTTGGCATGGCAAAACGACCGGTTAATTGACCGAATAAACAGCCAAGTTCTCTACCCACAGATCACTTCAATGCTCAGAAGCACGCGGCAACTTGCGACGGTAGGGCAATGCCTGTGCTTCCGGCAGACTGCCCCAATTGTTCTCCAGCCACTGCAAGCGTTCTGTTTCGGAAGCATAGTACTTCAGCCAGGCTTCATGGTCTGACTCGTCCAAGCATCGCCAGCAAAGGTAATTACCGGGCAAATCCACCTTCTTTTCGCAAGCTGGCAGAATATCTCGATAGATCAACGTATACAGTTCGCGGTCTGACAGGTGGTCGGTCATTTCCAGTACAACACGCACCGAAAACAAGCGTTGGATCGTGTCGTATAGCAGTGTTTGCAGCACATCATCGTCCAGCGATGACGGTCTCGGCAACACCAACTCTGGCAGGGACCAGCAGCTGATGGGTAGGGCAGGCGCTCGCTCCCAAGCCA
Organism: Planctomycetales bacterium; assembly: GCA_020426625.1. Classification (GTDB taxonomy): domain Bacteria; phylum Planctomycetota; class Planctomycetia; order Pirellulales; family Pirellulaceae; genus Aureliella. The sequence continues at coordinate 15,593 of JAGQPR010000098.1, forward strand.
ACATGGACTCAAGGAAGCTGTTTTCTTCCCGTAAGTTCATTTGTCGGAAATGTACAAGCGATACTGACTCGTCAATATACGGTTCCAACTCATCCCTTAGGCGGGCATTCTTGAGCAGCAACTCGACTTCATCGGTAGCATCAGGCATAGGTGTGTCGTAAAACTATGGGCAATGACCACGCATTGAACTACGTATCGTACGCACTCAAACATGCTCGTGCCGTCGTTCCTTGGGACGGATTGCAAGCGTTGGTCGAGGTTCCAAAATTCCTGCGACCAATGTCTTCGACTTGCGCCAACACGCTCGACTTTATCTGCGTGTTGCAAAATCACAACCATTTGCTTTAGCAAATCCCCGACCCTGGCGCAAACTTGTAGGCAACACGGCCGTAGAAACCGCACGACCGACAATGTTTCTCAGCGGAAGTATGCGTGCCAGCAGCAGAAATAGTGGGGATTGGTACTGACCGCGGGAGAGATAAGTTGCGATTCGCTTCGCGTGTGTCTGCTCACGACTCACCCACACCTGGGAAAGTGACGCGCGGCATGGGAGAGACTGATAAAACGCCCAGGATATCTTTCTTCGGGAACTAACAACGCGACGAATCAGCGACCGTCAGCCTGTTTGATGATTCTAAGGAGAGCTTGCGTGTGCCTGGCAAACGTCTCCTCACCCTGGGGTGGGAAGTACTGCGCCTTGGACTGTTCGCTAGCGAACAGAAACAACTGATCGGCGATGCGCTCGTGCAGCGTATGGTGAATACTGCCGGGCACCAGGCGGCCTTCTGTCAAGAAGACCATGGGGTCGTAGCCCGATAGAACCGGAGCAGCCCGATCGGGGTCGGCCAAAAACTGCCGCTGAGCAGACAGGCTACTCATCCAGTAAACTTGACCGCGATGTCGCACCGCATATTGTGGCTCACCGGCAACCCAGTTGCCCTTCTTGGCCTCAATGATACAGAAGCCTTCCATCGCGGGAGCCACGGACGACTCGTCGATAGGATGCGACTGAGTTGGTTGCGAGCCAGAATTGTCGGACTCGGGATACGTCGTTTGAAATCCAACTTGCTGTGCAGGTGTACCAGCAGCAGAAGATGAGGGGGCAGTCGAGTTTTGCTGCATCAGGAGGTTAGGCGCGAGCGTTGGCCCTTGCTGGCTCTGTGCCTGAAAGGATTGAGCAGCCAGCGATTGCGTGGCAGGTGGTTGCACGGCAGGTAGTTGGTTAGGAGCTGCGTAGTAAGGATTACTGACCATCAGGGAGTTGTCGGTTACAGACGCGCCAAACGTTGATCGACTTGCAGTCGCATTGTTCGGCTGAGCTACTTGGGGCACCTGCGCGTACGAAGCCATCCGATTTTGTTGGCTGGCTGGCCCAGTTCTTATTGGTTGTTCATTTCTAGTTCCGGCAAGCATCGCGCTGTTGGGTGCAGTGTGACTTGGCGTCAGGTCGTTTGCTGGAGTACTGATTGGAACCGCATTGGCAGGGGGTCCGCTGGCTACAATTGCGTTAGTAGAGTTCTGGCGCAGCAAACCCGTTGAGTCGCCAGCGGTATAGAATTGAGTTTGCTGAGCTGGTACGCCTTGGGAATTCGGCACGAAGTTGGCGGCGCCACTTACGGCCTGAGGCTGATTGGCTGCTAGGACAGGCCCTCCACGTACTGCGGAATTAGGGCTAACGCTCGCTTGCAATTGCTGACCGGGTACCTCGGTGGGACTATTGTAGAAGCCAGGTGTTGTGGCTCCCTCCATCGCGAAGTTGGGGCCAACGCGATTGGAGCCAAGTCCGGGTGCTGCAGAAGGCTGGACGGGCAACTGTTGATGCTGAAGACCCGCTTGGGCTTGCTGTCTTGCTTTTTGCTCGGCAGCGATCAACACGTTTCGATCTCGGTTCATTACCGCCACGTTATGCAACACTCCGAGATAGCCGTTCAGTTCTTGCCTACAGGGACTGTGCAAAAGGATGTTGCCATCCGAGCACATGAATACATCGGACGGCCAACTGTGTACCTGAAAGTTAATGGCAGATTGACGATCGACAGTCGCATTAATACGCACGCATATGAAGTACTTATTTAGCGTTTCAATCAATTCTGGACGGCTGTAAACGCGTTCGTCAACATTGCGACATGCCAAACAATTGTCGCCGTAGAAATGAATCAGAATGGGGACATTAAACTGCGCCGCAGCCTGTCTGGCAGAAGGCAAGTCAGGTGCCCAACGTATTCCATCGTCTGCCAATACCGAACCACATGCGATTGCAACTGCGAGCCAGATTGCGTTGGATAACGGTTTGTTCACGATGGAATCCTTCTCGATACGGAAACATGTCATACGGCTCTCTTTCGAGACGGTCCGTATTGAATGTGTCGGTTATTCGGGTTTTGCCGCTTGAAGTACATCAGCGGTGTTTCCGGTAAAATGCAGAAAAAACGCCAATCAGAGCACGTTTGTCTTGACACAGACCGTTATAGAGTTAATATTCCAGGGACTTCGATTAAAGGATTCTTTGCGGGACCGTTGCTCGGCCGCATGCGTTGCGACAAACTCTTTTGTGCCGTTTGTCGAAACTCGACTGGCTAGTTCTCATTCAAGGCTCGAACATCCGAGATACTTGTACCGGTGAGAGTGGCAGTGAAAGGTTTTCATCCAACTTTGCTCAAAGTGCTGGTTGGAGTCGTGATCTTGGTTTCGCAGAATCCAGTGTAAATATCTTGTGCTGCCTATTGAAGTTATTCGCTAAGTAGGATTCGACCAAGGCTTCGACGAATCACCGGATTCAATGATCACGTGTCGCTGAGTTTCCGTGGTGCAGTCGGATTCAATGAGGAAGTGGTTTGCAGAGATCTTCGAGATTTCCTGGCACCGATAAGTTTTATCGCTGGCTGGCTCTCACACCTATCCTGGCTAAATAAGAGCACTTGGTTACACCGAAGCAGCGAGTTGGAAAAGCGGAATACTGATTGACTTTCGCTTAGGACTCAGGTGTTTTTAGGATGGATTCCTTTGAAACGTCTGACCAATTGAGTTTCACCCCCTTATTGATTTCTGTAACGAGCATTTGCACTCGAGGAGAGAGTGCGGCGGATTTGTGTTTCTCGTGATCTGAAACCCACCGAGTTCACATTCTGCAATTGTTCTTCTAAAAGGACCGTCGCATTGCGGCACTTCTCAGTGTGGAATTGATTCTTCCATGGAATCAACACTGGCGTTAATAGCCTCATGCGGCCTATCTATCTTGCTGGATCTACTGCATGCCAAAGAAAAAAAGGTATCGATCGAATTCCACTGGCAATTCGTCTGGATACAACAGTGGCGGTTCAACGGGCTATTCGTCGTCAACCCATAGTGGCAATGGCGGCGGAAACGGGGGAGGCGGTCGATCCCGCGGGGGCCGACGCCCAAATCGACGCCGACGAGCGCCCGGAAATACAAATAGTAATGAGCATTTCCCGGAGCCTCAGGTTGACGAAAACGGTGAAATCCCGTTGCTTGAGTTCGTCGGGCTGTTGGAAATGCACCCGAACGGTTACGGGTTCTTGCGTAGCAACGACAGCAATTATTCTCGTGAACGCACAGACCCTTTTGTACCGGGCACCATGATCGAGAAATTCGGTCTACGCCAGGGAGTGTGCATCCGTGCGATGATGCAGCAAGCCAGAAGGCAACAAGGGCCTCGCGTGCGTGAAATAATCGATGTCGATGGACTCAAGCCAGAAGAGTACGTGAACGTCAAGAATTTTGACGACGACAAAGCTCTCACCCCAATTAACCCAGAGCAGTGGTTGAATCTGGAGATCGGCCAGGAGCCAATCACCAACCGGATTATCGACCTGCTGGCCCCACTCGGAAAAG
>JAGQPR010000099.1 GCA_020426625.1 Planctomycetales bacterium
GTGCACTCCTGCTGGTACTGGGTGCCACGCTATTCACAAGATTTCGCCACCGTCGAAATCAATGCTAGTGCGGCTTGAATTGAGTCACTTTGGTATATTTCGTAGGAGCGGACTATTCGCTCGCTCAGCTGAAGCGGCTATCTTCGTCACTACCAGATTCCACGCTGTGTTCGCTCTTCCCGCGATACGCGCGGAAGGCAGTCCGCTGGCTGGGCAGCAGGGAAAGCTCGGCACTCAATGAAAACCGACTCGGACACGAAGAAAACGCGGACACAGCCTGTTGCTCGGCTGTGCCAATGCAAACCCCGGGGCAGACACAATCACCTTTGCCAACAATGTCGCAGGTGGCACAGTCACACTGTCGATCGCTGGCGCGAATGAGGATGCGAGTCAGTCGGGCGACCTGGACATCGCTAGCGAGATCACGATCGAGGGAGCTGGTACGACGATTGACGCGGCAGGCATCGACCGCGTGCTAAATGTCCTAAGTGGGGCCAAGTTGACGCTCAATGACGCGACAATCACCGGCGGCTCTGCCGACATCGGTGGTGGGATTCGCATATCGCGGGGCTCGGCGTTCATCAACCGTTCGACGATTTCGGGAAACACAGCCAGCCTCGCGGGCGGTGGAATCCTTTCGTCGAACACGTCCACTGTCGTCATCAGCGATTCCACGCTTTCCGATAACATGGCGTTTCAGGGCGGCGGTGCCAATCTGCAAGATACCAATGCGTCGATTACCAATTCGACGATCTCCGAAAATGTGGCAACCGACAATGGCGGTGGATTGTCACTGGTAGGCGGTACATTCCAAATCGTCCATTCGACAATCGTTGGCAATTCGGCTGGCACAGGCGGTGGTATCGTCCGCAGCCAAGGAACCGTCACTGTTGCCAACTCGATCGTCACTGCCAACACCGCAGCTACCGGCCCCGATGTGAACGGCACGTTCAGCAGTAATGGCCACAATGTGATCGGTTCCACAGCTGGTAGTACGGGCTTTGGCGCAGGTGATAACGTCGGAACACCCGCAAGTCAAATTGTCAATCTGACGTTGGCCAACAACGGCGGTCCGACAAAGACTCACGCCTTGATCGCCAGCTTATCCAATCCGGCTATCAACACGGGCGAGTCACTAAGCGGTATCAACGCCGACCAACGCGGCGTCTTGCGGCCCTTTGGTTCAGGGGGCGACATCGGCGCGTTTGAGGGCCAATACCCACTCCCTTCACTCAATCCGCAGAGCCAGACGAAGACGGCAGGCGAGACCGTCACGTTCACGGCCCTCGCAGACGGACTATTCGCTGGCAGCGCTCCCAGCATGATGGCCGGTGGTGCGATCTTGTTCCCCGGCCAGTTTTTGCTCTCGGCCAACCGTGGCTACCAGCTGATCTACCAGAACGATGGCAACCTGGTGCTCTACCGAGGCGACGGAGTGGCGCTCTGGTCGACGCAGACAGCTGGACTGACCCCCGGACGCGTCGAGATGCGAACTGATGGTGATCTCGTGGTCTACGGTCCCGGCGATGTAGTGCAATTCGCGACTGGAACGTCAGGCAACCCGGGGGCCGCGCTGGTCCTGCAAGATGATGGCAACCTAGTGATTCTTGGCAGCAGCGGTCTACTGTTCGCAAGCGGAACTGCAGCTAGCCAGCCCAATGTGGTGCCCACCGTCCAATGGCAGGTCAGCACCGACGGTGGCGCGAACTTCAACGACATTCCAGGTGCAACCGATCTCGCGCTCAGCTTTGTCACTTTACTGGCTGATAACAACAAACAATATCGCGCGAGGTTCTCAAACGCCTTTGCGAGTAACCTGCCAACACAGGCAGCATTGTTGACGGTTACTGGCTCGGACGTGACGCCACCGACGGTTGTGAGCTTTACCCGCCAAGATCCGGCTGCCGCGATCACCAACGCTGACTTGCTTCAGTTCCGCGTTGCGTTCAGCGAGCAGGTTCTCAATGTCGACCCTAGTGACTTCGTGGTCAACGGTGCGACTACGGCTGGCATCGTATCGGTCGTAGCGGTGCAAGGCACCGGGGAAGCCGTCTACCTGATTACGGTTTCCGGGGGTGATCTGGCCAGCTTCAATGGTCCAGTGGGTGTCGATCTATCGTCTGGAAATGACATTACCGATGCCGCGCTCAACGCATTGGTGAATCAAGAACCGCTTCTGGACGAGTTGTACACGCTGGACAATATCGCCCCTCAGGTCAGCGGACCGATCGTCATCAACGATGGTTCAGCACAACGGAGTATGGTCCGTTCGATCACGGTGAATTTCGACTCGGCGATCGTGTTTCAGACGGGCGCCTTTGACCTCAGGACCGCGGGTGGTCAATTGATTAATGTAGCTACGAGCGTCGCCCCTGGCACGGTGACCAATCAAGTCGTCTTGACATTTCCAGGACAGCTGGGAGGTTCATTGTTGGATGGCAACTACCGCCTGACGTTGATCGGTGGGTTGATTTTCGACGTGGCTGGCAATACGCTCGATGGCGATGCCAACGGATCCGCAGGCGGCAATCGCGTGGACGACTTCTTCCGCTTCTTTGGCGACTACGACGGCGACGGTGACGTGGACCGCCGCGACTACGCGTTCTTCCAGCGTGCGTACAAGGATCCTGGCAACTTTTATGACAATGCCTTTGACGTGGATACCGACGGCGACATCGATCGCCGCGACTACGCCTTCTTCCAACAAAACTATGGCAAGACACTCGGAAATTAAGAGGTGCAGATCATGGTGAAAGTCAGGAAGAAGAAAGCAACATCCGGCGCGTTGGGGGAGTCTGCACTAATTGATGATGTTCACGAAAATAGCTCGTTTTCCGATTATTGAATGCGCAATTCAGCAAGCTGCGACGCATAATGAATGGTAGGCAAATCCGCTCGATCGCTGGTCAAAAAGATAGAAAATCACGCCTTGGCGAAGCTTAGAGTTCCAGCCAGGTCTTACACTCTTGGTCGTAGTACCACTAGATAACGTTTATGGGGTCCAAGGTTAAAGCATGTTGCGACTAATACTGACTTTCGTGCTCATCGCAATTCCAGCGGCGCACAGCAATGCAGGTTTCGTCTACAGTTTCGGTCAGTCCAATTACAATGTAGCCGCTAATGGCACGGTTGATGTCGAGATTTACTTGCTGCAGAGTAATCCAGTTGGCGACCCGGTGGACCTGAGCGTGGACGGCCTGCAGAGTGGCGGTGTCAATGTGTTCTTTGACAATATGCCGCCCAGTCAACCTGCGTTCGTGAATTCTTTGGCTGACATCGTCCCCAACCCACAATTCGATGACACATTGTTTGGCGAGGAATTGTTCTTGACGTCAGGCTCTAGCGCTGGCTTTGTGGACGGGGTAAACACGACGCCGCTAACCGGAAACTCGATATTCTTGGGAACGATTCGCTTTACAGCCGGGGGCGTGGTCGGCGAAGTTACTCACTTGCTGGCGACCGACCTTCGCGCGCAAGACGACATCATTGCTGGAGACGCATTCTTTACTCCGTTGGATTCACTGGTCGGAAATGGTTCAGCCACGATTACTGTGACTGCCGTTCCAGAACCATCCAGTGCACTCCTGCTGGTACTGGGTGCCACGCTATTCACAAGATTTCGCCACCGTCGAAACCACTGCTAGTGTGGTTGAATAGAGTCACAATGTGGCTCCATTTAGCAGGAGCGGGTGGACTATTCTCTTGATCAGCTGCGTCAGGATAGATCGCCGTCCATCCGCACCTTAGGCGACGGGCAGATGAGTTCATACCTGACGTGGTGGACAAGATATGAGTCCTTCACAGACAAGGACTCATATCTCGTCCACTACAGGTAAATTTTCATCTGCCGCTCACCTATTTACTCGCCAATCAACATCTTACGTCGAAACACTGTCAGATATTCGGCATTTCCTTCATTCGCCTGACCAAATAAAGCGGAACTATTGGGGGACTGTTGTTCGCAAGTTTTTTCCGTAGATCCGAAGCGGCGCATCTAGGCTCGGGAGATGAAGTCTCCAGTCCGCGAGTCAACTTTGATTCGCTCACCCTCCTTGATGTACTCCGGCACTTGCACGACCAATCCAGTTTCCATGGTGGCCGGTTTGGTGCGAGAAGTGGCCGAATTGCCGCGGATGGCGGGATCGCACTGGGCGATGTTCAGTTCGACAGTGGTGGGTAGTTGCAGGCCCACGCATTCACCATCGTAGATGAGCGCATAAGTTCCCTCCAGTTCCTCAGTCAGATAATTGAGCTGCTCTTCCGCCTCATTGATACTGAGCGAAAACTGGTTGTAATCCTCTTGGTCCATCAAATAGACATTGTCCTGGTCCTTGTACATCAGTTTGACAATTCGCTTCTGAAAATCCGCCTCAGCGAGATTATCAGTTCCCTTAAGGGTCAAATCGACTTTCTGCTTGGTAATCAGGTTGCGAGCTTTGAATTTGTAGAGCGTTGCGGCGCCCCGAGCGCTTGGCGACTGCACAGTTACCGATTCAATGACCAGCGGCACACCATTGTCCACCACAACCGATCCCGACTTCATTTCCTTTGCAAGCATTATGTGATCTCTTTGCTACTAGTATGGCCACTGGCAAATTCAAGCCAAAATTCTGCGGACGAGCTGCAAGCTAAGCAAGGCATTTTGGCACCGAATTTTCGGCTTGAAACAGGCGCTCGTAAAGGGGCGAATCGACCTAAATAGTACCGCTGACGTGGAAATTGTGCGCTGAGCAAGCTTGCCCAATCCTGTCCCCAGCATCCTGCCTCCTAATTACGCGAGGCCAGCCACTTAGTTAGATACACGCTACTCGTTTGGCTTCGCCCATGAATTATTCTTTGCCCAATACAGGATTAGGCTTGCGCTATAATGCGTCTGCTTGACAGAGTATCACCACTGGACGCGACCTGTATAAGTTCCCAATCGATCAATTGCCGATGTGTCGGTGCATCCAAGCGGAAATGACCTGGGTAACCAAGGTGATATCTGCCGGATTCTTAACGAGCAAATGGTCGGCACCGGGCAGGCACATTAGACTGGCGGCCGAGGGAGCAGGATCACCTTGGGCTCGTTGCGTTAACAGGCTGTACAGGCGAAGCACATGTTCAAAACCCAATGTTTCATCTTCCGGACTATGAAACAGCAATGCAGGCTTGCTCAGACTGCGTAGCGTAGTGGGTAGATCAAAACTGCGAAAATCGTGCAACATCTGCTCGTGAATCCTGAATGTCCTGCCTCCAATCGTTACCGATCCGCAGCCCGCAGTGGAGATTTGCGGATCCATCCGCAGCAATCGATCGGCGAGATGACTGGTGTCGCTTGGCGCCGCCAGTGACACAACGCCAAGCACCGAGTCGATAGCTTGGGCCGACGACAAGCTACAAGCTGCACCAAAACTGTGACCGACAAGAAACTGGGGCTTACCGTACTCGGTGGCGACAAATTCCACAGCTGCTGCGAGATCCGCTCGGTTTGTGGAGAAGTTTGTTTGTGAGAAATCACCGCTGCTATGTCCAAGTCCGGTCAAGTCATAGCGCAGCACCAAGAATCCAAGTTCCGCCAGACCTCGGCTGATGCGAACGATGGCTTTAAGGTCCTTGTTGCACGTGAAGCAATGCGTGAACACGACACGCGCTAGTGGCTCGCCAACTGGGAAGTCCACTATTCCACCAAGTTGGAAACCGCTGCCACCGGGAAACGAAACTCGTTCGCTTCTTCTTTTCGGTGCTGGATCCATGCCGTCAGGCCTCTGACAAACCGCCAGCTCGCATCTAATTTGCAACCCCCAAGTTGCCACGCTTGAAGGCCAGAGCCATGGCTCGCGGCACCTCGGCTTCAGCCAAAACCAGGCTGGCCCGATTTTCCGATACGCTCGCTCGGTTTTCCTGCTCAGTGGCGATGGCTTCAGCCCGGCGTTGTTCGGCCAGAGCCCGGGCCACCCGGACATCCGCTTCGGCTTGATCGGCACGCAGACGCGCTCCGATATTGTCGCCAACATCAATATCAGCAATATCAATTGAAACAATCTGAAAAGCGGTTTGTGCATCCAGCCCACGTTTGAGCACCGTCTTGGAAATCATGTCCGGATTTTCCAGCACTCGTTGATGCGTTTCGCTCGAGCCAATCGAGCTGATAATGCTCTCCCCAACACGCGCAATGATGGTTTCTTCTGTGGCACCACCGATCAATTGTTCCAGGTTCGTACGCACGGTCACCCTGGTTCTAACTCGCAATTCGACGCCATCTTTGGCAATCGCACTCAGCGTGTTCTTTCCGCTGGCACGAGCATCGGGACAATCGATGACCTTGGGATGCACGCTCGTCCGAACCGCATCTTGGACATCGCGACCAGCTAGATCGATGGCAGCTGCCCGGTCAAAATCTAGGTCGATTCCCGCGCGTTGCGCGGCGATGATTGCCTGAATGATATTCATGACATTCCCGCCTGCTAGATAATGCGCCTCCAGCCGCTGCGTCTGAATCCCATTTTTGGACGAAATGTCTAGGCCAGCTTGTGCAGCCATAATCTTTGCATGCACAATCATTGGGGCTTTAACCTGACGAAAGTACATGCCAATCAAGCTAAACATGGACACCCGTGCGCTGGCCGCGAATGCTTGCACCCATAGGGCTCCGAAAGCAAAAAACGAGACGACTACGAATAGGGCGAGCAGCGCCAACAAGCCGATCACAACCCAGGTAATAATGGACCAAACGTCCACGTTGATTTGAGATACCAGCAGCGAATTCATAGCTAATTGACTCTTGTTATTTGGTGCCCGTTACTTCATTCCAGGTGACGCCTCTCAGAGGTCCTTTATCCTATCGCAAGTTGGGGTCGCCATCCATTCGACATACTCAGAATCGGCGGTTTTCCGCTGTTGTGCTAGCTGCACAGGCAATCCCCGACGAGAGTTTCCCAGTAGTTTCTCTGGGGCCAGTTTATCCAGGGCCATCTCGCGCACTTGACGGGTAAGCGGCAAAGTCTTGTCGGGGCGTTGACAGCTTTCGCAGTCGGGCGGTCGATCGGCCTGCTAGCGAATCCAGCCGCCTCCTAGCACCCGTTCGTCGCGGTACACGACACAGAGCTGTCCGGGAGCGACACCCGTTGCCGGATAAGTGAATTTCACGTGAAAAGAATGGGCTCCATCAGGTGTAATCATCGCTGGCACTGCCGAACTGTTGTAGCGAATCTGAGCCATACTGGAGAAAGTTGAAGTCGGAAGGTCGGTCAGCCAATTGGCATCCGTGGCTGTGAGGGAATCGCAGTCCAGTGCGTCCTTGGTACCCAGAGTCACCTCGTTTGTATCCTGGTTGATGCGGATTACGAAATGTGGCTCTCCGAGCGCTATGCCCAATCCCTTCCGTTGGCCGATGGTAAAGTTCTCAATTCCCGCATGAGCGCCGAGGAATTCTCCATTGGCGTTAATAAAATTGCCCGCAGTATTCTTGTCAGAGCGAGCTCGAACAAACTGCCCATGCTTTCCGCTGGTTACAAAACAGATTTCCTGGCTGTCGCGCTTGTCAGCTACTTTCAATCCTGCCTTTGCTGCCAACTCGCGGATTTGCGGCTTGAGGAAACCTCCCACAGGCAGCAGCATACGCGGCAACAAGGCGCGATCGATTCCGGCCAATACGTACGACTGGTCCTTGCGAGCATCAACGCCACGCAACAAAGCTGGCTGGCCATCGACCTGTTCAAGGCGTGCGTAGTGTCCCGTGGCCACAAATTCGGCGTCGATGCTGTCGGCATAGTCGAAGAGCCTACCGAACTTTAACCAGTTATTGCATTGCACACAGGGATTAGGAGTTCGACCGTGTGTGTATTCATCCACAAAATAGTGAACGATTCTGGCAAAGTCAGCTTGGAGGTCTAGAGCATAGAAAGGAATAGCCAATCGATCCGCGACACGCCGCGCGTCCATTGCGTCTGACGCGCTGCAACAGCCCTGCTTATGATCCAGGCGGCCTTGCAAAATCGGCAGGAGTGGATTGGGTTCGTCGTTAGCGACGGCGCAACTTCCTACGGATTCCTCGCCGTGCCGCATGAAGACACCCACGACATCGTATCCCGCCTCCAATAGCAGGAACGCTGCTGCCGAGCTATCTACTCCGCCACTCATGGCTAGAACAACGCGTTTCATTTAGCTTTCCGTGGATGGGGCAAGATTGGACTACGCCCAGACTTGTAACTCTCGCAACTGCTTACTGGCGACGGAAGACCAATCGCGATTAGCCGCTGGCGAGGCTGGACTTGGATGCAGGATTCGCCCTACGCGCACCTCATGTTTTTCGCGATCGGGTCGTTGCAGCGTCCGCAAAATACACTTCTCTGCGAAACCTCCAACACCGATCATCCACTGTGGATCAAACAAGTTGATGATTCGATTCAGATGCTGGTCGCAGATCGTTTCCAATTCCCGCCTGAGGGCGATCGGCAATTTGTCGGGTGTGACATTGCGGGCCGTCTCTTCCATAAACACCAACGGGCAATAGTTATAGACAAAGAATTCGTCGAAAAAAGCTTCGGCGCTGGTAAACTTCTCACCAAACAGGCCCCACAGCCGGCGTCCGGAGACCTCACTGCGGCGGCAGGCAAGGCCCTCGATCGGGCGCTTGGGGTGTTCTCGCGCAGGCTTTTCGATGGGGGCGTCGATACCCAGCCAGCCGGTCACCGCGGCGATTTCTCCGAAGGGAATTCCCGTCTGCGCCATGCCCCATGGGCCCGGATTCATCCCTAAGAAAACAACGCGACAGCTCGGACGAGCGTATCGCCGTAAGTATTGTTCGTGTGCCTTCCAAGCATAACGCAACGGGTTGTATACCCAAGGAACAGCGCTGAAATCCAGCTGCTCGACACCGCGACATAGGTCCTGCGCCACAGCGACCACACTATCAGCAAATGAGGGTTTTCTTTTTGCCATGCGATAAACTCTATTCCAGGGTCTTCAGCCAAACCGCCAGATCTTTGGGTAATTCCATGGTAAATCGCAAGTGCTTGCCAGTCACCGGATGAGTGAACTCCAAGCAATCCGAATGCAAGGCTTGCCGCGGTGCGCCGCTTCGATCCGGCAGCGTCGTCCCATCCAACTGGCGCCGGTAGGTCTTTTCTCCACATAACGGATGCCCCGATTCCGCCAGATGAATCCGAATTTGGTGCGTTCGACCTGTTTCCAATTTGCAACGTATTCGCGAGTAGGCACATGGCTCCCGTTTCCCAACAGGTTCTACCGACACAATATGGGTAATAGCATCGACAGCGGAAGCTTGGATTGTTTCACCAGCAGCGCCCGCTACCGATCCGCGCAAACCGTCGCCTCGATCCCTGACTAATTGAGTGTGAATCGTCTGCGGAGTCATGTCACCGATGCAGATAGCCGTGTATTCACGCTGCACCGTATGCCGCTTGAACATGCTGGTCAGCTTTTGTTCGGTTTCTCGCGTGCGAGCAAATAGCATCAAGCCACTGGTGTCTCGGTCTAGTCGATGCACCGGGAAAATCTGCAATTCCGGCGGCAGCTTCTTGGCATTCTGGATTGCCAAATTCGGAGAATGTCGTCGTCGTTGGTTGGTACGGAATTTCCCTCGATTCATTCCCTTGGGCGGCAAAGGTGGCCAGCGAAGATGCAGCCGCTTTGCCAGCGCTGGCGGTATCAATTCTTCTAACGTCGGCTGCAATTGGCGGCGACGTGTGGACAACGTTCGCTCAGCCGCGTGCCGCACACTCGTTACGCCAGCTGGTTTTTCAACCACAATCAGATGTTCATCAATATGCACAAAACGCACATCTTCCTGCGAAACAGGGCGTGGCAACGGACGTTGGAACAGCTTTACAACGTCGCTTGCACTTACACGCCGGGCTTCATCCAAGCTGAGATTTCCGTTAACCTGAACACGGCGACTGCTTATCCACTTCTTGACGTCATTCCAGCTGGCACCGTCGTTGAGTTGTTTCAGCGCACCGGCCAGAGTCAGACCGGAGTGCGACTCTGAGAGATGGTAAACTTGGGCATCGGATGGCGGGTTTGATTTCGACATGCATCTGTTATCTCAGAAATAACTATTTTGCAAAGGAAACTCACGGTGATTTTCGGTAAGTTTTATGCGTGTGCGGCTGTCCTAGGGTGCTTGCTGCTCGTAGTGGGCTGCGCTGAGAACCCCGGCAAATGGCCGAAAGACAAGGTGCAAGCAAAAATCGAGGAAAAACTTGAGCTGACTGAATTGACGCTCAATCCGCGAGAGGGCGGTGGCTTTGAAGGTACCGGCAAATTGGGCGGTGAAACAGTCACCATTACAATTACACAGGACCCTGCGTCGGGGCGCATGAGCTGGGACGCCAAGGGAGATCGTGGCCTGGTTGAAACGGGCTTTTATGAGTTGAAGTAGGAACTGTTTGCGAATTTGGTCGAACAAGGGTAACTGACGATGGAATGGATGGGAGTTGCATTTTGGGGCGTCATTGTGTTGGCCGTCGTGGGAGGCATCGCCTACGCCTCGTATGCGGAAAGAAAACGTCGAGAGGCCGTGCAACGATTGGCGTCCGATATGGGACTGACTTTCTTACCTACCCTGGCTCCTGAGGATCAAAACGCGTTCCAACAATTCAACTTGGCCAGCCGAGGCAGAGCCCAGAAGACCAGCAACGCGATCGTAGCAGACTCTGGCGAGCTGAGAATGGTCCTCTTTGACTTTCAATACACGACCGGCAGCGGCAAGAACCAATCCACTCGCCGACAAAATGTAGTCTTGGCTTCTTCGTCTTCGCTATCCCTGCCAGTGTTTGCAATTTCTCCCGAGAGCTTTTTTCATCGCATCTCTTCGTTCTTCGGCCACAACGACATTGACTTCAACGACGATCCAGACTTCTCGCAACACTTTCTCCTACACGGACCGCATGAGGCGGAGGTTCGAGAGTTTTTTACTTTTGAGCGGCGCCAAGCATTCCTTGAACATCGCACGCTACATGTCGAGGGAGCTGGCAGGCATTTTATCTTTTACCATCCTGGCAAAAGGCGAAAGCCGGAAGAGATTAAGTCTCTACTCGCTGAGGCATACGACATCTATCGAGTGGTTTCCTGATAGGATATCCTTCCTTCGCCTTAACGAAGCTTTACTTCTTGATCGATATCAATTCGAAAATGAAGTGTAAGTTGGCTTTCGGAGGAATGGGGCCGCCGGGGGTGCCGCGCTCGCCATGCCCGAGTTGATAGGGTACTTCCAATTCGATCATGCCTCCAACGCCAACCTGTGGAAGCCCCTCAATCCATCCTTTCAGTCCTCGCCTTAACGGCATCGTCAGTGGTTTGCCCGTGCGATAGGTGCTGACGAAAATTGAGTTGTCATCAAGCCAGCCCTTGTATTGAAATTCGAGAATATCCGACTCCTTCGGATGCACGTCGCTGCCCTTACGCAATATGCGATATTTGAGCCCGGATTCGGTGGTTGTTAATTCCTTGGCAATATTGTCGTCCAACTTACCAGGCGCCAGCTTCTCAGTGCGGTCGATCGGCCCCGTCAGCGGTTGTTGACTGGCGGCAACCTTATCCTCCAGTCCCTGTGCGGTTCCGCGAATAGCCTGAGCTGCCGCCTGACCAAAACAAGGCGCACTTACGAGCGCCCATAGCAACATGCACTTTACCAATTGTGATTTGCGACAAACATCGCATGTCAAACTAACAATAGATTTCATCTTAGTCTTTCTGCAGTTTTAGCCGTGAGACGAATTTGCCGTGGAAACATTGGATTGCACGAGTGGAGTCATGAACCGAGCTTATCCAAGACATTGCGAGTGATTCTTTCAACGGCCGCATCGTGGCCTGCCAACCCATGCGCCCAATCGGTAGAGCCAACGGTCACCACGGTTCCGCCTCGCGTGTAGGTTCCAAGTACCGCAGCACCGACTCGGTCTTTGGGGAATCTGTCATACCAATAACTGTCGCCGGGTGCCCAACGTGCAGGGCACGTTCCGAGAATTGCAAAATTCGGTGGGGTACCGTCTCGGTGCGTTGGGAAAGGCAGGCCGTCGCGCCATTCCATTTCACAACCATCGCATTCATAGCCAACAATTGTGTCCTTGCCGCCGAAACGATCGTCTCGACTCAGACCGGTTCCGGCAAAAATCCAGTGGTCAGGACGATGGACGATATACGAAGCGGGACCGTCCATGAACTCTCCGTGGCTTTTGTGGTAACCTCCCCACAAGAAACCAACACCAGTCAATTCGTTCTCCGGCCTGCCAACCAAATGGTGACTCCACGCTGTACTCAACAAATGTTGTTCCTCGCTGCGAAAGAGCGGATCGACGTTGTACCACTGCTTCCAGCAAGTTAGCGATCGTCCATCATCCTCGCTACGAACCTGCCAACAGCACGTATTGCCGCTAAAAAACGCTACGTTTCCACCCTGGCCAATGTATTGCTCCAGGTGGTCGCGCATGGGGGAAGACCAGTATTCGTCATGCCCTACGCTAAGCACCAATTTGTAGTTGGACAATATTTCCGAGTGGAACTCCAAGTCGCTGTTGACAGCATACTCCAGTGTGTATCCATTGCTTTCCGCCCAGCTAACAAAAGGCAATTCCCATTTATAGAATTGAGAAGAAAGTGGGCGGTCAAATGACACACGATGTCCCTGCAGTCCGTCGCGATCGTGAAAGGCGTAGAGACTGTGTCCACCCCAGTTGGTGTAGGCGTTGTAGGTATTGGTGGACAATTGCAACAAAATCTTGGAACGCGAACCGGGCTTGGATTCGCGAACTACGAAAAACAGCGTACTGTTGGTCGTCTTGCCATCAGCATGCGCTGTCAACTTGATTTCGTAATAACCCGACGTCCAATCTGCATCAATTGCCAGCTTCTCTACCACTGGCCACTGACAACCATGAGAAGATGCCTGATCCGGAATGGAATGCGCCGCGCAAGGGATAGCCTCTTTTTCCAATACACGAATCCGCTCCTGGCCGATCCGCTCAACAGTCAAATCGAACTGTTGGCAGTTGGTGGACGCATGCAGCGACAATTCTTCGCCCGCGGTGTAGCTGAGTTGATCAGCGTAGCCCAATACGAAAGGATCTGTGGGTAACATTTGGTCAGCCATGGATAACCGATAGGCCGACAACATTGCAATTGTCGCAACAATTCGAACAGCATGTTTCATCTGCAGTCTCCCGAGAGTGCCAGCTTCACAATCCATGCGACTGTATGGAAAGTTTAGGAATCGTCCGGCGGTGTGCGAATTCCATGGTCTAACAGATGCTGTGCCAGGACGTCCCGCAGTTCGCGCAGCGCGGGCATGTGCGATTCATCGGCAATAACGTTGCTGGCTTCCAAAGCGTCGTTATCGTGATCGTACAACTCTTCCGCAAGTATACTGCCGGACAAGTAGTCTCGCCATTGCGTGTAGCGGTAGCGTAGCGTGCGAAGAGAATACCCCATGGCTTGAGGCTGTGAACCCGGATCTGGATACGCAGGTCGCGGATGCCAAGTAAAAGCCGCCTTTTTTACAAATTCTTTCTCATTGCAAAGCAAGGGACGCAGGCTGGTGCCCTGCAAAGCGTCAGAAGCATTCAATGCGCACAAGTCGGCCAAAGTTGGATAGATATCCAGCAATTCGACAATCGCTTCACAGCGGATGCCCGCGGTGAATCCAGGTACTGTGATGATCATTGGCACTCGCGCGTCGAGTTCGAAATTCGAGGTTTTGGCCCACAGTCCATGTTCACCCAAATGGAAGCCATGATCGGACCAAAAAACGACGATAGTATTGGAGCGAAGCTCCTGCCGCTCGAGCTCGTCAAGGACCCGACCAATCTGCGCATCGACATAACTGATTGCCGCATAATACCCGTGACGCAGAGCTAGCGTTTCGTCCTCGCTCGGAACACCCCCTGGTCGATCTTTGAATCCACGAAGTATCTCGCGCGAATCATGCATCGCCAGCGGTGGAACATTGGCTGGTGGATGTGGATTGCTGGGTGGAAGAATACTAGCTCGGTCGTAAAGATCCCAATACTGCTTGGGGGCGTTGAACTGGGCGTGTGGCTTCCAAAAACCAACCGCCAAGAAAAATGGTTGCTTCAGTTGCTTGAGTTCGGCCAGTTGCGCAACTGCCAAGTCGGCGATCCGTCCGTCGAAGTAGGCATTGTCCGGCACATCACGCATTTCAGTCCTGGGGACTAAAGATAAGTCCACAGGCAAGGTGCCCTGCACTTGCGCCTGGTCGTTACCATGCGAATTGTAGTGCATTACTTCTGGCACGCTCCACGACGGAGCATCTCCCTGGTATTGGTCCTGCCGCCAGTTGTGGAAAATCTTGCCAATGCCCCGCGTAAAATAACCGTTGTTCTTGAACAGTTGGGGCAACGTCACCACATTTGCAACTTTTTCGCGGAAGTGCGTCGGCAAATCCCAGATCCCCAATCGCTCCGGCCGCAAGCCAGTAAGCAAACTAGCACGCGAGGGATTGCATACTGCCTGCTGACAATAGGCCCGTGAAAACAATGTTCCGCTGGCGGCAAGCCTATCGAGGTTGGGCGAATGAATGTTGTCTGCTCCGTAGCACTTCAGCTCAGTGCGCATGTCATCGACGGCGATGAACAGAACGTTGCGACGCTCTTGCTCCACCGCGATTCCAATTTGCGCCAAGACCGACAGCACAACACACAGAACGGAGGGGATGCGACTTGTCATTGTGCTACTGATGGAGAAAGCGGATGCAACAAGGAGAACCCACCTTTATGCTCTTTCCAGTTTCTGCCAATTCACCTGTTTTGTCGTCCACGCGAAACACATGGATATCGTCAGAATTCTGGTTTTCCGCCAGTAGAAACTGACCGCTGGGATCCAAGCGAAAATTGCGAGGTGTCTTACCTCCGGTGGATTGGTGGCCAACCAGTTGAAGTGCACCATTGGTTGAGTCGAATGCATACGAGGCAATGCTATTATGCCCTCGATTGGACCCAAAGACGAATTTGCCATTGGGGTGAATGAGCACTTCTGCAGTGGAATTGGAGTCAGTGTAATCCTTGGGCAACGTCGATACTACGGCCAGCCGTTCGAATTTACCCGTCTCGGAATCCCAGGACAAAGATGACAATTGCGATGTAAGTTCATGAATCACAACCGCGTGTTTTCCGTCAGGATGGAATGCCAAATGCCGCGGACCACTTCCCTTCATCAGTTGAATATTCGTACTGTTCAACGTCAGTTGGCCTTCATCTCCCAAGTTGTAAACTAGTACTTGGTCCAACCCTAAGTCAGCCACGCAGACATATTGATTGCTTGGGTCAGTCAGAATGCAGTGGGCATGAGGCGACATCTGACGACGCAAGTCGATGCTGCTGCCAATGTGCTGCACGTTGGAAACCGGTTCACTCAAGCTGCCATCGGCCTTGATTGCATATGAGGTCACGCTGCCGCTGCCGTAGTTGGCAACAAATGCATAGCGTCCAGTTGCATCAGTGGTAATATAACAAGGTCCGTCACCACCAGCTGGCTGGCTATTGATCAGATTCAATTGCCCACTCGGCAGTATTCTGTACGCAAATACTTGTTGGCCAGCCTCCGCCGCAGAGACTTCGCTGACAGCAAACAATTCCGTTTGATTGCGGTGAATCGCGATGAACGACGGATTCTTCAGCTCTGCAACCAGCTCAGGCTTGCGCAGCTGTCCTGTGAGCAAATCCAATTCGCTTCGATAGATTCCTTGGCTCTCTCCGCCCGTATAGGTTCCAATATAAAACGGAGCGGTCTGGCCCTTTGTCTGCTGGCCAGTGGCAATGCCATCTACGAAACTGAACATGATAGTCGCCAACAAGCCAAGTTTTGTGAGCATCGACCGCATGGAACATCCCCTAAGAATGACATGATCTACGGAATCGAGGATTGCTGGCCCCCAATTGCGCGTCTTGAAGCATAACATGATTTGAGAACCTATTTCTTGGACGGTGGTCGGGCAATCGGCTTTCGCATGACAATTTCTACGTCGTTGCTAACAACGGGCCCGTCGGTAGAGCGTCCGTTGTCAATGATTCGCTGCAACTGGGCCGACATTTCGTTAACACGTTCTGGAAAATCGGCTTGCAGATTTTTGGTTTCCCCTGGATCGTCGCTCAGGCGGAATAGTTGAACCGGGGGCATCGCCGACATGTCAACTCGTCCCGGCCTTGGCTCACTCCAGCCGCCGGACCCTGGGCAAAGGCAGAGTTTCCAGTCTCCGTCGCGTATCGCGAATTGTCCGCCGATCGATTGAGAGACAATGGAGTTCCGGCCTGCTACGGATGCATCTCCACGTAATATGGGGAGGAACGAAATACTGTCTTCGCCGCCTTCACCTTTCACGTCTGCGCCAACAATTTCCGCAGCCGTGGCCAACAGATCAATCTGCCCAACGATTTGGCTGGCTTGGGTGCCGGGGCTAACAACCGCTGGCCAGCGGACCAGGAAAGGCACGCGATGGCCACCTTCGAAGATATCCGCCTTATGTCCGCGATAGATGTAATTCTGATCGTGACCAGCGGCTTCCAACTCAGGGATGTTTGCTGCGGGTGAACAGCCATTATCTGTAGAAAAAATGACCAACGTGTTGTCGGCAATGCCATTCTCGTCGAGAGCCTTCAAAACACGTCCGACGGTCCAGTCCACTTGCATCGTAAAGTCACCATAGTTGTTGATGCCGCTCTTACCCTGCCAGTCAGCGGTGGGAACGATCGGAGTATGTGGAGCGTTTAGCGGTAAATAGAGAAAGAAGGGGGCGGGGCCTTTCGCTTTAGCATTGATAAATTCAACCGCTTCTTCCGTGAACGTTGGCAATACATCCACCGCTTCAAAGTTGGCTCCAGCTGGGCCTTTTCGATGAAAGGCTTTCTCAACAGTCGCTGGCTCGGTGGGTACGTCGTTGCGAACAAATACATACGGCGGCATGTCTAAGGATGCACTAATGCCAAAGAATTGATCAAATCCCACATCGCACGGACCGTTGTTGATTCGCCCAGTGTAGTCGACGTTCCACCCGTCTTTGAATGCGCCAGAATAGTCGCCATCGTCGTCCGCAACTCCGCCATCTTTCAGCGGCCAATCCCAACCCAGATGCCATTTGCCAATACAAGCGGTTTCATACCCTTTTCTCTTCAAGAGTGAGGCAACCGTCAATCGACCTGGGGAGATCAACGGTTTCGAGAAACCACCCAATACTCCCTTCTGCAAGCGAGTCCGCCAGTGATATCTTCCAGTTAAGATAGAATAGCGAGTCGGTGTGCATACCGATGAAGATGAGTGGCCATCGAGGAATTTCATGCCCTCAACCGCAATGCGGTCAATGTTTGGGGTCGGGATCTTTGAATCTGGGTTGAGCGCAGTGACATCGCCATATCCCTGGTCATCTGCCAAAATAAAAACGATGTTCGGCAGTGTGATGACGTCACTTCGTTCGTTTGCAGCCTTTAGCGAACGAGAGCCCGCTAAGATTGTGAAGAGCAATAGGGCGGTGTGCCAAATAGGCTTCATGTTGGCTTCCTGGTGAGTTTTATTCCCCGACAGTGTCGAAGCAGTCTCGCTCCAACGTAATAATTGACCGAATAAGCAGCCAAGTTATTTTCCGCAGATACTATCAACGAGTAGATACCAAACGGTGTTGGCGGGAACTGAGGGTAAAATGAGGCGGCGCTCGTAAGGCCCAAATCATTGTAGGATAAACGAGGTGCCCTGTAGTGTAGACCACCCGCGACCAGGCAAAAATACTTTCCGCAATGTTGCTGCAGAGAATTTCCTGGGCGAGTTGCAAGGGAGTGAAAATCGAGATTAGGGCACTTCTAAACGCTCGGCCACCTGGTGAATCGCCTTAGGCAACTCGCTTGCCACGAAACGTATGCCCGGAGTTGACAAGCTGTATGCGCTGGAAGATTATCGCAAGAATTGGTCGCACCATAAGCCTTTTCACCGACTTCAGTTCTCGGTGCACTACCTCCAGGGATCCATCATAGACGACCAAACGAATCGGTGCGTCGCGAGTCGAATACCTTACGAAAATGAACTAGGGCGGAACATGAGACAGATCACACTTTTACTCGGCCTGTTGACAACCATCGTGACTCAAGGTTTGGCAGCAGAACGTCCCAACATCGTGCTCGTCTTCGCTGACGACCTAGGCTGGAAAGATGTCGGTTACCAGGGCAGCGACTTTATGGAAACGCCAAACCTGGATCGACTTGCTCAG
The DNA here is from genome assembly GCA_020426625.1 of Planctomycetales bacterium. Lineage (GTDB taxonomy): Bacteria > Planctomycetota > Planctomycetia > Pirellulales > Pirellulaceae > Aureliella. The sequence continues at coordinate 18,209 of JAGQPR010000099.1, forward strand.
CAAGGATGTGTATTCACGGCCGCCTACGCGGCGGCAGGTAACTGTGCTCCCAGCCGAGCCTGTTTGTTGTCGGGCACGTACACGCCAAGGCATCATGTGTACGCGGTTGGTAGCACAGATCGAGGAAGCAAATCGCTGCATCGACTCGTGCCGATCCCCAATCGAAGCGGTCTGTCCCAGGACAACATTACGATGGCAGATACCCTCAAGGCGGCTGGTTACGCAACCGGACATTTTGGGAAGTGGCATCTAGCCGGCAAGGATGGTGCCAACCCGACGGAGCAAGGCTTTGACGTTTCCTTTGATTCATTCGGAGAGGGAGAGGTTCAGGAGGGTTCCGAAGGTAATAAGGCCGGACCGCCGTCCGATCCAAAAGGCGTTTTCACGCTTACACGGAAAGCCTGCGAATTCATCGAAGCCAACCGCCAAGGTCCGTTTTTCTGCTACTTGGCTCATCATGCGATCCATACGCCTCTGCAAGGAACGCCAGAGACGTTGGAGAAATTCAAAGCCAAGACGCCGGGGCAACAGCACAACAGCCCGATGTATGCCGCATGTACCTACGACTTGGATGCCAGCGTGGGCATGCTGATGCAAAAGTTGAAGGAGCTGGACTTGGAACAGAATACTCTGCTGGTTTTCACAAGCGACAATGGTGGCACGCAGCAGTCTTCCCAAGAGCCGCTACGTGGCAACAAGGGCTGCTATTATGAAGGAGGGATTCGGGAACCATTCATCGTTCGCTGGCCTGGTGTCACTAAACCGGGTACAAAAAGCGACGTTCCCGTAATCAACGTCGACCTTTACCCTACGTTTTTGTCTGCCGCAGGTGCGACAGTTCCCGCTGGCAAGACTTTGGATGGAGAAGATCTGCGACCGTTGCTAAGCGGCGAAGGTTCTCTTGAGAGGCAAGCAATCTTCTGGCATTTTCCCGGTTACCTTGACCGTCCTGTTATTCGCGGGCGAGAGCTGGATGTGCGAACTGGCTTCCGCTCAAGGCCAGTCTCCGTAATTCACAAGGGAGATTGGAAACTGCATCTGTTCCATGAAGAATGGCAGCTGGATGGCGGACGCGACCAGCTGGCAGAGAACCATGCAGTCGAGCTCTACAATTTGAAGGATGATCTTGGCGAACGCGTCGACGTTGCCAATCAGCGCCAGGACAAACG
>JAGQPR010000009.1 GCA_020426625.1 Planctomycetales bacterium
AGCGCGCTAGCGTGCGGTTCCGTCAAAAACCGCGTGCTAGCGCACAGCGGCTAATTTTGCGCAAGGATTATGTGGAACAGAATTTCCGATTCCTGACACTAGCGCGGCAGAAGGCACCGATGCGCACTGTGTACAATTGAACAAGCCGTAGAAAACGCCCCTCAATGTGATCCCATTAAGGACAATTTCTACGGCTCGACCGCTTCTGCAATTCTCACAGATTCAGCGAATTTCTGCAAAACAGCCAACTATGAAAAACGGGGTTCTCATTCTCGGTTGAGACGAGCGACCTGCAGGGGAAACGGCCGCAACGAATGGTAACATCCTGGCTATGCGCGTTAACCGATGTGGAAAACCTGTTAGTTAGCTTCCACAGGCTGCACGTTTACCCTGCGACCCTTCTGGTCGAAGAAAACCTTTCCTTCGGTAACGGCAAAAATCGTGTAATCCTTACCCATTTCCACTCCGCGTCCTGGATGGAATTTCGTCCCGACCTGCCGAATGATGATGCAACCAGGCGTAACCGCTTGTCCACCAAACCGCTTCACCCCACGACGTTGAGCGTTACTATCGCGACCGTTTCGGGTCGAGCCTTGACCTTTTTTATGTGCCATCTATCTAATCCACTTACGCCTGGTTGAAAGCTGAGAACGCGGAGACCGCATCGGAATCCCAGATGTTAACGATACAGCCACTGGTAATCAAGGCGTTTTTCAACTCCGAATTGGTCTAGGACGTACTTCTGGCGCGTTTGATCCTCGATTGCCGGGATGCCATACCGTATTTCGTCCAGCAGCTCGTTCACCGCGTCACCGGGTCGAGAGAAATAGAGAACTAGCGACTTCTGTTGGTAGTCCAGCGTGCCGTCGGGCAACTGTTCGATCCGTTGCGCGTTGGTCAAGCCCCGAACTTCGATGGTGAAAAAGTCAATGTGCGGATTCAGATCGTGCCAAGTCGCCACCCCCCAGTATTCGTGGTTGTTACCAGGTGTCGAGATTTCGATCTTCAGTTTTTGCATCTCTATCGAATCATAAATGGGCTGACCAACTCTCTCACGAGCAGCGATCGCAGCTTTGGCGACAGCCGATAGCTTTTCTCGATATTGGCCGATTCCCTTTGCATCAAGCGTAAACTGTGGCATGAATCGCACCCATTTCGTAGAAACCGATTCCGTGGTGAACACCTTGTTATTGTGTGGATCGGCTTCAGGAATAGGCTGGTAATCACCGCCGACATAGCGCACCCGATAGAGCAAGTACCACACGTTCTTACGGCGAAACCCTTCAGCGGTCGGCATTTCGACTTCAATCATGCGGGCGGGCTTAAACGCGAACTCCAGTCCGTAGACGTCCACGCGGAACCGGACACCTTTCCCCATTTCGAGTAGCGTGTCGCTTTCCGCAATCGTGTTCGGTGACCACGCAAGATCGGGATGACCAGCTACAAAAGGCAAATCTACTGGCCCCTGCATCGTATCGCCGTATTCGTGACCAGGCTTGATGACCTCTAGGACGTCAGGGGCAAGCCTTCGCCCGCGAGTCGATGCAGGCGTGACCTGCGCTATTGCAAACTCGACAATTAGGCAGTTCAGAAGTAGCCCGCCGATCCACGCCGCCACGGAAAAAGTCTGCAGGGGCATAGCCAATCGAGGGGGTGTGGCTGGCAGCATGTTCAATTCCTAGACAAGTTCTAAAAAGATCGTTTCGAGCTTTGAAATTCAAACGTTCTTCGCCAGGGAAGCACATTTCACATTGAAGAGCGTAAATTGGGTATCTAGCTGACGTTTACAGCCAGTCCTCCCGAAACACCCAGTTTAACAACCTCTAGTTTACTTCGTGGCATCGCAAACTGAAGCCCAGCGTGGGAAACGCACTTAGCTTATGCGAATTTTGCGGGTTATGCAGGTCGAGTCCAGTTGTGGTGCTCTGGTCAAGCGGGCCGTTATTGCGCAAGACTCCTTCTGAACGGGAAAGGAATAGGACGTTTGACAGACTTGCAACTTGAGCTCACCATGACGGGCCTGAGGCAGTCGACCGATTGAGTGCATGAATTAATGGAGCCGAGGCATTTCTCTGGCAAGCACCAAATCAAAAGCGGTACCAAGGGACCAACCAAACAATTTCCTTGACAGCCCAAAGACACTTGCGCAGTGGCAATTCTGTACTTTCATTATACCTGTTTAACCTTTGCAGACTCTTAGCCTGCTCTCCGCGAAAAAACGAAGATGTTGGAAAATTGGGACTGGAAGATCGACGGTTGGATCGTTTTATCAGGCGGTTTGTGCGCTGTTTCGGCGGCTTTGTTGGGCAATTTCCTAGTCCTGCGGCGTATGAGCCTGATGGGCGACGCGATTAGCCACGCGATTTTGCCCGGTTTGGTGGGTGCGTTCTTGGTGACAGGCCAGCGGAATGGCGTGGTTATGTTCGCTGGCGCGGCAGCCGTGGGGGTGCTGACGGTTCTACTGATTGAGTTCGCTAGGCAGTTTGGACGAGTCGACGAAGGTGCTTCGATCGGCGTTGTCTTCACTTTCCTCTTCGCTGTGGGATTATTGCTGATTGTCTTGGCGGCTGACCGCGTCGATCTAGATCCAAGTTGCGTGCTGTATGGAATTCTCGAAACAGCGGTTATTGACGACAACATCGTTTGGGGAAGGGCCATTCCTCGGATTGTCGTCAATCTTTCAATGGTCCTGGTGCTGAATTTGGTGTTCGTCGTTGGTTTATTTCGCGCTTTAAAAATCAGTACTTTTGATCAGCAGTTGGCTGCTTCACAAGGGGTGCCTGTGGTTCTACTGCACTACCTATTGGCTGCATTTGTGGCGATCACCGCTGTGGCATCATTTGAGTCGGTGGGAAATATCTTGGTGGTTGCCATGTTCGTGGTCCCGCCAGCGTCAGCCTGGTTACTAACGGACCGCTTGAGTGTGATGGTGGCGTTGAGCGTGGTTATTGCTGCTGCCTCAGCCGTGCTAGGTCACTTGGCAGCGATGGAAATTCCATCGTGGTTCGGTTACAGGTTTTCGACCAACACCGCTGGCATGATGGCTGTCGCCGCTGGATGTATTCTGGTCCTGTGTGCGTTTTTTGCGCCACGGAAGGGGATACTGCCGAGGGCGATCCGCTCACTACGTCTGGGCATACAGATTCTCAGTGAAGATGTCTTAGCCGCGTTGTACCGGGCAGAGCAGCAGGGGCAGCCAAGCTTGGCAGCTGGAACGGTGCGCGCGAATCTGCTAGTTTCCGGCATGAGAGCCATGGTAGTCTTGGCCTACTTGCGCTGGCACGGATACGTCGCGCAGGTATCAGGCCAGCTATCGCTTGCAGCAAAGGGCAGGATAGTCGCTCAAAACACAGTTCGCTCTCACCGTCTCTGGGAACAGTATCTTGCCTCCGAAGCGGGCTTTCCAGAATCGCTACTGCATGAGGGTGCGGAGTGGCTTGAGCATTTTACCAATCGAACCCTGCGAGAGCGTTTGCTGGCAGAGACCAATGCACCCGATGTGGATCCGCACGGTCAGCCCATTCCGCCAGAAGCACACGATTAACATTTAAGACTCCTTCCAATCGCGAGCGGAAACAAGATGGGAACGCCCCAGAGTTCGAGTCTAGTGGTGGTTACCGGCGCCAGCAGCGGAATTGGCCGCAGTATCGCGATTCGATTGGCTGCGGAGGGCTACCAAATCGTCGTGGACCATTTTCGCGATGCTGAGGGTGCTGAGGAGACGCTGAAACAAGTGCGCGCAGCTGGCAGCGATGGATGGAGTTTCGAAGCAGATGTAGGTGACGCTGCCGAGGTCGCTCGCTTGTTTGAGAGTATTGGTGATTCCGGGCGACGGCTTCATGCAGTGGTGAATAACGCGGCTGTGCAAACATTCGCACCGCTGGTTGAGCTGGCCGAAGCCGATTTTGATCGCACGCTCAGAACCAACCTAAAGGGCACGTTCTTGTGTTTGCAACACGCTGCGCGCCTCATGCTGTCCGCTGGCATGGGCGGCTGCATTGTCAATATCGGTTCCGGTGCCAGCAAAGTTCCATTTCCCAGCTTGGGAGATTACGCTTGCAGCAAGAGCGCGATTGATATGTTAACCAAAGTGGCTGCGGTAGAACTTGGACCATCCAAAATCCGTGTCAACTGCGTTGCACCAGGAGCAATCGAGAACGAACGAACGCGTCGCGAGAGTCCCAACTATGCCCAAACCTGGGCGTCGCAGACGCCACTCCGACGCGCAGGCACCGAGACGGATGTTGCCAACTCAGTAGCTTTCCTATTGAGCGATGAAGCGGATTTTATCACTGGTCAAACACTATATGTCGATGGAGGTTTGTGGACCAAGATCGAATGGCCCTATGAGTGACGCTGTTTCTGCGACGTCTCGAGCATGATGTTGTCGATCAGGCGAGTTGAACCAACATAGGCTGCGATCAGGGCTACCGCTGGTCGATCAACGGTGGTCAAGTCGGTTAACCAGTGCGAGTCCACGACGCGGGCATATTCGATTTTTTCTGCACCCTCACGGTAAAGTGTTTGCTGCATAACCTCCTCCAACTGTTTTACTTCGCGATTGCCTTCGAGCAACATCTGCTGCGCCGCAGAAAGGGCCTTCCATAAACTTGCAGCCGCGAATCGCTGCTTGGGGTCCAGGTAGCGGTTGCGGCTGCTCATTGCTAGGCCATCACTTTCACGCACCGTTGGGCATCCGACGACACGAATGGGGATGTTCAAGTCTTCCGCCATGCGCTGGATGACAACCAGTTGCTGAAAGTCTTTCTGCCCGAAGTAAGCGATATTGGCTGGCAAGATTTGAAACAGTTTCAAGACGATCGTTGCCACTCCACGGAAATGTCCCGGTCGAAATACGCCCTCGAGGGGCTTGGCCACATCTGGAGGCGAAACATAAGTGGAATAGCCGTTTGGATACAGTCGCTCGTTTGATGGTGTAAAAACTAAATCCACCCCCAGTTCCTGAAGCATTTTGAGATCTTGTTCGAGCGTGCGAGGGTAGCGGGAAAAATCTTCGTGGGGGCCAAATTGCGTTGGGTTCACAAAGATGGTGACTGCGGTAATATCGCATTCCTGGCAGCTGCGAGTTGCCAACGAAAGGTGTCCCTGATGAAGCGCGCCCATCGTTGGCACCAGTCCGATTCGTTGGCCTTCGCGACGCCAATGATCAATGTGTGCATAGGCTTCGTCGGCAGTATTGGCTATCTTCACGGGTGTAGGATCCTTGTTAATTCTTCTTAGGCTTCAAGAAACTTGGTAGCTATGACCAAAGTTTGCGTTATCAACGTAGTCGGGCTCACGCCGAGTTTACTCGATCATGCCCCTTGCTGTGCCTCACTTGGCAGCTGCCAGGCTTGGAATGCCCCCTACCCCGCCGTTACGTGTACTTCGCAAGCAACCTTGCTCACGGGGCTGCTGCCGCGCGAGCACGGTATTGTGGGCAACGGCTGGTATTGCCGCCAAACCGGCGAAGTACGGTTTTGGCAGCAATCGAACAACTTGATTCAAGGTGAAAAACTGTATCAAGGTGTTTCAACTGCAAAAATGTTCTGGTGGTTTAATCAAGGCGCGCCAGTAAAATGGTCCGCGACTCCCAAGCCCTATTACGGCTGTGACGGCTCCAAAGTCTTTGGAATTCTCGATCATACCGGCTGTGATTTGGTGAAGCAGATCGGCGAGTTTCCTTTCTTTAGCTTTTGGGGCCCAAAGGCAGGCCTGCCAAGTTCCCAGTGGATTGCCAAAGCCAGCGCGTTGGTGATGAGAAAGCAAACGCCCGAGTTGACGCTCGTCTACCTGCCACACCTGGACTATGACTTTCAGCGTTTGCCACACCAGGATACACAGCGAGTTCGCGAAGTTGACGCGTGTGTTGCTACAGTTGTCGAGGCTGCGGAAGAAATCGGGGCTGTGCCTATTGTCGTTTCTGAATATGGTTTGGTTCCCGTGTCACAACCGGTGTTGGTCAATCGCGCGCTGCGCCGTGCTGGGCTGCTGCAAGTTCGCGACGGTCCATTTGGCGAAATACTTCTACCGATGGATTCCAAAGCGTTCGCTGTGGTCGACCATCAACTGGCTCATATTTACATCAACGATCCTCAGTGTAGAGCCGAGGTTCACCAAGTCATTGAATCGCTGGAGGGAGTTGCTGCGGTAGTTGAACCAGCAGAAGTCGATTTGGACCATGCAAGATCGGGTGAGCTGATCGCTTTGGCGGAGAGCCACGCGTGGTTCGCCTACTACTTCTGGCTGGACGACAATCGCGCGCCCGACTTTGCCAGAACAGTCGACATACACCGCAAACCTGGGTACGACCCCTGTGAATTGTTTATGACTTCGCAGTTGCGAGCTGGCTTGCGGCTGGTGCAGAAGAAACTCGGTTTTCGCTACCGCATGGATGTCACGCCTTTGGAACCGTCATTGGTGCGAGGCAGTCATGGACTCCGTCCGGAACCCGCTCACGGCCCCTTGGTGATTGGCCCCAATCCGCCGGAGAGCATGTTGGATTTTCGAAATTATGTGCGTAGCCTACTTGCTAGCAATAGCGCATGGAAAAACTGATACGATCGAATTCTCTTTACTTGTCGGAATAATCCGAATTTTTTAACACGAGCTGCCGAAAAGAAACATTGACGACGTGTTGCGGATCAAGTATTCCCATCCAAGGTGCAAGCATTTGTGCTGTTATTAGCGCTGAAGCTTGTAGTTGAGCCTGTGCACAACCCCGGAACACATTGTCGGAAAGCGGAAAAAAGTGGTGTCGATCGAACGATTCTGCCAGGACGGCAGGCTTTTGATTGAGGCCCAAAGCTCACGGTGCTTCATCGGTTCTGCAAGGAAAAAGATGGATCGTGCAGTGAACTTGAGTTGCTTTCGAAAGATTGGCCGTGCGGAAACGGCAAGTTTTTAACTGGCATTTTCGCCATACGGCCGGGCATCCGGTTACTACCATCGCGGAGAAGGAGTGTCGCGTTGAGTCACGAAAATTCGAAACAGAAGCGACGTTGGCTGAAGCAAATTCTGAACGTGTCCGTGGCACGAGCAATGTGGCTTGCCCCCGCGTTACTGTCGCCCGTCATCATGCTGTCTACAGCGTCGGAACAAGTTCGAGGACAGACGCCGTTGGCAGCGCGTTCGATCTCGGACTCTACCGCAGCCATCAATGACCAGTTTGTACTGGACTGGCTAAACTACGCAGCGAGTAAGGCAGGCGATGTTCAAGCATCCGCCAGTGCTTTTACTGAAGCTCTGCGAGCGCGGCAGATGATCGAGCGTCAAGACAAGAAGATCGACGAACGCGTCCAAGAAAGACTAGTTCAAGTTGCCAAGTTGCTGGAGAGCCAAGGCGTTAAGCCAAGCGACATCCAAGCAGCCATCGGCAAAATGGGTGAAATGAAGGCCGCCCCTAAGTTGGCAGCAGCCAGGGAGCCTTTGGCACCTCCGACCGGCGCGCCCCAAACCAACGTGGCACAGGTCACCGGAGCCGCCGTTCCGCCTGGTTTCCCAGCTCTACCAGGACAAGTCACTCCAGGACTGTTCGTACCCGGGCAGGATACGACCGTCAATCAACCTGCCAGCAATGAGATCGAGTTGGTTCAATCTACCAGCTCGTCGACGGAATCCATGAATGGAGACGAGCTCTATGCTCGCGGCGTTCAGCTATTGAGCGAAGGAGATCGCGACGGAGCTCTCGATCATTTCCGCCGAGCCTGGAAATTCGAGCGGGAGATGGATCCTGCCATGCGTAATCAGCTGAAAGACAAGCTGACGTCGATGCAGACGGTGACGCGCATGCCGGAACAGGTAAGTGCATCACCATTGAATCAGATCAGTGACGAGCAACTGGCCACTCGCCAGCGAATGATGTCTGAGGTAACCGGTGAGATAGCGGCCGCCGAGGCAAACCGCGAAGCTGAACCGCAGTTGGTATCGGAAAGACTGCAGACGTTGCGCACTCGCGTTACTCAAGCGAATCTGGATGGTCAGACTCGCAAGCAGATGTTGGCGCTGGTGGATCGTCAAATAGCGTCCCATCAAAACTATATGTCGCAGAACCGAGCCTCCATTGATCAGAACTTGCGAAACCGCCAGGTGACCGAGCAGATCGCGCTGGACCAAGAGCAAGAATACAAGAATCAGCAGCAGATTGCTTCGCTGGTCAGCAGCTACCACGACTTGATGGACGAAGGTCGATACGCCGAAGCAGAAGTGCTGGCCAAGCAAGTGGGAGTCATCGACCGCGACTCGGAAATCGCTAGTCTGTTGATTGCCAACGCTCGCAATCGACGCCGCATCTTGGAATACGAAGACATCAAGATGCAAAAGGAAGACACGTTCATCGGTGCAATGAACGACGTCGATCGATCGTCCATTGCTTGGGTTGACGAAAACAACGTCCTCTTTCCGGCCGCCAAGCGTTGGCAGGAACTGACTGCTCGTCGAATGAATGAGCTTTCAGAGGACCAACGGGGAAGCTCGCCCAAAGAGATGGAAATCTGGGAACGCCTGAAGACTCCCGTGCAGGTTGAGTTTAACAACCGACCACTGAGCGAAGTCGTCAGCGTGCTGCAGAACATGACTGGTGTACCCATTGTGATCGACGAAGCGGGTATCAAGGCTGCTGGCGGATTCGCATCTTCATCTGAAGTGCCAATCACGTTAACTTTGCCCGTACCCATCAAGCTGCGTAGCGCGTTGACGTTGATGCTGGATGGACACGATTTGAATTTCCAGGTCCGCGACGAAGTGTTGCTGATTACTTCTTCACGCAATGCGAGCAAGGCCAACGTAACGCGGACCTACTCGGTCAAGAACTTGGTGATTCCAATCCCCAACTTCGTGCATGATTACAACAGCGGCATGGCTGGAGCAATTCGTCAGGCGTACGAAACAGTCACTGCTGGTCGAGGTTTGATTGCTCAGGCAGGTGGAGCTAACAGCGTTGCATCGCCGGGCAACGGAGTGCAACTTGCGTCGGGATCGGTCAATCCGAACTCGCCAGTCCTTGGTCAGCTGAACAATGCTTTGGGAGGTGGCAACTTACCTCCTCAGTTCGGCGGCTTGGGATTCGGCGGTGGCAACGGTCCGATCACCAGTGGTGGCGCTCCGATGTCCATGGGATCGCCTGGTGCGATTGGCGGTGGTGCAGCCATGGCCGACTTTGACACGCTGATCAACCTGATCTATCAAACGATCGCGCCGCTCGACTGGCAAGTGAACGGTGGTACGGGTGAAAACAGTATTACACCTTATCCATCCAACTTTGCATTGGTGGTGCATGCCCCACAGACGGTTCACGAAGATATTGTTGACCTACTGGATTCTCTTCGAGCGTTGCAAGAATTGCAGGTGACGATCGAAGTCAAATTCATCACGCTTAACGATACATTCTTCGAGCGAATGGGCGTCGACTTCGATTTGAGGATTGATGACAATGTGCGTCAACTGCCGCAGGACGATCAAGGCCCAAGCGCCGTGGTTGGACTAAGCAGTGCCGTCAGTGCTACCAACCCGTTCCCTGTGACTGCTGACTTCGACATTGCGTTCTCGCAGGATGGATTCGGAAGTGCGACACCGCCGTTCGGTGGATTCAGTCCTGAGACCGGAGGAAGTTTAGGCTTTGCCATCCTTAGCGACCTGGAGATGTTCTTCTTCATGAATGCCGCTCAGGGTGACCAGCGAACCAACATTTTGCAAGCACCGCGAGTCACCATGTTCGATGGTTCCTTCGCTTCGATCAACGATACCATTTCTCGGCCATTTGTGACGAGTCTGATCCCTGTCGTAGGTGACTTTGCCGTCGCCCAACAACCTGTAATCGTGGTGTTGAATGAAGGTACCGTCCTGAACGTTCAAGCTACAGTGTCCAACGACAAACGATTCGTCAGACTAACGCTGAACCCGTCTTTCTCACAGATCGACCGAGTAGATACCTTTACGTTTGAGGGTTCACGCACAACGCGTTCGGGCACAAACGTGCTCGACCCCGCCGGTGCCGTTACAGGTGATACCGACAACGTTGAAGAGATTGTAACTGGCACGACCGTCCAACAGCCTAGCTTTGCAACGACGAATATCTCAACCGTGGTGAGTGTGCCAGACGGTGGAACAATTCTACTGGGTGGTATCAAGCGAATGCGAGAAGGCCGAGTGGAGCGGGGCGTGCCGATCTTGAGCAAGATCCCCTACGTCAACCGCTTGTTCAAGAATACCGCGATTGGCCGTGAAACGAGTACTCTGATGATGACCGTCACGCCGCGGATCATTATTCAAGAAGAAGAAGAGGAAAAATACGGAGTCGCTCCGTAAGTTTGCTCAACTGAAATCGAACAGGACTCCGAAGGGCTCGCAAGTTGCATGACTTGTCGAGCCCTTTTTCGTTTATACTCTTCCCAAACATAAACGGCATTCGCACAAAGCGATTGCCTTAGCGGTGCTGAGCTATTTTTGGGGAATTCGAATGGGCGGAACAGAGGTGACAGGTCTCCAAGCTAGTGCGCATTATGAGCAACTATTGAAGGGCCCGATGGAAGTCAGGTTGTCTCGACGTGGATACAGGGGAGATTCTCATTCGCCCAACATCGTTATTTGCGTTCACCGTTTGTTGGGCTGGCGATTGTTGGTTTGGGCGGTTGCTACGCTCTGCTTTTGCCAGAGTGCTGGACAAGCCCAACTTCCTCTCAAATACAATCACCCGAACTTAACAGTGGACCTGGGTGTTGGGCTGTGGGCTTGGCCACTACCCATGGATTGGGATGGCGACGGCAATTTAGATCTAATCGTGTCTTGCCCAGATGCACCCTACAACGGCACATACTTCTTCAAGAATTTGGGAGGAGTCGGTAGCGATGATTGTGTGTTTGACGCACCGGTCAAAGTTGGACCTGCGCTAAAAGATGTAGCGGTTTCACACATCAATGGAACTCCGCGGGTTCTGAGCGCGAACGTTGAATACGTCGACTTCCTGGGTAGCGGCTTTTCGAGCAAGAAGACGCTGGCGGCTGAGAAGATCGTTCACGCTGCCAAAGGTAGAACGCGATTCAATGTCTGGAAGTATGTCGATTACAATCGAGATGGTTTGCTGGATGTGATGGTTGGAGCTGACGATTGGGGTGAGTATGGGTGGGACGACGGATTTGATGCCAACGGCCGTTGGGTTCGCGGACCGTTAGAAGGATTTGTCTACGTGCTGCTGAATGAGGGAACAGAACAGGTGCCAAATTATGCATCCGCGTTCCGAGTTCAGGCTGAAGGCAAAGACGTGAATGTCTACGGCAATCCCATGCCCAACTTTGCCGACTTTGATGGCGACGGCGACGACGATTTGATCTGTGCAGAATTCTTGGACGGCTTTACCTATTTCGAAAACATTGCGCCAGCTGATGATCCGCAACATCTGCCCAAGTTTGCCGCAGGACGCTATTTGGAACATGCCGGTGAAAAGATTCACATGCATGTACAGATGATCACACCTAGCGCTGTCGATTGGGACAGCGATGGTGATGTTGACCTGGTCTGTGGTGATGAAGACGGTCGCGTAGCGCTGATCGAGAACTCTGGAGCAGCACGTTTTCTACCCCCAAAATATTTTCAACAAATCGCCGACGATTTGAAATTTGGCGCGTTGGTCACACCTTTCGGTTTCGACTGGGATCAAGATGGTGATGATGACCTTCTATGCGGAAACACTTCTGGAAACATCGCGTGGATCGAAAATCTTGATGGAGGTAATCCGCCAAAGTGGTCTGCACCGCAGTTGTTATTAGCCCAAGGCCAGCCGATCCACATACAAGCTGGTATTAATGGCTCGATTCAAGGGCCAGCTGAGAGAAAGTGGGGCTATACGACCCTGTCGGTCGCTGACTGGAATCATGACGGTTTGGCGGACATCATTGTCAATTCAATTTGGGGCAAGGTTGTTTGGTATGAAAATATAGGCAGCGCAAATTCGCCGCGTTTGGCCGCACCCAAGCCGATCGAGGTTGAATGGTTGGGGCCAGCGCCGAAGCCTAATTGGACGTGGTGGCAGCCGCAAGGTAAGGAGCTGGTTACTCAATGGCGCACCACACCGCTGGTCCACGACTGGAACAACGATGGACTAAACGATCTGATCATGTTGGACCACGAAGGTTACTTGGCCTTGTTTCAGCGTTTTCGAAACGACCAACATGTTCTATGCCTGATGCCACCCCAGCGAGTTTTTTCAGGCGGCAAGTTTGACAGTAGTCACAACCAAAAAGCAGAAACTGGATTCTTGCAATTAAACAATGGGACCAATGGGGGAAGCGGACGTCGGAAACTGTGCTTAAGCGACTGGGACGGCGATGGCCTACTCGACCTTCTTGTCAACGCTCGCAACAATCAATCGCGCAGCATCGTATTGATGCGGAACATGGGTGTTCGGGAAGGACTCGTATTGTTTCAGGATGACAGTGCTCTGGGCACTGCAGCACTTGCCGGACATACGACCAGTCCGACGGTCGTCGATTGGGACAAGAATGGAATTCCTGATTTAGTCGTTGGTGCAGAGGATGGGCGATTGTATTACTTGCCGAACCCTCGCGTCGAATGACCAATGCGGCAGGCTGACGAAATGACAACCCAATGATGCGCGATTGCCATTCCGCAAAAAGCAACGCGTCTTACCGTGCCCGAACGCTGCTTAGGCCAAGAATGCTCTGTCTGACTCAAAGAGGTTTTTAAAAGGATATATCAAACCATTATGAAATCAGCTGCCGTTGTTAATTATGCGCCGGAAAAGGGTGCGGTCGAATTGCGCGACGTGGTTTCTCCCACGATTGGCAACCAAGATGTATTGCTTGAAGTCGCCAACGTCGGAGTTTGCGGGAGCGACCTGCACCAGTGGACGGCAGACCATTCCTGGCCGGTGAACTATCCAGTGATCTTAGGCCACGAGTTTAGCGGTAGTATTGTCGAGGTTGGCCAAGATGTCGTTGGCTGGGAAATTGGCACGCGAGTTGTCAGTGAGACGGCAGCGATCATCGATCAGACTAGTCCAATGACGCGTCGTGGACTGTACAACTTGGACCCATCTCGAAAAGGCTTTGGATATGGCGTCAATGGAGCAATGACCAGATTTGTGAGCGTGCCATCACGTATTCTTCATGCCATCCCCGATTCGCTGGCGTTCGAACACGCTTGTCTGACTGAGCCATGCTGTGTCGCGTACAACGCCGTCGTAAAAAACGCCAGAATTGAACCAGGAGATCGAGTGGTTGTACTTGGCCCCGGAACGATTGGTATCCTCTGCGCCGCGATGGCTCGACTCTGCGGTGCCGAGGTAGCTCTGGTGGGTTTGGCGGCCGATCATCAACGACTCGCGATAGCCAGGGATTATGGCTGTGAGACGATTGTTGGCGACGCGACGGATTGGGCAATGGAACGAGACGGGTTGGGTTGCGACGGCGTAATTGATGCCGCTGGAGCAAGTATCACTTTGCAGATTGCCATGAAAATAGTGCGTCCAGCAGGCTGGATATCGAAAGTGGGCTGGGGACCTCAGCCCCTGGGATTCAATTTGGATCCGCTTGTCCAGAAAAACGTGACATTGCAAGGTAGCTTCAGCCATAATTGGCCGATTTGGGAACGAGTAATAGCGCTCCTGAGTGGTGGCTCACTCGATGTCAAGCCTATCATTGGCGGAGTTTGGGCGCTTGAGGATTGGCATACCGCGTTTGAAAAAATGCATGATGGTCAAGTTGTAAAGTCGGTGCTGAAACCCACTTAGAATGCGATACGGCAGGCTAGTTACTTGGGGTAACCAATGTCGTACGATTACTGCCAAACTCGGTCGACAATTGTGTGAATAGCAAGACGACGCAAACTGCTGGAAATCGTTGTGAGGACGGATAAGCAAGTCTACTCAATTTTCTCGGCTAATCCGGCGTGGCTATTCGAGCTAACTGGCTTGCATTGGCCGGGAAACTGCCAGTGGAAGTCGGTTGCGTTCAAAGCGATTGAACACACTTCCGATGGCATTCTCTATCCGGACGCGATCGACAAGCCACTAGTGGTAACCGAAATCCAGGCACAATTCGACCCCTATATTTACGGCCGAGTTGTCAGTGAAATGGCGCTCTTGCAACGCCAGGAGTCCAATCGTGACGTCCAGGGCATCATCCTGTTTTTTGAAGCCAATCTGGACCCACGAATCCGACCTTGGTGCAACATTGTGCAAGCCTTTTATCTGGACGAACTGTTAAGCGATCTTGCTCGACGCGCGCCAGAGCATCCGCTGGTGGCCGTTTTTCAGCCTGTAATTCTGGCTGACGAGGAAGTGCTCGAAAAACAGGCACCGAAGTACTATAATTACATTAAGAACAGTGATGTTCCCGAGCACGCGCTCCAAGCGTTGCTTGACGTTTATGTGAATTGGCTTGAGCAACGGTTTGCAAGGTACGGCAAGAAGGAAATAGAAGACATGCTGATGGGTGCATTACCAGACCTGCGCGAAACTCAATCGGGAAAAGACCTCATGCTTTTGGGCAAGATTGAGGGTAAGCGTGAGGGAAAGGTCGAAGGCAAAATCGAGGGCAAGATTGAGGGCAAGATCGAGGGCAAGATTGAGAATCTGCTGCTCATCATGGAAGCCAAGTTTGGTCGCCTCAGCCAAGCGGTAATTCAAAGAGTGTCCGCTTTGGATTCATGCGAACACGTGGATCGCATTTGCTTGCAAGTCGTGCGATTGGAGTCCGTTGAGGCAATTGACTGGACATGATGCATAGGGCCTGGTGGTCGCAAGATGAGTACGATGCCCCAGGTAATCTGTGCGAAGTTGAGCCCTGAAATCAAATGGAAATGAGCTGGAACGTACGATGACTGACCCGAGTAGGTTGAACCGCCGCGACTACCTAAGAAAATCTGGACTGGGCTTCGGTGCGCTAGGGCTCGCCAGTTTGCTTGCTGCCGAATCCCACGCAGACCGGCCATCTGATGATTTGCGCCGCTTGCAGAATCCACTTTCTCCCAAACCACCACATTTTCCTGGGAAAGCTAAACACGTAATACACATCTTTGCCAATGGCGGGGCGTCGCAGGTCGATACGTTTGATCCAAAGCCTATTCTTAACCAGCGGCATGGACAGTCGTTGCCATTGAATCTACGAACTGAGCGCAAGACTGGTGCAGCCTTTGGTTCGCCGTTTAAATTCAAGAAGTACGGGCAGTGTGGACTCGAGGTCAGCGAGTTGTTTCAGCATGTTGCCGAATCGATAGATGACATGGCGGTCATTCGATCAATGCATGCAGATGTTCCCAACCATGAGCCGTCATTAATGCTGATGAATTGCGGTGACGCAAGGTTACCACGACCTAGCCTCGGGTCGTGGGCAACTTATGGTTTGGGCACAGAGAACCAGAATTTGCCGGGATTCATCGCGATGTGCCCAGGTGGATACCCGATTCAAGAATCCCAGAATTGGCAGAATGCTTTTCTGCCGGGCGTCTATCAGGGTAACTACATCGACACGAGACACACTGACATCGAAAAACTGATCGAAAACATTCGCAATACACGCAATACAGCTGATCAGCAGCGCGAGCAATTGGATTTGCTACAAACGCTAAATCGCTACCATTCTCAACAGCGAGGCGAGGACGCGGCTCTAGAAGCGAGAATTCAGTCCTTTGAGTTGGCCTTTCGAATGCAAGCAGAAGCTGCGGATGCTTTTGATATAGATCAAGAGCCTGAATATATTCGCCGGATGTACGGCAAGGGAGTACAGGCACGGCAAATGTTGATCGCTCGCCGATTGGTCGAAAGAGGAGTTCGATTTATACAACTCTATCATGGCGCTGGTCAACCCTGGGATAGCCATGATGACCTGGAGCAAAATCACCGACGACTGGCAGGAGAGTGTGATCAAGCGATTGGTGCGTTGCTGAAGGACTTGAAGCAACGTGGACTCTTGCAAGAAACGCTGGTGATTTGGGGCGGCGAGTTCGGACGAACTCCCGCCGTCGAATTGCCTACCGAAGGTGCGAATCAAGGCAAGATCAATGGCCGTGACCACAATCACTATGGTTTCACGATGTGGATGGCAGGTGGTGGAGTTAAAGGAGGACAAGCCTACGGAGCCACAGATGAATTTGGGTTTGCCGCGCAAGAGAATCCAGTGCACGTCCATGACCTCCATGCCACAATATTGCACTTGCTCGGATTCGATCATGAACGCTTGACCTTCCATTACGCCGGGCGAGATTATCGCTTGACGGACGTGCATGGCAAAGTTGTTCGGGAGCTGCTTGCGTGACCATAGTTCGCTGGTTTTTTCTGTTGGTCATGACGACCTCAATCGTAGTCGACATGGCAGGCGTTAGTGATGCGCAGTCGTCGAACGAATCCGTTGAATTCTTTGAAGCTCGCATTCGTCCGGTGTTGGTCGAGAAATGCTATCCTTGTCACAGTGTGGAGGCTGGCAAATCTGAGGGTGGGCTTTACCTCGATTCGCGAACGGGGATTCGCGCCGGAGGTGAATCCGGGACTGCTATCCAACCAGGAAACTCGCAGGACAGTTTGCTTGCTAGTCGAATTGCAGACCGATCGGATGACGATAGGATGCCCCCTCCCGAGTTTGGTGAGAGGTTATCGGCGGATGTCGTTGCGGATTTCTTAAGTTGGATCGATCAGGGCGCGGCAGATCCTCGCGAGGGTACTAAGCCTCCTCCAGCGAGAGACATGGAATCTGCTGCCAATCACTGGGCTTTTCAACCATTGGTCAAGCCTCCCCTGCCAAACGTGCCAGCTGCGAATGCTTCGTTGTCAGCACTCGATCAGTTCGTCGCAACGAAACAAAGCGAATTGAAAATTGCCATGAACCCACCGGCAGACCGCCGGACTCTACTTCGTCGCCTGTCGTACGATTTGACCGGATTGCCGCCAACCTACACCGAAGTTCTCGACTTTGAACGCGATTCTTCCAGCCATGCTTACGAGAAAGTTGTCGAGCGGCTATTGAATTCACCAGCATACGGTCAGCGGTGGGCAAGGTTCTGGCTAGACGTCGCTCGTTATGCCGATACAAAGGGCTATTTGGCCGGTGGGCAACAACAAAGATTTTCGTTCTCGTACACGTATCGAGACTACGTTATCGACTCCTTCAATAACGACAAGCCGTTCCAAAACTTTATTGTCGAGCAATTGGCTGCCGACCAGTTGGACCTTACCGAGGATCGAAGGCCACTAGCGGCGCTCGGCTTTTTGACGCTCGGACGCAGGTTTCTCAACAACCAAGACGATATTATTGACGATCGTATTGATGTCACGTCACGTGGAATGCTGGGACTGACCGTAGGATGTGCGCGATGCCATGATCACAAATTTGACCCGATTCCGACCGAGGACTATTACTCGTTTCACGGTGTCTTTGCATCCTCGCAAGAGCCAGACGAATTGCCTTTGCTGGGCGAAGTGATGGATACAGCCAGTTATCAAGAATTCCTGAGTGCGCAAGAGGAGGTGCTGTCTAGAATCGATGCCAAGAGTAACGAGTTGATCGATGCATTCTTGGCACGCCATCAAGCTCTCGAAGCGGAATATGTTGCAGCGGCTGCGGCATTCAAAGGTATGGCCCCCTCTCCAGATCTGGACAAATTCGCCGGGGAACGAAAGCTCAGCGGCCCGTTTCTGCAGCGATGGATTGATGCGGTCCGCGATCCGTTGCATCCAGAACGCGATGAAGTGGCCAATTGGATTCGGCGTGACATCAATGAAAAAACCGCCAAGTTCAAACAGGAGCTCGAAGCCCTAAACTGGAAACATGTCGGTGCACCCAAGCGAGCTATGGCGCTAGTGGATCGCGATCGTCCACGGGATTCGCGGGTCCTCCTCCGCGGAAAGCGAGGCAATGAAGGCCCAGTAGCTCCTCGACAATTCCTAGAAGCACTTTCGCCAGCTGGACGCGAGCCATTCCAGCATGGTAGTGGTAGGTTGGAGTTGGCGCAGGCAATTGCCAGACATCCGTTGGCGGCCCGAGTGTTTGTCAATCGTGTCTGGGGCTGGCATTTTGGAACGCCGCTAGTCACGACCCAAAGTGATTTCGGAGTACGCACGCCGCCACCACTCTTGGCTGATGCTCTTGAGTGGCTGGCCGCTGACTTTATCGAGTACGGCGGTTCGATCAAACACCTGCATCGTCAAATCGTGCTGTCGAAGGTTTATATGCAATCCAGCACACGCAATATGGCCGCTCTGCAATTAGATCCTGAGAACAGTGCTCTTCACAGCATGACGCCGCGCCGCTTGGAGTTTGAAGCGATGCGAGATACGCTATTGGCGGTTACAGGCAAGCTGGACCTAAGTCATCATGGGCTACCGATCGTCTTAACTGATTCGCCGACACCGGTTCGACGTGCGGTCTACGGTTTTATTGACCGGCAGAACCTGCCCGGAGTTTTTCGCACGTTCGATTTCCCCAACCCAGATGCTACCACTCCAGGGCGGTTTCGAACTACGGTCCCCCAGCAGGCTCTCTACTTGATGAACAGCTCTTTTGCGCTGGAACAGGCCGACTCTCTGGCTCAACAAATTGAGGGATTTCCCGCCGAACACGCCATAGTGCAACTTTACCAGCGACTGTTTCAACGGCGGCCAACCGACGCCGAAATATCTTTAGGGACAGCGTACCTAAATGGAGCGGATCTGGCTAAGCGTTCGCGTTATTGTCATGCGCTAATGCTTTCGAATGAACTTATGTTCGTAGACTAGTGTCTCTGCCGGGAGCATGCGAGCCAGTTCTCAGAACACCCAGAATTGGTCACTTGCGGTTCCCGTTTCGCTCAGGATAAGGAGCAGCCATGGATTCTAGCTCTTTTGAAAACTCTACGACGACCAGTAATGCAAGCCAAGCCAGCAAAGCACCAGCACTGACTCAAACCGATGAAACGACCATACACAAAGGCAAGTATGCGCTCATTCCCACGGGAGAGGCCACGGCCATTCTCCCAACAGCGACGACAACGCCCATTACGGTCATTGCCACAGAAGCTATACGACAGACCTTCGACGAAATCTGTCTGAAGCAGGCTATCAATTCGCGGCAAGCTCCGGGGGTGACGCAACTGGTACTAAATCCAGACGCACACTGCGGTTATGGAGCACCAGTGGGTTCCGTTCTCGTTTCACCAACTCACATTTACCCCGGTCCCGTGGGCGTAGATATCAAGTGTTCCATGAGTTTACTACAACTGGACATACCTGCTGATCGAATCGCCTCACGTGAAATTCGTCGGGAGTTGATTCGAGCGATTTGTGAGCGAACTCCTACAGGTACCGGACGAGGCCAGCGCAGTGTTCGCAAGGCGCGGTATGTGGATCAGAAACTTGGTGAGCAAGTTGTCGTCGAAGGGGCCAGCGATGATGTGTGCAATCAGCTTGGCATTCCCTCCGAGTGGGCCCAACGCTGCGAGGATGCTTACCATGTGGGGCACGATCGCACCCGTGATTCACTCGCAAGGCGATTGGATGTTCTGCTGCAAAGGCATGACATGCAGAATTTCGCCGGAAAAATGACGCAATTGGGCTCGTACGGAGGCGGCAATCATTTCGGTGAGTGCGAGATCGTTTCGGTGAACGATAATGCCCGAGCCATCGCCGAAGTATTCGGACTGATTGACGGCCACGTTGCCTTCCTTTCGCATTGTGGTTCGCGAGGCTTCGGGCACAATCTGGCTTCAGGTCAATTTAAGTCGTTGCAAAACATGTTTGCAAAATGGAATATCCCCTTGCCAGGTGGCGATCGTGATATGGTTTACGCTCCGCTGGGTACTGCTGAAGCCAACAACTACCTGGACGACATGGCGTTGGGCGCTAACTTTGCGACGGTGAATCACCTACTGATTAACGCACTTGTGCTGGAAGCGTTTCAAGAAGTCTTGCCCGAGACCAATGGTCAGCTCGTGTACTTCATCAGTCATAACATTGCCCGACCGGAAGTGGTCGACAATCAGAAGGCTTGGGTGCATCGCAAAGGAGCAACCCGTGCGTTTCCGGCAGGTCACCATGCGCTACGAGATACACCATTTGCAGAGACTGG
Source organism: Planctomycetales bacterium (assembly GCA_020426625.1). GTDB lineage: Bacteria > Planctomycetota > Planctomycetia > Pirellulales > Pirellulaceae > Aureliella. The sequence continues at coordinate 20,049 of JAGQPR010000009.1, forward strand.
ACACCCGATACTGTTGCCGGGAAATCCGCGTGATGGATCGGTAGTAATGGTCGCCGAGCAGGGCGCTGAAAAAGCATGCTATAGCGTCAATCATGGTGCAGGACGCATCATGGGACGTCGCAATGCGATGCGCACCTTGGACCAATCCAAAATCGATAATGAGCTGAACGCGCACGACATCCTGAGCAACTGTCGCAACTACCCCAAGGACGAAGCGCCCGATGCCTATAAGGATTTCAACGAAGTTCTGCACTCCGTCAAGACAGCAGGCCTCGCCAGCGAAGTTGCCCGTCTCAAGGCGCGATTCGTCATCAAGGATGGTGGACCTGCCGATGACTGAGGTCTTCCGTGGTGTCCCAAGAAACGGCTGGTTCCTGACGCAACGACTTGTACACGCATGCGAACGCAGTGCTGCCTATTTTCGTATGCCTTTGGCGTCGACGACCTTCGTTCCCAGACCCATCGACAAAGTGTTACGGATCTGAAAATAGTCTTCGCGTTCGATCTGCTTGCCCATGGACGCAGCGGCTTCGATGACTTGGGCGGAGTTTTTGAAGCCGCAAATAGCAACTTGGATAGCGGGGTGCATCAGCGTTGCAGCCAATACTAGCTGATAGATGCTCATCCCGTATTTTTCTGCCAACGGTAGCAAGCTTTGCACGGCCAAGCAGACTTGCGTGAATCGTTCCGACTGAAAATCGGGGTGATTCGCGCGAAAATCTTCAAAGGATTCTTGGCCGGTGTACTTGCCCGTCAACAAGCCCTTGTGCATGGGTGAATAGACCATCACACCGATATTTTGCGCTTGGCAGTAGGGCAACAAGTCGTTCTCGATCGCTAGGTCCAGAAAGCTATAAGCAGGCTGAGCCACATCGAAGTCACCGAACATGCGTTGAGCTCGCAATTGCTCCACATTGTGGTTGCTGACGCCATAGAACCGAATCTTGCCCTCCTGCTGCAACTTATTAAGCGTCTGGGCCACTTCTTCCAGAGGAGTCAGTTGGTCATAAAAATGAAGCAGACATACGTCGATCGTTTCGATACCTAGCCGCTTGAGTGATGCCTCGCAGCGTTGGGCGAGATGCTTCGGCGACAAGTCAGGAAAGCGTGACCCGTCTGGTTTGAAGTGGTTGAACCACTTGGTTGCGACGACGACATCTTGACGAGGGATTTGGCCGAGGAATTCGCCCAAAACCGTCTCGGCATGTCCATCGCCGTAGGCGTCTGCCGTGTCAAAGAAATTGACCCCTGCCTCGTAGGCGCTGCCCATGGCGGACAGAGCATCGCTTTTTGCGAACGTCCCCCAAAATCTGGGGCTAAGTTGCCAAGTCCCAAAAGCTACCGGAGAAACGAACAAGCCGGTGCGACCAAATTTCACGCGTTCCAAGTGGATGGTCCTCGAATGTTAACTGCATAAACTTTGCCAGTATAGCATTCGTTCCGTCGTGGACCAGGACGAACGTGCACACTAGCGGCGTCCGAATGCCCACAGGTCATACTCGCCAGGATGGAAGAACGAAACAACTCGTGAGTCGAGAGCCAATCAATCTGATTCAATTGGAATGGATCGACTTGATGCCGTTCGCGACAGAACTGCCAGCTAATCTGGTCTCGGCCCAATGGCCAAGGATCGCAGAACTTCGAACGATGCCCAGTAATATCACAAAGTGAATGGTAGAGATAATTTCTTGGCACCTTGCAGTTGGAGGTGCACACTATCGCGAATGACTCTCTCTACCAAGGCAAAAGTCGTATGAGATCTCCCAGCCAGAGTGTTGCTAAGAGCGACATGTCGCGCGATAGTCAACAGCGCCCAATGCTCAACGGCTAATCTGCTTGCATGCGGCATACGGTCGAAGTAAGCGCGCGTAAATTCATGTTCTGCCTCGCTACAAGCTTCTTGAAAATTCGTGTTCCTAATCGCATATTCTCGTAGGTGGGCGACATAATTGCCGACATCGAGCTCGGCAGGACCAATACACCCTAAGTCCCAATCCAATAGTACCGTGTGCTTGGGCGAAACAAGTACTTGGTCAAAATAGAAGTCTCGATGAATTGTGGACTCATTCCTTTGTACGCTCAGTCTGTCTGCAATTTCGCGTGTCAAGTTCTGCAGAGCTTCGATGCATCGACCTAAATCCGCGCGCAATTCGCTGAGATCGTAAAGTCGTGATTGCAACAGCCGCAATTCATCGTCAGCTGTGTGGCAACGAGAACACTCGATTTTCGTTTGATGCAGGCGAGCCAGACAATGAGCGACTTGAACTTGACGTGCAATAAAGTCTACTGAGGTTACCGTGAGGGGTTTACTATCACTTACATAATGCTGTAACCACATGTTCAACGAGGGCAGCGTCCCCAACACTCGCGGTACTGAGCAATCCTGCGTCCCATCAAAACCTGCGAAACGCAAATTTTGTTGAAGTGAAGCTGACTTGAGGTCCAGCCCCTTAAACCTGATCTTGCCGAGAAATTCTAGGACCGTTCCATGGTGATTTTCACCACTGTACTTGATCAAACATCGTCTACCAGACTTGTAACGGATGACATTGGCCGATCGAATTCGGAGTCCACGCAGGACAGTGTCGACCGAGTTTGACTTCTGCAAGAGTGAATTCACGTTGGTCAAGTCGCAGGCATCTCGAATCAGATCTTCCCGAATTGACAGGTCCATGAGATTGACTCTGAATTCTTGCTACGTTTTATGTTCTTCAAGGCTGCCCAGCAGTTGACTGTCGCAATACGCTACGAGCCAGCAGCAATAGACGCTCTGTGACTTTTGGCCAGTTTTTCCGCGCCCGCCTAAACGGGTGGGTTGCACAACGGACTAGGCCAGCTGACAACTGGACGCGATAGGCATGTTCGTCGAAGCGAAATATTCCGTGTCGATAACCACGTAAGAAAGATTCTGCACAATTTTCTGCCAGAGTAAGCTCTTGATTGAGTGAGACACTTTGCCAATACAGTTTTGCCACAAAGTTTCCCACATCGCGATAGGGATTGCCAAGACCAGCCTGGTCAAAGTCGATAAACCTGATCCTGCCTGGTGCACAGATAACTTGCTTTGCATAAAAATCTCCATGAATCAACCCGACCGCGGTGTGATCGGCGACCAGGCTTGCATTGATGCCACTGACCACTTCATCGGCCAGTGGCTTCAGTTCGGGCACCAGAAAAGCGATGTATCCAGCCAATTCTTCCAACGGATGTGCGATGGCGGACAGCTCTGCTTTCGCAGGAATACGACAATGATGCAATCTTGCGAGCTGGCGACCAACTTCGCAACACGTCGCGTCGTGGGATCCTTCGCTACCCAGGGCATCGCTGAGCAAATGTCCGTCAACCCATTCAAATGCGGCAACACGATAGCGTTCGTTGTAGCGTTCGAGCTTGGGTGGACCAATGTCAGCTGACTGAATCCCCAGCAATCGGCGTAAGGTTGGCATGTACTGATAAGCACAATAGAATTTGAAAGTTTTTTGGGGTTGGCATCCGACCGCTACATACCTTTTTCCTGGCTTGTAGGCCAGCGTCGCTACGCCAAAGTTCGACGGTTCGATTTCAGAACCATCTGCAAAGATGCGGCGAAACAGTCGCTGGCGGTTGGTTTCGTCAAAGCATTTGGCGACATGTTTCAGTCCGGGGTCAAATGGAAATCGGTCTATTCGGATCGACTGTGCAGCTTCTTGCCTGCTTGGACTTGCTTCCCAAGAAGTACCCTTCTTGAACTGCTTCAGGAAGTCGTACTTGGTTAAAGCAGTGAGCACGAACCATTGGACACTGTCAGAAGGATCTACTTGAACTAAGCTGATACATCTCCGTCCCGGTTTGTAACGCACGTATATAATTTGCGGAATCCCTTCCACGCGGATGTCGTGCTCACAGAGCTTTTCCGTTAGGGCATGCGCATTCAAAAGAACATTCAGTCCAGGCAAGTCCGGATCGCGATCTGCGATGCTCTTATTAACACCGCACTGCATCTGCATTCTTCTTGTCATATTCAGAGAGTCTTAGTGACGACGGCGTATTGCAGTGACTTCGGTCAGAAGCGAGCAATTGGCCAGGCGAACCAAATTGATACCTTCCGTCAGCATTCAAGACCAACACTCGATCCATGCTAGCCGCCAAATGTAGGTCGTGCGTAACCACGAGAGTAGTGCGACCACGAGATGCGCACCGAAGTGCCGAAACTACATTGTGGCTGTTCTGCCAGTCCAGGTTCGACGTTGGTTCATCCAGAATGAGAATCTGAGGGTTCGTCAGAATGGCGCGCGCAATTGCCAACCGTTGTCGTTGACCTTGGGATAAATCGGCACCTCGTTCACCGAGAATGGTCTCGTAGCCTAGTTCAAGTTTACAAATGAATTGATGTGCCTGAGCAACTTGGGCGGCCGCCAACACCTGTTCCATGCTGGCATCTGGGACGCTCAAGGCAATATTATCGCGGACTGTCCCGGAAAAAATCGCCGATTCTTGCAGCACGATACCCAACTGTGATCTGAAAGACTGCAGCGTCCATAGGGATGGATCGTACCCATCGATCATAACCTGACCTTGTTTCGGTGCGTGCAATCGCATAAGCAACGATAACATGGTTGACTTACCGATGCCTGACGGTCCGATAATTGCCAGGCTTTGCCCAGCTTCGAGTTGGAATGAGAGATCCGTAAGCATGGGCGCATCGCTGCGATAACCAAAGCACACTTTTCTGAATTCGATTGTGCCACGTAACTTTGGTGCGATTGACGCTGTGGGCAGATCGACGACGCTTGGGCTTTGCTGAAGAATTTCTGTAATTCGATTTCCTGCTGCCAAGGCTTTGGAAATCCGTCCCGTATACTTGGCGAAGTCTTGTAGTGGTTTGAAGCCGCGTTTCAGATAGGTCAAATACACCACCAGACCGCCAGCTGTCAGCGAACCATCCAAGACGAAGCGAGTCCCTTGCCACAACACCAAAGCGGACGCAATAGCGGTCATTACATCGACAGAGCGTTCTAAACTGGCGGTCAAGCGGCTTGTCTTGACACCTTCTCTTAGACTCTTTTTGTTCTGAGAAGCAAAGGCTGCATTGAATTTTTCATGTGCAGAATGGGCTTGAACTGATTTGACTGCCGCCAGTGACTCGGCAGCTGTGGCCGCTAACGCGCCCTCACGTTTTCGCTGGACTGATGCCGCTTGATGGATCAAGCGACTCTTGCGAAAAGCCAGGATCCAATAAAGTGGTAAAACGCTAACTACCATCAAACCGAGCTGCCAATTTAGGTACAACATATAGGAAAACATGCCAAGAAGCAGGAGCACACTAGAGGCCAATGGCAAGCCTGCTGAGACCATAACCTCCTTGAGCATGTTCATGTCACCTACGATGCGCACAGTCAGATCGCCACCACGCGACTTTTGATGGAAGGCCAGTGATAGTGACTGCAGGTGACGAAAAACCCGTTCGCGCAGGTTGCTGACCACCTGATTGCCGACCATTGAAAACAGGACAGTGCGAGTGAAGTCCGCCATTGCTCTGGCAGTTGTGAGTATGACGAATGACACTGCGCAGATTGTGACTAATGACTCGACGCTCCAATCGGACGTGAGGTCCCACCAGAATCCTGTTTGCGTTGGAACGGGGACAAGGATTCTGTCGATCACAAATTGCAGTGGCCAAGGCTCGATCAACCGAAGAACAACGCTGATCAGCAAACAAGCAACGGCGAGGACCAACCGGAACGGGTTAGCGATCATGCCTGGCCAAAGATAGGGGACGATAGAGTGATCAACGGACCTGGAAGAAGAGGTTACTAGCGGCATTGGGCGCGCTCCTGTTCCAGTTTAGAATTCAATCCCTCCCCACGTTCTGTCTGGCAGGGATCTGCACCTAGATTCACTGTGGCAAGACTGCGAGCCAACACCTGGTCCCAAGAGAATTCATCGACCGCGCGCTTCCTTGCACGTATCCCGACCTCCCTACGTACGGTCTCTTGTTCGGCCAAGAAGCGTAGAGTCTTAGCCAAGTCTGCAGCGTGCGGATTGTACAAGAATCCGTCGACACCGTTCGAAATCAGCTTGGACAGTTGTCCGACATGGCTGGCAACGGTTGCTACACCGCAGGCCATATACTCAAAGACTTTTAATGGTGAAAAGTAGAAATCTGCCATGGCGGGATAGGGGGCCACGGCTACGTCCATAGATGTCAGATAACCTGGCACGTCATTAGGGGACACGCTGCCAATCCAATTCATGTGTTTCGAAAGCTCGCGATCGGGCGAGCAATAAGTCTCGATCAAGTGCTGGCGCATTGGACCATCGCCAATGATCAACAGTCGAGACTGTGGAAAGTCGCGATGAAAAATATCGAAAGCTTCTAGCAATGTTTCAACACCGTGCCATGGTTTGAGAGATCCGACAAAGCCTATCGTGAATACATCTGCCGGGGCGAGAGCAGGCACGCTTGGTGCAAACCTTTGTGTATCCACGCCGTTGAGAATTACATGCAACCTCTTGAGATCAATTTCGAAATCCTGGCTGATGGTTTGGGCAACTTCTTCTGATACGGCCGCCAGCGAGCTCGCCGAGGCAAAAGCTAGTTGGGATTTTTCAAACGCCAATGTCGAATTGACCAGCTCGCGGTGCTTTCTCTGCTCGCGAATCAAAGGGGCATTGATCTCCAAGATCGAAGGAATGCCAACTTGACGCGCGAATCGAGGACCTGCGGCGCTCCACAGACTATGGCGTTCATATACGAGATCAAAGGGAGATTGAACCATCAGTGCTGCTTGGATTCGTTCTGCTACTTCTTGGGCTGCAATCTCGCGCGCCGCTGTATCATCGCAACGTCTGGGCGAGAACTCATGGACCTTGACCGGTAGAAATGCGTCGCAACTACCTCCAGGGCGGGCTACAAACATCTCAACTTCGTCACCACGGTTTAGGAAGCTGCGAACGATTTCCTGTACGTGTATCGAACATCCCTTCGATCCAAAACAAGGTACGCCCAGGTCAGCACAAACATAAGCAACTCTCATGCATCAAACCTCGACTAGCTGACGTGATGGCGTAAAGCTTGGTACCGGTTTTTCGATAACCAATCCAAGGTGCTTCCTTTGCAGTGCCGCGTTCCTGCTAATATCGAATTCGCGGACGATCAACTTACGAGCTTCCTGAGCCAGCGCGGCGCGCAAGCCACCGTCATTCAGCAGGCGAATTAGCGCCTCTGCCAATGCAGCTGGATTATGTTGCCCAACCAGCAGACCCGTCCGGCCGTCGCGAATGACTTCGGGAATTCCCGTAACATCGGTCGAGATACACGGTGTCCCCAACGCCATAGATTCAAGCAGAACAGTAGGCAGGCCATCACGATTGCCATCGCTACCATTGATGCAGGGAGCGACCATCACTGCTGATTCTGCTACCAACTGTTTGACCACACGTTGTGGTTGTGGTCCTAGCAAAGTCACACAATGCTCTAGGTTCAGTCTACAGATTTGAGCTTGCAATTCTGGCATCAATTCTCCGCTACCAACCAAGCAACAAGAGAATGTGATTTGTCGCGAATCCAGTATCGCGCAGGCGTCAATCAGATCCGAGAATCCCTTTTTCTCGACAAAGCGACCCACTGCGATGATCATTGGAGGACGGTGTTGAGGGCAGTGATAGGGAAACTGCTCCAAGTGCATTCCGTTGTAAAGACGCACCAACTTGGAAGAGGCAGTGGCCCCAAACCTACTTGTCAAATGTTCTAGGTTGAAATCCGAAACAGTAAATGTAACCCTTGAGTCAGCTACTCGTTTCTCCAAGTCCTCGTGCACTACCGATTCATGGAATATGTCTTTGGCATGGGCTGTTACGGAATAAGGTATCTCGCTAAGAATTGAGGCGATGCGGACAACGCAGGCAGCGCTAGTTGCAAAATGGGCATGCAAGTGCCCAATACCTCTTTGGAGACCAGCGATGGCCAGCTTCAGACCGCAATAGACATCTAGTGAGTCCTCGCCTGCAAGCTCGCCTAACCGCTGCAAAACTTGCGGGCATTCTCGATGGGCTTCTCCAATCGTTTGCCAGAGTTCGCTGGCACTCACCTTACCGACAGAAAGATAGCTAACTGGCGCGCGAACCAGTGATATCAAGTCTTGGAAATGAGTATCGACAGGAGGTCGCAGCGAAAACACCTCAATGTCTATTCCTGCCGCTTCGTGCGCCAGCAGCTCATTGAGAATAAAGGTCTCTGAGAAACGCGGGTAACGTTTAACCACGTAGGCAAGTTTGCACACCGGCCACTCCTTAAATGTTGGCGGAAAGTGAGGGGTTGGCCGAAGAGGGCCACCAAAATCAAGTGACTGAGCAATGGTTGGTAATTTCCGCGACTCTGGCTTGAACGAAATCCAAGCCACGAAGATCGATCATCTCTGGTACTGGCGCTGGAACTTCAGCTTGAGTCACCCAAGCACAGATGGATTCGGCTGTCAATTCATTAGGATGTAGGGTTGACAGCATCCCAAGTTCAGCCAGCTGAGTGGCACGTATCCATTGTTCCGAGCGGGGATTAGTACGTGGTACCACTAGGGCTGGCTTACCAAAGGAGAGGATCGACATGATTGTGTTGTAGCCTCCCATGGCCACAACGCGATCCGCACGGCTCAGGTATTCGTCGGATTCAACCAGCCTATCAATCACGGTGATTTGCCCGACATTCTTCGAGTGCTGATTGGCTAGTTGGGTCAACCATTGCTTCTCTTCGGCAGGCATGAAGGGCCCTGTAATTACGACGCCCTGCCAGCCCTCGGGCACGCCTCCGCCCACGAATGCCTTGGCCAGGCCGATGCCATCCTGCCCCCCACCAACGACACACAACACCAGAGGAGAGGCATTCAGCCTTGAACCAAGCCTTGCAATCCGCGTTGTTTGATCGAGGTAACCGGTAAACCGGATACGCGCAACGGTAGCTGCTGAAAATCCATACTCGTTGCGACAATCGTAAATTCTCGGATCTCCATAGACCCATACTTCGTCGAAGTAGTGCTCGATGATTACATCGGCATTCGTGCTTTTCCACTCATCAGAGACCACGCTGGGATTGTCTAGCACATCACGGAGCCCAAGAACGCAATGAGTACTTTGGCGTTTGCGGATCAATTTCAACGCTCGTAACAATTCATTGCAGATCCCCTGAGGCACTTTGTCTACTATTAAAACATCAGGTCGAAAGGCAAGGAGCGTTGAGGCGATGATTCGTCCCCGAAGGCGAGCTGTTTCTTCCACAGACCAACTGTAATGTCGTGCCGCGTAACGACCATGCATGTTCTTGGTGAGAGCGGGAAGGGTGACGCAGTCCATTCCGGCTTGTTCTGCAAAAAAACCAGCCTCTCGCGTACCTGCAATTAAGAGAGTATCTGCTCGACAGCGTCCAGCAGATAACGTGGACGCGATCAACATATTTCGACGCAAGTGCCCCATTCCCATCGTGTCGTGCGAATAGAATGCGATACGTGGGCGTCGATGTTGGCGATGGAGTACTATCGTCTTGGCTTGAGGTCGCGAGTAGACGCCTTCCGCACGAGGAGCTCTCGGAGTAGATTCGGCTTGAGGATTATTCATAATCATGACGGTACCAGAAGAAAAACGAGTGATCATGGCATGGCGCTCGGCCTAGTCCAAAATGTCAGTCAGCGCGTCTTCTGCAGCTGAACGCAACTTGTCGTTCTGGCTACTGCACAACTTCTTGACCAAATCGATCGACGGCTGATGTTCCTCGCCGATATCTCCTAGCGTTTTCACCAGGTAGACTTTCGTTTCATCGTCACATTCCTTCATGGCCAGGACGATTGAATCGCGAGCGGGAGAAGCAGCTTTACCAAGCTTGTAAAGTGATTTTGCGCAGTAGTAGCGAACATCTCTTTCCGTGTCCCGCAGTCCATCGGCTAATGAGCTCGCCGCGGGGGCGGCAAGTTCGCCCATTTTGGAAAGCGCCTTGGCGGACCGGTATCGAACTTGCGCGTCGTCGTCTGACAGAGCGGTAGCTAGCTCAAGTACAGCCGCACCGCCGTTTGGCCCTAGTTCTTCGAGTTCCTTTGCAGCTTTGTATCTTTGGCTGACGTCGCCTTGGCTCAGCTGTCGCGCCAGTTCTCGGACCCGATCAGCCCGCAACAGCACTGCGACGACTAGAACCACACATAGCGTCAAGACAGCGGCCACTAAAATACCTGGCCATTTTGCTCGAGCTTCAGATTCAGCTAATCTCATTTGTTTCACTGCTCCCTTTGGCAGGCGACAGCAACGAATCGACTTTCGCAATGGGTCGGATTCGTCCTAGAATTCGCCCACAGTCTGACCGTCGCGGATATCTCCTAATAACTGGAAAACAGCACCATCTATCGAGTAGCTAATCGACCGAGTAGCGCCATCAGCTAGGGCAATCTGGAGCACACCTGCATGCGAGGAACCGAACCGATCATCGCCGTCTCCTAGCCCCACAAAGTCGGGCAAGGGCTGCTTGGCGGTATTTCGCATGGTGTCGGAATTCCAGCCGGCGGTGTAGCCTTCGTTATCATCTTCCTGTGGCTGGCCCAGCAGGGCGCGATTTAGCCGCTTGTCGCCAATCAGCAAGGTCTGGCTGGTACCATCAGTGATGTCGCGAAATCGGTTCGGAACAAAACGTCGCACCGCACCCGACCCTTCTCGATTGCTCGCCGCATAGTCGCACAATGCGTGTCGCAGATTTGCACCATTGACCGGTGGCGAGTAGTGGTCTGGGGTGACCACCGCTTGAACGCCTCGCCTTGAGGGACAAAAGTAAATCTGGTTCGGTTGACCAATGGCTATCTCCGCTCCAGCCTGCCACGTGTTGGCAGCCTCGACAAAAGGCAGTATCTGGAACGCCCAGCCAGCTCTCTGCTCGGCTCCGATCGCAGGTGCGCCGTTGACATAGTGCGGAGCGGTATCCCAATCCCATCCACCAGAAGGAAGGTGACGGAATTGTTCGTGATGGTTGTGAAAAGCAAGCCCCATCTGCTTGAGATTGTTCAGGCATTGAACACTTCGTGCGGCTTCCCTGGCTGCCTGAATTGCCGGCAGTAGGAGCCCGGCCAGTATGCCAATAATCGAAATGACTACCAGCAATTCAACCAACGTGAATCCTGTGCAACGAGATTCGCTGCGCTCGCGCCACGTGCCTGGACCTGAGTAGACAACGGCGATTGTTTGATCGGACTTTGCCCTCTGCTGAGTCCTTATGACTGTGAAGCAGTCGACGGGTCGCAACTTAGCATTCGAGCTAAGTTCTTGCGAAGATCTACAATACATCAGGGAAGCCGTTCTTGCGATTAGGTGACAGTAGTACATTCGCGTCCAACTGGTGACGCGAAGCCTAAAAGCATCAACGCTCAAATCTTTGGTACTTAATTAACCGTAGCTAAGCTAAGGCCCAAGCGGCTAATCATGCGAAAAAACTTCTGCGTGGATGCTTACAACAGAGAGAGTGAGATAACGAGTCGCGAACCGCCAAAAAAATTAAGAATTCGTGAATGTCACTTCGCCAGAGAGGAAGAGATGGGTAGGAAGTTCCATTATGGAAGCAACAACCTAGCGCGACTGGCTGGTGGGCCAGTACTTGGTCCTGAACGTTTGGGCGGCCTACGCCAGGGAGCAAAATCGACACGTCTCGCTGATCGCCACCGCTGCGTAAACGCAACTCCCCCTCCCTCTGAAGTTGCATTGCTTTCATGCAACTTGCGGAATGGAGGGCCGGAGCCCCAGCGACGGCCAGCTACGGGGAGGGCAATTTCTCCCCTTGCCGTCCCGCTTCGTGTGCCCGCTCGGGACTCTCCCAAGGCCAAGGAGATAGTTAGCCTTGGTGGCGATTAGCGAGAAGCGCCGCAAAATCGTTTTTCTTGGCGGATGGGTAGCATGGATACTACTCCATAGGTAGAGCTAGCCAGCTTCGCGGACTGTCTGCGGACTTTACACAGTCGAGGCGGTTGCTGGGTTCGGGAGTACCCGAAGCCGCTTTCGACTGCTTTTTTCATCGTGCGACAAGGGCGACAGCATCGTTGGCCACCGCAGCCTATTGAATGTAGAATTACTGGTAATCGTCAAATGAGAATCCTGGACCTACTGCAGGCGAACAACACCTTTTCTTCGAGGGTGGCCATTCACAGATTGAGCAGATTTATGGCTGAGCCTATCGACTTTAGCGGCTCTCGACCGCTGGGTGCCAGTGACCGCAGTCTCTTGGGGCGTTTCCGGGCGGGCGATGACGACGCCGCGCATTCGTTGTACATGCGTTATGCCAAACGCCTGTTAGCGCTAACTCATCATCGAACGTCGGCTGACCTCGCAACACGCGTCGATCCAGAGGATATCGTACAGTCGGTGTTTAGGACTTTTTTTCGACGAGCTTCAGCGGGCCAGTATGATATCCCTGAAGGCGAGGAGTTGTGGAAGCTTCTCTTGGTAATTGCACTCAATAAAGTGCGCGCGCAGGGAAACTTTCATCGAGCTAATCGGCGAGATATTAGTCGTACGCAGTCATTGTCGGTCGACAGCACCAGTGAACAAGAAGATCAGCGTTTGGCGGAACAAATACTGAGAATGTCAATCGATGAAATTGCAGCGCAATTGCCCGATTCCAGCAGAGAGATCATTCGCATGCGTATCGAAGGCTACTCAATTCAAGAAATCGCCGATGGCAGCCGTCGCAGCAAGCGGACCATCGAACGTGTTTTGCAAGACTTTCGAGCCTCGATGCTGTCCTGCATCAGTGGATCTGACCAGGAATGACTGTGAAGACTCTAGATTCAATTATCGACCGATTTGAATTGGCTGTAGCCAAAAATGGCGTTGAGAAGACGCACCCGGAAGAGCTGGTGGCGGCCTGGGCCGGCGAATCGAATACCGGCGTTTCTTCAGAGACGATCACCGAATTGCTAAGAGTTTGGCTCGAATACCGCTTCTCCGCCAATTTGCCTCTTACGCCTGACGAAGCCATTGCCCTATTTCCAGAAGTTCATTTCTCTGATTCGGAACGACAAAAACTCGAGTTCGAGTATCGTCGTCTACAGCGCGGAGCCAATGATGTGCGTTCGTTGCCGAGCGCAGAAACAGTCCCCGATTTGCCGGCCGTAGGTTCTACATGGGAAGATTTCTCGCTGGTTGAGCTGCTGGGAGAAGGTGCTTTTGCGCGAGTCTACCTGGCGCGGCAGCTTTCCATGTCAGGCAGACTCGTAGCGCTCAAGTTGACGTTTCGCGCTTCCCATGAATCTCAGCTACTTGCCCGATTACATCACTCTGCAGTGGTGCCGATTTACTCGGTCCATCAGCACGGCGGCGTGTATGGGTTGTGTATGCCCTACCTGGGCAATACCACGTTGTTGGATTTGCTGCATGAGATTTTGCCTCCTGACAAAGAGCGGCTCAAAGCCATGGAGAGTGCCAGTGGCGTGGAGCTACTCGAGATTCTGGTGCATCGTCAAGCCAAGATTTCGACAGTGACTAACTTTGCTGCTGAGCTGAACACAAGTGAACTCGAATCTAGCGTTCAATCACCAGGTTATCCTCCACAGCCGATAGAGTCCCGTCCAGCGCCTACATCATCGACACCTACGGACAATGTCTCCGCCACAGCGATTGCCAAAGCCGAGGTACCACGTGACAAGCGACGTGCCACTGCCAAAGAGCTGGCCAAGCTGAACTACGTCGGAGCCATCACTTGGATTGGCGCTCAGCTGGCCGATGCACTCGAGCATGCGCACCGACATGGAGTTTTGCATTGCGATATCAAACCTGCGAACATCTTGCTGGCGCCGGATGGCCAGGCTCGCTTGCTAGACTTTAATGTGTCGTTGGAAGAAAGTAGGCTGACATCGCAGCATCGCGTTGGCGGCACATTGGCCTACATGGCGCCTGAACAACTGGCTGCAGTGCAAGGGGCGAGCAAGCTGGAGATTGACGCTCGCAGCGACATTTACTCGTTGGGTATCGTGCTGTTTGAAATGCTGACCGGATCGGTACCAAAGATACCCGGTAGCCATGTGCCTGCGGCTCTGATGACCCAACTGAGACAAGCCAACCCGGCAGTTACTCCAGCGCTAGCGGCAATTATCCATCGTTGCCTGGCCGAGCAACCGCCGCAACGCTACGCGTCGGCAGGCCAGCTCTATGACGACTTGAATGCTCAATGCAACAACCTGCCCTTGGTACACCAGCGAGAGCCAAGCATTAACGAGCGAACTAGAAAGTGGATTCGACGACATCCGATGATAACATCGTTGTCTTCAATCAGCTTGGTTGCCGCTAGCCTGATACTGTTAAGTGTGATGGGTTTTTGGTGGCGAGGTGAGCTGCTCGAACAAGCGGAACGGACCGCACGCGGCGACCGCTTGCAGCGATTGCTGCCCGATGCCGTCGCCTTGCTTTCTGCCGCTCGGAACTACCCTGAATTGGCCGTAGAGGCGAATCAAAAAACTGACGAGATCTTCTCGTTGCTTCGCGATCGTGGTAGCAACGAACTTGATTTATCCATCGTTGATGATCCTTCGTTGTTTAATACGTTAGTGCGATTGGCAGAAGCTCAGCAGTTAGAGCGGGGGATTGGCTTATCAACAGCTGGCACAAAACCAACAGACGAATCGCTGTCGGAGTCGATCGCGCAGATCCTGGCGAGGCTCAACAATGACGGTGTCGACAGAATTACCCGCAATGATCTGCTGAATGCCTTCTTGGAAGGGCGGTTTTCCGAAGTGATAGAAATGAGCGGGCAGTTGTCCGGAGCCCATGTGAGTGACTATGCAACTTGGATGTTCGCTGGACAAAGCAACTTGAAAGTTGGTGATGCAGCATCAGCCCGCGAGTGTTTTTCGGTCTGCATCGCTCTTCGTCCGCGCATCGATACCGCTTGGTTTTATCGTGGAGTCGCCCGACTAGAATCGAAGCAATTTGAGGCCGCCATCCAGGATTTTTCGCAAGCATTGAGATTACGCGCAGACTTTCCAGCCGCCAGATACAACATGGCATTGGCCTTGGAGCAACTCGGCGAATTGTCGGCTGCTGTGGACTCGTTAGACGTTGCCATTCAAGGTGGCTGGCGAAGTGTTTCAGGGTACGCCTTTCGTGGGGCTCTACAACGAAAGCTCGGTAATATTTCGGAGGCGGATCGGGATCTGGCCCAAGCGTTAGCATGTGTTCCAACAACCGAATTAGACTGGATTAGAAGGGGAACGTTGCGGATCGAAACGGACTCACTCGGTGCGCGGCACGATTTTGAGCATGCAGTAGCACTGAATTCAAATTCTCTGGCCGCCAGACAGAATCTAGCTCACGTCCTCGCCGATAAGCTATCGTCGCCAGAGGAATCTCTCGAACATCTAGATGTATTGGTAAGTTTGGAACCAGAGAGCGCCGAGAGATGGTCCGGACGCGGCGTTGTTTTGGCCCGTCTGGGGCGATTGATCGAAGCCGTTCGTGACCTTAGTCGTGCATCCGCACTAAAGATCACCAACCCGCTGGTGGCTTATCAGATCGCCTGTGGTTACTCGTTGGTAGCCGCTCAAATGGCTCAGACTGAGTCAGCCGGGCTGCCGGAGGGCACCACCGGTCAGGCGAACGCTCTGCCATCGCAGGAGCAGATCGGTGCCGCGGCGTTAAAGTGGTACGTTTATTCGGCGCAGATCCACCCAGGAGTTGCCCAAATTGCAATGACCGACCCGGATGTCGCTTGGCTGCGAAATCAACCAGAATTTGTAAATTCTAGCACCTCAAAAACATCCAAGGGACAAGAATGACCGTAGACCTTTGGGCTATTCTCTTTTCTGTGTCCATTCTCTTTTCTGTGTCCATTCTCTTTTCTGTGTGCCGTGCAACTCGTCAAACGACATGACCAAGAATTACAAACTTCACCGGCAATTGCTAGCCGAACGGCTTGAGGATCGTAGTCTACTAGCCAGCGATAACGGCGCCTTCCTTGGGTTTGGCAGCATTACCACAAGCATTGCGCCGGATGGAACACAAATCGGTTTCCGCACGAGTGAGTTGCAATCTGCTTTTGATGCAAGGTTTGGGGCCGGTCAATGGCAACCCGTGATAGAGCGGGCTATCCAAACCTGGGCTCGTGAAGCCGAGCTAAACGTCGGTTTCGTGCAGGATAATGGGGCCGCAGCCGGTATCTATGGTCCTTCGCAGGGAGATTCGCGTTTCGGAGATATCCGCTGGTTTGGCGTCTCGCTGGGGAATGATGTATGGGCTGAGGCCGTCAGCGAAAGTGCTCGCACTGCCGGAACTTGGGCCGGTGACATCATCTTCAATGTGGATGCAAATTGGCGAGACTTGCATGATTTGGAAACAGTGGCAATGCATGAGCTGGGGCACGTGCTAGGGCTTGAGCACAATGCTGATCCGCTTTCACCAATGAACGCACATGGTCCATCTGCAAGCACCACGCCAACGGCACAAGACATCGCTATTCTTCAAGCAATTCATGGGACGCGCAATCCCGACGCCACCGAAGGCGATCATGGCAATGATACACTCGCAGATGCCTTTCGAGTGAAAGGCAATGAAGAGGATGGCGATGATGCTAACGACGATTTCGACGGTTCCCAAGTTTGGCTGCAGTTCGGTGATTTGCTAGACTCGACGGATGTCGATGTGTTTGAGATTCATGTCGAGGCGGCATACACTGGCCCGTTGGCTGTCGATGTCCGAACGCGAGAGCTGAGCCTGGCTAATGTGCAGGCGATGTTTGTAAATCGAGATGGTCAAGTGCTGAGCAGTGGCAGCATCAATTCCACCTCTGGCGGCCAACTTCTGCTGAGCTTGGAACAAACGGCCCCAGGTGAAAAGTACTTTGTTCGCATCTCAGCCGGAAACGACGAATTTTGGTCGCAGGGCGATTATGCCGTGACCATTGGGACGCCTGACATACTAGCGAACGAAGCGAACGAGATTGCGGATTGGGCCAACATAGTTCATCGTTGGTACTTTGACAGTCGTGGTGCCAAGCGAGGGTTCTCTTATCACCTTCAAGACGCGGGGATGGATGGTTACTCTGATGACGATGGCCACCGCGATGATGACCGCGGCCATGCACGTGAACTCTTGCCTGCCCTGAATTCCGACACACGCATCGTTTACTCGACGGTCGGGACCATTTCGGATCAAGTAGATATTGACTATCTTCGCCTTGACACGCCGAAAGAGCTAAGCGCTGGTAGCATGCTGCTCGTAAATTTGGAATCGCTCGATGCGAATATGCTGGTCCCACAAATTTCAGTTCTGGATGTGACGGGCGCGGTACTTGATGCAGAGTTATTGTCAGTTGGGTATGGTGCTACACATCTATTGGTAGGCAACATAGAAGCCGAAGCCCGCTATCTAATTCGACTCGATTCGTCAGCTGTCGAGGCCGCCCATCGCATGGGAAACTACAGCTTGAATTTGGAGCTTAGTTCCGGCCTCAAGTCGAATGACGCTTTCGTCACTGGTCAACTGAGTGAACAACAAGATACGCTAAACAAGACCCTATATATAGCCATCCCCCAAGTCATCACTTTCTCACTCGAATCGTTTAGTGAGATTGCGAATACGAATGTCGACACTCAGGCAACATTTCAACTATTCGATAGCCACCGAAGGCTGATCCACAATATTATCGCGCCCTTGGGTACCATGCGCAGTTTACCCGGCGTGCTGCTCGATGCCGGCGAGTATTTTCTCCAAGTTTCGGCTGTGTCCGCAGCAGCAACACTACCATCAATGGACATAAAATTATCGGGAACGAGACCGACTGATCCTATTGGCCCGCTGATCGCGCCGGTTGATCAAGAGCCTATGTACACATGTGAAGTCGGTGGGGATTTTTGCTTTCCGGATGGAACTGAGTCGCCCATTCCTTCCCATGTTGGCCCAGGACCAGTAATTCCACTACCGCTTCCCCTGCCAGCGCCTCTACCACCCCCGCCGGACAATTTCTTTTGGGAAAACGATTTAATCATTGCGACCAATCCTGGGCATGCAAACGACACCAATGGCGATGGCTTTGTTTCGCCTGCGGACGTATTGCTTGTCGTCAACTACCTGAATGCGAATGGAGCTGGAGTATACCCTACGTATTTCATCGGCTATGTCGATACAAATGCCGATGGTTTTGTCTCCCCTATCGACGCCTTGCTTATTATCAACCAACTCAACCGTTAGCGAGTGAGCAATTTCACTGCAAGTGAGCAAAAATTCACTGCAGCTGCAAGCATCTTGTGAAAACAATTTGGCTTGTGTATCCCGCCAATAACCATGACGGCGGAGCGTGATGACTACCATCGAAACGCTCAAGTTGTTCTTACGCAATTCCCGATGCCCACACCGTGATTTTGTCTGGGCGAGTGTCGAACAGCCGAGCTATGTCTGTTGCTGGTGATAGACCAGCCAATAGCTGACCGGGATCACCAAGAGCGTAAACAACGTTGACGCAACCAAACCAAAGATCAGCGACCAACCGAGTCCTGAAAAAATAGGATCCAGCGTGATAGGTACAGCCGACAGCAGTGCTGCGCCAGCGGTCAATAGAATAGGTCGCAACCGTACAACCCGACTTTCGAGAATTGCGTCAAACAATGGCCGACCAGCTGCAACCGCTTGTTCCATGAAATCGACGAGAATGATTGAGTCGCGTGTGACGATGCCGGCCAGGGCGATCATGCCTATCATGGCTGTCGCCGTGAAGAACACAGGGTCGTCGTATCCTCCGACTGGTGCGCTTGCGACTAGATTCAAAACGTAGAAGCCTGGCATGACTCCCAAAATGGTCAGCGGGATCGCCAGCATAACAATGGTTGGGATAATAAAGGATCCGGTTTGAGCTACCAGAATGATATAGATCATGACCATCGCCGCCCCGAAGGCGAGCCCCAGGTCGCGGAACACATCGAGCGTGATTTTCCATTCTCCCTCACCCGCGAAAGAGACGCTTAGATCGCTGGGGATACTCCATTCGATCCCGCTGCCATTGCGCAAGTAGGATCGCGAATTTACAGGCACCGGATCGGACGGGCGAACGCCAGCTTGGCCTTGAACTGCCGTAGGGCTTTGATCGGCCAATACGTCAACAATGCACTCTGCTGGCGGTCTTCCGGCGCATTCGGCCATCACATACGCGATACGCTGCAAGTTCTTGTGATAGATTGACTGACTAGCCCGTGTCCATTGGCAAGTCCCAATCTCAGCTAAAAGAATAGTATTTCCGTTTCGCCCTTTTACCGGTAGCATTTCGATGTCCTGCTGGCTGGAACGCATGGCTCGGGGTAGGCGAAACGTCAGTCGTAGTGGTTGCCGTTCGCCTTCCACGCGCAGTGTTTGCTGTCGATTACCGGCCAGTGCCGCAGAAATAGTCTGGGCGATTTCTTCCACAGAGACACCAGCCAAAGCCGATTTCTCCTGATCTGGTACAAATGTCAATTTGGTAATCGCAGATTCTCGCATATTGTCGACTTCAACCACTCCCGGCTCTAACATCATTCTTTCGCTCACGATATCTGCGGCTGCGAGTAGATCTTCGTAGCTGTTGTCTGGTTGGCCGGTGATTTCTGCAACCAAAGAGGCCAACACAGGCGGCCCAGGAGGGAGTTCTACTATTCTCAACTTGCCGCCGGTAGCCTCGACAAACGCCGTAAGCTCATCTCGCATCCGCAAGCCCAGCGCATGACTTTGCAGCGTACGGTTCTTCTTGCCTACGAACCGTACTCGCATTTCAGCCTGATGGGGTAAGCCGCGTAAATAGTAGTGCCGCACCATTCCATTGAAATCGATGGGGCCAGCCACGCCTACGTAACTCGTGTAGTCAGTGACCTCCGGTTGTGTTGCAACAATTTGTTCCAGTCCTCGTAGCACGGCATCGGTACGTTCCAAAGTCGTACCTTCTTCCATGTCGAGAATGAGCAAGAATTCATTCTTGTTATCGAACGGCAGCATTTTCAGCGGCACCATGCGCAGGGCCCCCAATCCAGCAGCAGCCGCTGTCAACACGCCCATTAAGGCCAAGAAGCCGATCGCTCTCAGACGCGTCTTCAAGAGAGGTAGCATCAGTGGTCGGAAGGCTCGATACAACAACGACCGCTTTACTTCCTCGGGATCGTAAGCCTCATGTTCCAACGGAACGGCATCGTCCGCATCCGTCGATGTCAACCCTTGAGCAGATTCTTCATTCAGGAAATTCTTCTTGAGTACTTGATAAGTCAACCATGGAGTAATGGTGAATGCCACGACCATCGACATCAGCATGGCCACAGGCACGTTTAATGCCATGGGGGACATATAGGGTCCCATCATGCCAGTGATAAAGAACATCGGCAAGAAGCTGACAATGACCGCCAATGTTGCGCTGATCAAAGGCGGACGAATTTCAGCCACAGCGTCTAGCACGATACGGCGAGTTGCCTTTTTGCGCGCATGAAAGTGACGCGCGATATTTTCCACGTCGACAATTGGATCGTCTACCAGTAAACCGAGCGAGAGAATCAGTGCAAAGAGCGTCACGCGGTTAATGGTATATCCGAACAGCAGATTGACAGCCAATGTCAACCCGAAAACGACTGGCACGGCCACTGCCACGATCATCGCCTCGCGAAATCCCAAACCGATTGTGAGCAGCAGGATTACGATGATGATGGCTACTCCCAGCGCCTCGACCAATTCATTGACTTTGTGATTGGCGGTTTGTCCGCTGTTGCGGGTGATGACAATATCCACATCGTCAGGCACCATCTCAGTTTTCAGCTTATTAGCCTGCTCGATGACCGCTTCGGCTACGGTAACCGCATTGGCTCCTTTTTGTTTTGAAATGGCGATGACCACCGAGGCTTGGCTGGTAGCTAAAGTTTGCCCCGCTGTTGAAGCAGGTGGAGACTCACTGTGAGAATTCGCGCCAAGCGCGGTACCCGGGCTATTGTGGTGAGCACCGAATCCCTGCGCTGCACCCCAGCCATGCCGCACATAACTGGTCACCTCGTCGGCTCCATCAAGGATTCGGGCAACGTCCTTGAGGAAAACTGGTCGTGAATCAAACACACCGACAACAACATCAGCCAGATCAGACGCCCGTCGAATATCGCTTCTCGTTTGCACCTGGATGACTTCGTCGCTGTGCGTATGTGACCCCGCGGGCAAGGCAGCGTTGGCATATTGCACCGCTCGCATGACTTCTAGCGTTGTCATCTGATGCGAGCGCAGTTGTGCGGGGTCCAAGGCGATCGTGATAGTTCGCGATTCTCCACCGACGACGTAGGCGCGGTTTACTTGGGGCATTATAGCCAAGCGTTCTACTAGTTCTTCGCCGATACGTCGCAGCACGTAGCCATCGTCATTAGCGCCAGTGAGCGCCAGCGTAACGATAGGTACATCGTCAATTTCAACAGGCTTCATAACCCAGCCAGTTACGCCGGGTGTGATCGAATCGTTATTTTCGTTCAATTTCTTGAAGAGTTTGACCAGACTGCGTTCGCGGTCCTCACCGACGTAAAAGCGAACAGTGATTACCGCCCGGTCGTCCTGCGAAATGCTATAGACGTATTCGACACCGTCGATCTGGTAAAGCATTCGCTCTAGTGGCGTTGAAACTAATTGTTCGACTTCAGCCGCTGAGTGACCTGGGAATTCCACAAGAATGTCGGCCAACGGCACGACGATTTGCGGATCCTCTTCGCGCGGCGTGATAAGCAACGCGGCCACGCCGATAATTAGCGAGAAAATAATGAGAATGATCGAAAGATTTGAATGCAGAAAGATGCGGACGATACCTGACAACACATCTGCGTGTCCATCGTCAACCGGCGGGCGTTTATTCACTGCTGGCTTCCTCCGCGCGAGTGAATGGCGATACTCTCACCAGGGCGCAAACCGGACAAGACCTCGAAACGATCTCCTAATTCACGTCCCAACTGGACACTCCTTCGGATCAACGATTGTCCTTCGACGACGTCTACAAGCGTTAGCTGGCCAACCCTTTGGACTGCTGCCTGAGGAATAACAACCAATTCTTCATCCTCCAGCGGCAACATGATCCTACCGAACATGCCGCTGTAGATACCAGGCGGGCAAGGACCGCTAACCTTGACTTGAAAACTGCGGCTTCCTGCATCTGCTTGTGGCACAACCTCTCGTACCGTGGCCAGGCATTGGTGATCTAGTGTTTCCAATTTGGCCCGTACCTGTTGGCCCACCTTTAACTGCATGGCAAACGATTCGCGAACGTCTGCCACCAACTGCATTTGATTCGGGTCGTAGAGCGTCAACAGCGTTTGGCCCGGCGTGACCGTATCACCTGCCTGAACCTTCTTGTCTACGACCACGCCGTCGAACGGGGCCGTGACAGTCGCGTAGTCCAACACGACGCGAGCTTCTTCGACAGTGCGACCAAGTTGCTCTAATCGAGCTTCGCTCGTGCGAACAGCCGTAGATGCCGCATCGAATTCCGCTCTGGATATCGCGTTGCGTTGAATCAGTTGACTTGCCCGGGCAAAATCGGATTTGGCTAGTTCCGCTGCGGCCTGCGCTTCGGTATGGGCCGCTTCGGACTGCTTGAGTCGCGACTGAAGTTCGTCATCATTGAGAGTTACCAGCACTTCGCCAGCAGCTACCTGCTGGCCTGCTGAAACAGCGACTTCGCTGACTTTGGCCAATAGTTTGGCCGCGACCGACGATTGGTGGATCGGTTCGATCGATCCCACCGCCGTCTCAAAACGTGGCTGGCGGACTAGTGCAACTTCGACGATCTGAGCATCTTCAGGAATCGTGCGTTCATGATGAGCTGTTGATTCTGGGACTTTCGCCGCGAAAACTCCCGCAAAAATCATCAGCAGTAGGCTCACGCCCGCTGTTCCCAGAATTGCAAAGCCCCAGTTTCCAATGGCTTTCAGCACCGGGGCGAGATTCCAACGCATTTTCGGCTGCGCTTTTTCACTGTTCATGGACGCTCATCGCAATCTTGGGGTGAGAAACACATCTAAATCTATAGACTCGACTTCTTCATTTATTCATATGCTATCTGTGTGCCGATTGGCTGCAAAGGTAACCATCAGCACGGACAACAGACTCGTCGCCTTGCTGCAAGGCTACCATCGCACGGCTGGCGTGCGGATATGCACGTTGCGAGAATAGTCGACTGAATAGCGAACAACAGCCCTAGACAGGATACAATCAATGGGCAACTCTGCGAACAGCTTCATGGGCGGAAGAAATCCTTTCTAATCGGGCCGCCGCTTGCAAACTGAGACTGGTTTCAAACGCCTTAACAACACGCGCGAGGAACTAGTGGCATGCAGGTTGCTCAGTTGTTGCAGACTTCGCTTAGCCAATGGCTAGTGTCAAGAATTGGAAATTCAGTTCCACGTAATCCTTCCGCATCCTTGCGCAAAATTAGCCGCTGTGCGCTAGCACGCGGTTTTTGACGGAACCGCAACTTAGC